>VBAQ01000014.1 GCA_005883765.1 Bacteroidota bacterium
TTCCCGCCGATTATATTCTGAGCTCCAATTTTGGCCTGGCCAGCGGAACGATCAACGCTAATACCACGAACAATTTTTTCACGGAACAAGGTCTTGTCTCCTACATGGGACGACTGAATTACGGGTATGACAACCGTTACCTCGTGACAACTACTGTGCGAGTAGACGGCTCATCAACATTGTCGCCCGGGCATCAGTATTTCACTTACCCTGCATTTGGTGCGGGATGGAATATTTCTGAAGAAAAGTTCATGAACAGTCTAGGTTTTATTTCCAATCTAAAATTAAGAGGGGGTTGGGGTATTTCCGGTAATCGCAACGTTGCACCTTATGCAACACTGGGAATACTTACCGCCAGCGCTTATAATTTTGGACAAGGCGCAGCCGGTCAGCAATTAGCGTACACTGTGACCAGTCTTCCAAATTATTCTCTCGGCTGGCAATCAACTTCGCAAACGGACGTAGGATTAGAATTTGGTGTGTTTAAAAATCGTGTAACCGGTTCGGTTGACGTGTATGATCAAACAACAAAAGATATTTTACTTTCAGTAAATCTGCCTCCGAGTAATGGTGCTGGCTCAACCTTAAAAAATCTTGGGAAAACAAAAGGCAGCGGTTTAGAAATTAGTCTGACCAGCATTAACATCCAAGGCAGAAATGGATTTAGCTGGACCACGGACTTTAACTTTTTTTTCAACCGGGAAAAAATTATTCAGTTGACAACGCCGGCTGAGAAAAATAATAAGGGGAATGGCTGGTTTGTGGGACAACCTTTAAGCGTCATTTATGATTACAAAATGATCGGCATTTGGCAGCTTGAAGACTCAGTCAAAGGCACGCTTGCCAGTCAAACTTCTCCTAAACAGTACCCTGGGCAAATACGAGTGCAAGATCTCAATGGAGATGGAAAGATCGATGCAAATGACAGACAGATCCTCGGAAATTTTCAACCCAAATGGGAAGGCGGCATCACTAACAGATTTGCATACAAGAATTTTGATGTTTCAGTAGTCATATTTGCAAGAATGGGAATGAAGGTCCTGGTGCCTTACCTCACCGCAGACGGTGGCGCTAACGGATTCCCATTTTTTATGCAAAGCAGAGTCAACCAGCTGAAGGTTGATTATTGGACTTACACAAATCCGACGAATGCGTTTCCTGCGCCAGATGCAGGTACAGACAGGCTCCTGTTTGGATCTGTGTTAGGATATCGCGATGGTTCTTTTATCAAATGCCGAAGTATCAATGTGGGTTATGAGTTGCCAACGACAATCTTGAAAAAGGCAGGGATAACATCCTTAAGAGTATATGTGAATGCGACGAATCCATTCATTATTTATTCACCGTTTGTGCGGGATGGCTTTGGGCCTGATCCCGAAGGAAACGGTTACGGTGGATCAGTGACTCCGACGGGTGCGTCTGAAATTGCTGCTCCAACAAGACAGATCAGTGTGAACTTAAATAATCCATCTACGCGTCAGTTCACAATTGGCCTCAATTTAAAATTCTAAACGAATAAAATCTTTTGTATGAAATTTCATAATAAGATAGCCTTACTAATGATCACGGCTTTCGAATTATTAAATAATGGTTGTAAAAAATTGTTGGAGGAACACCCGCAGTCCGGCATTGTTCCTTCATTTTTTAACAGCCCCGCGGGTGTGTTAGGCGGTATTGCCGGAGTATACAATGACATTCGAGGTGCATGGGGTACGGAAGGCTTCAGCGCTGAAATGGTGGCTGGTACGGACGAACACCTGGCCGGAGCCAGCGCTACAGGAAATGGAATTCCGTACACGTACAACGGTCTTAATGCGACAAATTTCGGAGCGGCATGGGCCATTGCTTATACGGACATCAACACACTGAACGGTGTGTTACAATATGGTCAAACCATTGATCTTCCTGACGCAACAAGAAAACAATATCTAGCCCAGGCTAAGTTCCTGCGTGCCTTTTGGTATTTTTATTTAGTGCAGACTTTTGGAGATGTCCCTCTGCATACGGAGTTCATTACCGTACCATCACAGGCAGACTCACGACAGTCCGTGGCAGATGTCTATGTACAGATCATAAAGGATTTCACGGAAGCTGCAACCGACCTGCCGGATAAGCCCACCGCACCTTTTCTTGGAAAAGCTGCCACCAAACCAGTTGCCTTATATCTATTAGCGAAGGCCTATTTAACCAGAGGGTGGTTGAATAATACGCAGGCAGATTTTCAAAAAGCATATTCACTGTGTGCCGATAGCATCATCGCAAAAAAAGCAAATTATGGTCTTGACTTATGGCAAGACTATGGTGATGCATTCAATCCTGCCAACGATTATGGAAAAGAGACGATGTTTGTGAGCGATCATAGTATCGATCCAAAATACGGACTGTATAATAACGTCCCTGGTGTAACTCCGGGTCCCGGCGGTGCTGCCTCCGGTGGAGCTGCACAAAATCTTACTCCATGGTTTTACATTTGGAATTATCCTTCCAATAGCGGTATCAATTCTTTTGTACAAGGTGGCGTGCTTAAGAATAATGGCACATCGGTTATGCTAAGGGATGCAGCCAATGGTCGGCCGTATATTAGAACAAGACCGAACACGGCCATTGGACCCAATACGGGCAAACGTTATGTACTCGACCAGGCATTTGCGGACAGGGTGAATGATTCACGGTATGATAATACTTTTCAAAAAGTATGGATATCCAATACTGCTGTTAGTAACACGACAGCGGCAACAGGAAATCAGCGGGGCATTAGCTATACAATGACGGTGGGCGTGGACACTGCTGTCTGGATACCAGACTATGAAGTAGCAGGTGCTCCTCAGTTCAATGGTGTCGTTCCGTTCAAAGGCATTATCGTTCCGCCGAGCCTGTGGTCGAATACATATTTTCCTTCAGTAAAAAAGTTCATGGATCCCAGCCGGGGAGCAAATTTTAATGATCCTTCAACCCGGCCTGTCGTCATGTATAGATTTTCAGATGTATACCTGATCGCTGCGGAAGCATATTTCAAAGATGGAAAACTTCAGCAGGCCGCAGACATGATCAATGTGGTTAGACAAAGAGCCGCTTTCAGAAAGAGTAATTCCGCGGCGCAAAATGCAGTCGCTGTTGCTGCCGTCACGATCACAGTTGCCGATGTGACACTGGATTTTATTTTGGATGAGCGCACCCGTGAATTTTATGGTGAATGGCAAAGGTGGCTCGATCTGGTGCGTACGCGGTCTCTCATCAGAAGAGTCAAAGACTGGAACCCAGAGGCAGCGCCGTACATCAAGGACTTTCATATGTTAAGGCCAATACCGCAGGCACAAATCGATCGTGTTGTGCAGGGACCACCTTTCCCACAAAATGCGGGTTACTAATTATGCCAAGCAGTAGTCGTTAGTATAATCACAAGGGAGGGTGTTTTCATCCTTCCTTTCTTTTAAAACTTGACTCTGATTCTGAAAACTTATATTTACCCTTAAATAATTTACAATGCCTCCCACACTCGGAAGTACGGAGTTTTTTAAGAACATTCCCCAAATAAAATTCGAAGGCAAGGAGAGCGATAATCCTCTCGCCTTTCATTGGTATGATGAGAACAAAGTGGTGGCGGGTAAGACGATGAAAGATCATTTACGTTTCGCCTGCGCATATTGGCATTCGTTCTGTGGAAGCGGCGCGGATCCGTTTGGTGAACCCACTCACTTATTTCCGTGGAATAAAAAATCTGACGCCGTGGAAAGGGCGAAAGATAAAATGGACGCGGCATTTGAATTCATCACCAAAATGAGTTTGCCCTACTACTGTTTCCACGACGTGGACGTAGTTGACTACACCAATGATGTGAAAGAAAACGACACGCGCTTACAGACAATGGTTGATTATGCAAAAGAAAAACAGTCGGCGAGTGGAGTAAAACTTTTGTGGGGTACGGCCAATCTCTTCTCCCATCGGAGATACATGAACGGTGCGGCGACAAACCCGGATTTTCACGTGTTGTCTCATGCGGCGGCACAAGTGAAAGCGGCTCTGGATGCAACCATAGCGCTCAATGGAGAAAATTACGTGTTTTGGGGAGGCCGCGAAGGGTACATGAGTTTGCTGAATACGGATATGAAACGAGAGAAGGAGCACCTTGCGAAATTTCTTCATGCAGCGAAGGATTACGCGAGGAAAAATGGATTCAAAGGAAATTTTTTTATCGAACCAAAACCCTGCGAGCCCAGCAAGCATCAATATGACTATGATGCCGAGACCGTTATCGGTTTTTTGAGGCAATATGATCTGCTGAATGATTTTAAATTGAATATTGAAGTGAATCATGCCACACTTGCCGGCCATACTTTTACCCATGACCTCCAGGTTGCCGTTGATGCGGGCTTGCTTGGCAGCATGGATGCTAATCGCGGCGACTACCAGAATGGCTGGGACACAGATCAATTTCCCAACAACATAAATGAGCTGGTCGAAGCTATGCTCATCATTATTGAAGCGGGCGGTTTCAAGGGCGGCGGAATAAATTTTGACGCAAAGATCCGCCGCAACTCAACCGATGCCGAGGATCTCTTTTATGCGCACATTGGCGGCATGGACACTTTTGCCTGGGCCTTAATTGTTGCGGATAGTATTTTACAAAAATCTGATTACAAAAAAATCCGTCAGCAGCGGTACTCAAGTTTCGATAAGGCCAAAGGAAAAGAATTTGAAGAAGGAAAATTGTCCCTGGAAGATTTAAGATCTTATGCTATTGAAAATGGCGAGCCTGAAATAAAAAGTGGTAGACAAGAATATTTAGAAAATATGATCAACCGGTTTATATGATCTTGTTACTGGTTACTTGTTGCCGGTTAACCTTACTCCAGGGAACGAGGAGCAACCAGTAACAATGAACTGGCAATCACTCATACACTAAAAACAATCTGCTATGAATTATCTTACTGGTTTGGATTGGGCTATTATACTTTTTTATTTTGCCGTTATCGCCGGTATTTCATACTGGGCCGTAAAAACCAAACACAAAACAAACGCGGAAGATTATTTTCTTGCAGGGCGTCACCTGGGTTGGTTCATTGTTGGCGCATCCATTTTTGCGTCGAATATCGGTTCTGAACATTTGGTTGGATTGGCAGGTTCAGGTGCAACAGATGGCGTGGCTCTTGCGCATTACGAATTGCATGCCTGGTGTTTGTTGGTACTGGGTTGGGTAATGGCTCCCTTCTTTATGCGCTCCAAAGTATTTACCATGCCCGAGTTTTTGGAAAAAAGATTCACTCCAAAAGCAAGAACTGTTCTCTCAGTCATTTCGTTAATAGCTTATATATTGACAAAAATAGCGGTGGGCATTTATGCGGGTGGAGTTGTCTTCAGGGCATTATTACCCGAAATACATTTTTTGGGAATGGATACATTCTGGATTGGTTCGATCCTATTGATCGTGTTGACCGGTATTTATACAATCCTGGGTGGATTGAGAGCGGTGGTTTATACAGAGACACTTCAAACCTTTGTGAAAATCATCGGTGCGATCATGGTAACGTATTTTGGATTAAAAGCTCTTGGCGGATTTGATAAGTTGAAAGAGATATGTGGAAGTGAAATGTTCAATTTGTGGAAACCTATTGTTCCGCACGGTTTGCAAGGAACCTGGGCGCCAGTGAATGAACCCGGGAGAATTGCGTGGTATTTCAATGATCGATATCCCTGGCCCGGGATGTTACTTTGTGCACCGATCATTGGCCTATGGTACTGGTGTACTGATCAGTATATTGTTCAACGTGTATTAGCCGCTCGCGATGAACGCCAGGGAAGACGCGGTACTATTTTCGCGGGCTTCCTAAAACTTACCCCCGTATTTCTTTTCATCATTCCCGGAATGATCTGCTTTGCCTTAGCAAAGAGCGGACTAAACCCTTCACTGCATAGCGAATTATTTGATGCAAGCGGACACCTGATCAGGGATCGGGCCCAGGCTGCTTTTCCATTACTCGTGATGCACGTGCTTCCTATTGGAGTGCGGGGAATTGTTGTAGCCGGATTACTCGCTGCACTAATGAGTGCCCTCGCTGGAGTATTCAATGCTTCTTCTTCTCTTTTTACGATGGATTTCTATTCACGGTTTAAGCCAAGTGCTTCGCAGGCGCAATTGGTTTGGGTCGGCCGCGCTGCAACAGTTGTAATGGTCATTATAGGTTTGCTTTGGATTCCCGTGATACAGGGTGGACGAGGACTATATGACTATTTACAAGGCATCCAGGCCTACCTGGCACCGCCGATATTTGTTGTTTTCTTTTTTGGAGTTTTTATGAAACGACTAAATGGCCCTGGATGCCTTGCGACACTGATTACAGGGTTTGCTATGGGATTGTTCCGTCTCGCAGTGGATACTCCCGTGAAACTGATGGGTACGCCTTATGCAGAAGGATCTTTCTTGTGGGTGGTCAATAATATTTTCTTTCAATACTATAGCTTGCTGATAACTGTCGTTTGCATAGCGGTGTTCATTATTGTGAGTTATGCAACACGACAGCCAGACTACGCAAAAATCGGCGGTCTTACTTTCTCTACGATGACAGAGGAGGACAGGCAGGCAACGAGAGCAACCTGGAGCACAAAAGATGTGCTGTTGTCAATTTTGCTTGTTGCCCTCATCATTTCGATTTATTTGTATTTCACCGGTTAGTTATAGTCTGCGTTAAATATGAAAAAAATATTTCTGTTCCTGCTTGTAGCCTGCAGCTTCGAGCTTGCAGCTTTTTCACAACGGCCCGCGTATAAAAACAAAAATCTTTCTCCTGAACTAAGAGCAAGGGATCTGCTCAGCAGAATGAGCCTTGATGAAAAATGTATGCAAACGCAATGCTTATGGATTCAGAAATCTACGATCCTGAACAGCAATGGAGATTTCGACGAGACAAAAGCAGAGAAAGCCGTCAAAAATGGATTGGGAGAATTAGCAAGATTGAATGAAAATGCCGGACCGAATAGTTACGGCTATCATCCCAGGCAAGCAGCAGAGTTATACAATGAGATCCAACATTTTTTTGTTGAAAAAACAAGATTAGGAATTCCTGTGATGGTGCACGAAGAAAGTTTGCACGGCCAGCAAACACAGGATGCGACGAACTTTCCAATCCCCATCGCCCTTGCAAGCACATGGAACGAGAGCCTCATGACGGAAATTTTTACAAACGTAGCAGAAGAAGTAAGAGCCAGGGGCGGTCAGCATGTATTGGCGCCGGTTGTTGATGTCACCCGTGATCCACGGTGGGGCAGGACCGAAGAAACTCTAGGCGAAGATCCTTTCTTAATATCCCGACTCGCCATTGCAGAAGTGAAGGCTTACCAGGGCGACCAGGTTTACCTGGGAAAAAATCACGTCGCGACTACATTGAAACATTTCGGGATTCATGGACAAAGCGAAGGAGGTGAAAACGTAGCGCCCAGTAACATTGATGAAAGAACTGCAAGAGAAATTTTCTTAAAACCATTCCAGGCCTGCGTGCAGGACGCAAAAGCAATGAATGTAATGGCTTGCTACAATGAAGTGTGGGGACTGCCGGCTCACATCAATAAACACCTGCTTACTGATATTCTAAGAAAGGAGTGGGGCTTCAATGGTTTGATCGTCTCAGATTATTTTGCCATAAGAGATGTCAGCACGCTTCATAGAATAACGCCGTCGTATGATTCAGCGGGGTTGCTGGCTTTCAAAGCAGGAATAAACATTGAGACTCCTGATCCGGATGGGTTTAAAAACTTGAAGCAATTAGTTACGAGTGGAAAAATTTCGAGGAAAGAGCTCGATGAAACTGCAATGAGGATATTGATCGCAAAATTCCGTTTGGGATTGTTTGATGATCCTTATGTTGATCCGGATAGAGCAGAGCAAATTGTTGGCAGTGCAGAAAAAAGAGCAATTGCTTACAAAGCCGCCACTGAGGGAATGGTGCTCCTAAAAAACGATCCTCTGCCGGGAGGAACAGGCGCGGCGATGTTGCCCCTTGATAAGAGTAAGATCAGGACAATTGCATTCATTGGTCCGAACGCTGATAAATGTTTGCTGGGAGGTTATTCAAGTAAACCACGAGTATGTATTTCTCCATTGCAGGCGTTGAAAGAAAAATATGGCAGCTCCATGAAAATTTTATATGCCGAAGGAGTCACGATAACCGATAAGAACAATTGGTTTGCGGACACAATCAGACTTGCCGATCCCGAACTGAACAAAAACAAAATAGCTGAGGCGGTTGAAGTAGCAAAACAGGCAGATATAGTCGTGCTGTTTGTCGGGGGTAATGAAAGCACGAGTCGTGAAGGTTGGGGACCAGAGCATTTGGGTGATCTGCCCACGCTGGACTTACTTAACGGGCAAAATGAATTGATCAACGAGATCGTTGCTGTTGGCAAACCGACTTGTGCGTTTGTAAACAGCGGGCCGCCGTTGAGCATCGGAAATTTGGTTAATTCAGTATCTGCTGTGATGCAGTGCTGGTATCTTGGCCAGGAGGGAGGCTACGCCATGGTTGATGCGTTGTTTGGAGATGTAAATCCCAGCGGTAAGCTTCCAATTTCTTTTCCAAGAACAGTCGGTCATATACCGGCGTATTACAATTTCAAACCGTCTTCGCGCCGTGGATACAATCTTGGCTTTGAGGTGAGTCCTTTGTTTCCGTTTGGTTATGGATTAAGTTATACAACATTTCAATTCAGCAACCCGAGGTTGTCCGCATCTACCATGAAAACAAACGGGACTGTAACCGTTAGTGTGGATGTAAAAAATACTGGCAGCAGAAAAGGTGGCGAAGTTGTGCAAATGTACATTCGTGATGACTACTCTTCCGTCACGAGACCAGTAAAGGAATTAAAAGGTTTTAAGAAGATCTGGCTTGAGCCAGGACAATCACAAACTGTGAGCTTCACTATCACACCCGCATTGCTGTCGTTTTACGATAAGGATATGAAATGGACAATTGAACCCGGAGATTTTACAATTATGGTCGGGACATCATCCGACAAAACAGGAAGTGTAAAATTAACCGTGGTGAAATAGTGTTCGACACTGGGGCGATTCCTCGGGTAACTGGGTGAGATGATTCCGTGGCCTCTGTCGTTAAGAAAAGTTCATTAAAAAAGCAAACGCTGAAGAGTGCGACGCAAGGGACGATCAATCAGGGAACAAAGGCTGACAAAAAAAACAAAAATGTCAAGCATGAAAAA
>VBAQ01000374.1:0-239 GCA_005883765.1 Bacteroidota bacterium
TACCGCCTTGCATGATGTTCCACTGAAGGTGTGCGCTGAAGTTCAGTTTCACAGCGCCGATTTCGGCTGAGGAAATACTCAACAGAAAAATGTCACCGCATCCCCGCCTGCCGAAGGCACGCAGGCAGGAAAATCGGCTGTGCTTTCTTTGTTCCTTTCTTTGCACAAGCAAAGAAAGGAAGACATGAATTGCCTTAAGGCAAAAAGAAACTTTTTTACATGATGCGGTAGATACTGCA
>VBAQ01000374.1:269-2443 GCA_005883765.1 Bacteroidota bacterium
AGAGTATTTTTAACCACGGAGGCATGGAGTGCACAGAGGCGCACGGAGTTCTTGGCCCAGGGAATTTCTCTGTGTTCCTCTGATCAAACTCTTGTGTCTAGTGGTAAAAAATAACCACGCCCGCATGGAGAGCACGGAGACTCTCCGAAGGAGTCCTTTCGGACCTTTGGAGCGGGCGATTCAACATTCATCATCTAGTGCTATACAGCCTGTAGGATCTGGTTAGCATCCAGGTTCAATTTATCATGAAGGGCCTTTAGAAAATAAATATCCGGCTTTTGTTTTCCACTCATGATCAGTGAAAGCTTGGCTTCGCTTACGCCAAGTAATCTCGCTGCGTAATGCTGTTTCAATTTTAGCTGAAACATTTTCATCCGGATCATATCGGGCAGAGACGATGGAATAGGAAGCGGATCATGTACATCTTCATAACCTTCAGCCGCCTCAGATAATATGCGAAGACGCTCCAATTCTTTTTCGCTAAGATTTTCTTCGCCTTTTTTCATCAAGGCGTCGATCTCTTTCATGGTGAGCTCGTAAACTTCCTTGCTTTGAATTTTTGTTTTAGCTGTTTTCAATTTGTTAGCCCGTTTTCGAGCCTTCCCGTTCGGTTTAATCCTGGCTCCTGACTTTGATCTAATGGGCCGAGTTTTGTGTATCATAATTTTTTTTCCTATTTAAGATTGATATAAACCTTCAGGGCTATCCACTTATAGGTCGGAAAGTTTAACCTTGTCGTACTCGGCATGAGTTCCGATAAAACGAATGAACACCGTACGAGCTTTAAAAATAATCCTGGCAATTAGCCGATACTTATTGCCTCCAATGTTAAATACATAAAGACCGTTTCCGACAGAGTCTGTCGTTCCAAACACCTTTTTGACATCCACAAAATTTGCCCAATCGCCGTCTTTCGATTTCAAATACCAGTTAAGCAGAGCATTGGCAGATTTCGGATACCTTTCAATGAAATCATTAATGGCTCTTTTCGCGATGACAACCATAACGGCTTTTTGATCTTCGTGTATTGCCTCCGGTTTTTTTCAAAGATAAACAAACTGTTTGAGGCTCTAAATAAACTTTAGATGATCTAAATATTATTTAACGTAATTCGAAGCGCTCCGTGTAATTTTTCAATCCTTCGACCCTTCGACATGCTCAGGGCTCAGGATGAATAACCACGGAGGCATGGAGTGCACGGAGGCGCACGGAGTATTCCAGGTTTAAAGCGATACCTCCGTGTATCTGCTGTGCCCCCTTAACGCCTTAGCATCATTTTTCGTAAATTCACTTTCCCTTAAAAAACTTTCATCATGGTACTAAATGTAAATGGTGTAACGCGTGAAGTTGCGGTGGAACCTGATGATGCACTGCTAACAGTATTGCGCGATCAGCTCGAATTAACTGGACCGAAGTATGGCTGTGGGGAAGGAGCCTGCGGTGCCTGTACGGTGTTGATCAATGGTGCCGCCACGCGGTCATGTATTACAGCCGTCAGTTCCGTGGCAGGCAAGGAGGTAATGACTATCGAGGGCCTTGAGAAAAATGGAAAGCTGCATGCTGTCCAGCAGGCCTTCCTGAAAACAGATGCTTTTCAATGTTCCTATTGCGCTTCGGGCATGAGCATGTCGACAGTAGCAGTACTTAAAAACAGTGCCACTCCGTCCGACGATGCTATTGTAAAGGCGATGAACGGAAATATTTGCCGCTGCGGAACTTATCCTTATATCATGAAGGCAATAAAACTTGCTTCTCAATCATAAATCTCTTACGATGGACAATCGGGATTTTTCACGCCATCCATTTGAACCAACTCCAGACGAACTACCACCGAAACCAGGCTATCATTTTTCACTTGACCGGCGAAAATTTTTTCAGCTAGCGGGCGGCGGCCTGGTCGTTGTCTTTGCATTGCGCGACCTGGTTTCTTCTGGCGAAGAAATTGCAGCTTCGCAAATTTCATCATCAACACCTACTGAGGTAAATGCATGGATCCATATTGCCGAAGACGGAACAGTGAATGTTTACACGGGTAAAGTAGAAGTAGGACAAAACATTCGCACTTCTTTGTCACAGATTGTGGCCGAAGAGCTGATGGTACCTCTCACTTCGATTACCATGATCATGGGCGATACAGATCTTGTACCCTTTGATATGGGTACTTTTGGAAGTCG
>VBAQ01000015.1 GCA_005883765.1 Bacteroidota bacterium
AAGGGAGTGTCTATTGACGGTGCTTTGGAATCCAGATCATAAATGCAATGATTGAATAGTGCCACCATTTCATCTTCAAATTGCACGCCACGATAAATATTTTTGAAGCTGCGTAAGCGGTCAACATATAACGCTGCCAAGCCACTTCTTTTCATTGTTCCAAGGTCACCGCCGCTTCCCTTTACCCACATCACTTCTACATCCTTTCCTGTCAATGGGTCTTTCGCGAAGGCCTTGCATGATGTATTACCACCACCATAATTCGTCAGACGCAGATCGGCACCGAGCAAATTAGAACGATAGACCAACAAGGCCACTTCATCTCCCGCTAGTTCGGCCGCCTTAGCTTCATCCCACAGGTAACTTACGTGTCTGAATTTTGTTGTAGCTACGGACATAATATCTTTTATTGATTTTTTATTTTATTCATGAAATTATTTTGGCCCTGATTGATATTGGCAATCGGAGTCATTATTTTATGGCGTTACCATATCCTACCAAGATCACCGACAAAATGATCGTGACAACGCCAACAATAATTGTAATTCTTGTTTTTGGTGTAACACCTTTCCATTCTTTTAAGGCAAAGCCCCAAAGGTTTGCAACCAGGATAATAAAGGCCATATGTAGTATCCATGAACTGGCACCGTTTCCTAATTTGCTTTCGCCCATCCCATAAAAGAAAAATTGCAAAAACCAGGTTGTACCTGCAAGTGCCGAGAAAAAATAATTTCTTGCGAGGTTGAGCTTGCGATTTGTATAATCACCAAAACTTTTGTTGCGCGCATTCAGGATCATACACCAAATGAGATTGGTTGTGAGTCCACCCCACAACAGGACGACATAAATCACGTTATTGCGATACAAAAAATTTATCGTTTCCGCTGGGTGCGCCGACTTCCACATTTCGTTGGCAACCTCCGCCATCTTAGAGCCCGCCTCGATTCCATAATTGAAACATGCGCTAAGGATCCCCGAAATGATGCAAACGATCAAGCCTTTTACCAGGCTGAATTCCTTTATGCTTTCCTTCTTCTTTTCTTCTGACAATTCTTTTTCTTTTAACACACCCGCCCGGCCGCAGATATAAATTCCAAGTAAGCACAACACTACACCAACAAGAACAATGCGACCCCAGGACGTCGAAAGCAGGTCATTAAAAGTTGTTTTACCCGGCTCTGGATGAAAGTTGTAATAAATGGAGGGAACGAGTGCACCGAATGCCGATGTGAAACCAAGCAGTACGGAATTTCCCAATGACATACCGAGATAACGCATCCCCAGCCCATACATCAAACCACCAATGCCCCAGAGCACGCCCCAAAAATAGGTCCACCAAAAAGTCGATGCACTTGTCTGCGAAATTATCTCGGTAAAATTTGGAACAGTAAGCCAGGCAGCGATCGGAGGGATAATGAGCCACGAAAACAATCCTCCAACGATCCAGTAACTTTCCCAATGCCATCCTCGAACTTTTTTATACGGAACGTAGAAGCTGCCTGAGGCAAAGCCGCCAATGAAATGAAAAATTATTCCGAGGATTACCTGCATGGCCTGAGATTTTCGATATGGCAATGATATTACGTGGTAAAAATATTGCGCATTTGCTTCTTGACCGTCATGGTCTGTCTGAAAATGAATTTAATAAAAATTCTTACCGGCTCAATCAGATCACGTGCTTTGGAAGGTCCTTCGGCCTCGCGCAACAAAGCTGTTCCAAAACTTGTCTCAGTTGAGTTTTTAAAATGGATATAGTGTGATTTCCGCCCTCCTTGCCCAATGCCGCCACCCCATACATGAATGATCTTCCCATAAAGGTGAAATCAGCGCCGCAGGCTAGAACTCTTGCCACATCGGGCCCCGACCTAATACCGCTGTCCATCATAATTGTGAGCTTGTCCTTAAATCTTTTGACAATAGGCGACAATGATCTTATGGCAGATTGCCCGGCATCCAATTGCCGGCCCCCGTGATTGGAAACAATGATGCCATCAAAGCCCAGTCGAATTGCCATCTCTGTGTCCTCCTCACTCGCCACACCTTTCAATACAAGTTTGCCTTTCCACTTGTCGCGTATTGGCTTTATTCTTTCTTCATTCAATCGCCCGGAAAATGTCCTGTTCATGAACAAACCAAGCTGTTTCATGTCTAGACGCTTCGGCATATAAGGTTTCAAAGTGGCAAATGCCGGCTGGCCATGAACCCATGTCTTTAATGCCCATTCAGGTTTGCCCATGATCTGCCATATATTTCTCAACGTCATCCTTGGAGGCATCGCCAATCCATTCCTGATATCTCTTGGCCTGTAACCGAAACTGGGCACATCACACAACACAGCCAATACCGGGCATTGAGCGGATGCAGCTCTTTTTATGATGTTGTCCCGAATGACATCTTCTGCCGGATGATACAATTGGAACCATGCTCTGCCTTGAGTGATCTCACTGATTCGTTCAATGGAGGAAGTGGTAACGGTGCTTAGAATGAAAGGTATGTTGTGTTGAAATGCAGCACGGGCAAGTATTTCAGGGGCATTGGGGTAGATCAAACCTTGTAGTCCAACGGGCGCAACGCCAAAAGGAGCGTCGTACACATGACCAAAAAGTTCCGTCTTTAACTCGGCCCCCGCATAGTCTTTTAAATAGTATGGCTTTAGTTCTACTTCACGTATCTCTGATGTGTTTTTTAAAAGATTCACATCTTCATTGCATCCACCATCCAGGTATTCAAAAGCAAATCGCGGAATTTTTTTTCGCGCTTTATTTCGCAGGTCATCTATTGATGGATAATTGCTGTTGTATTTTATCTGCATTTTTTTTGAAAAATAATTTTTATGAGCCCGGCTGCAATACTACTATTGATCATTCGTTGCGTCGCACTCTTATACGCCTTACTCCCTATTCGACAAATGAACCAACAAGATACGAAGACACTAAGTTGCATCAAGACTTCGTGAAATTTTGAGTATGTAATTTCTTTTGTGGTTCAATAAAAATTGAGTTATGGCCCGAGCGATGCAGTGTGCGATGCAACGATGATCAAAAAATGAAAAGTTATCTATTAAGTAAGCCTTCCATCTGCAACCAGTCCCCGAAGCGTTCTATCCATCCATCCACCGGAAGATTTTGTTTTCTCATCCCAAATCCATGTTTACCTTTTTCGAACATGTGCAGCTCTGTCGGCTGTTTTGCATCAAGCCACTTCTGATAAATTTGAACGCTGTGACTGGCAAGACCAAGATCATCATCACTTGCTGCAGCAATGAATATAGGAGTTCTGGTTTTCGGCACTGCAGAACCAATGATCGCTCCCGCATATGCATAGATCGGAGCTACAAAATTTGGACGATTATCATCAGTAGCGTTATACACCACAGACATCGTTACCGTACCTCCTGCTGAAAAACCCATAAAGCCAATTTTGCTGGGATCAATTTTGAAGGAAGCGGCATGGTCACGCACATATTTTACCGCCGTTAAACCATCCTGCATGGCCAACGGTACAATCACCGAATTGATTGAATCAAGCTTTTTAAAATCCCTGGTTTCCAGCAATTTCACAAAATTGTTTTCCGGATGAGCCGGATCATCATGCGAGAGCCGATATTTTAAGACAAAAGCTGTTATTCCTTTTGCACTTAACCATTGAGCTACTTTAGTTCCCTCATGATCTATGGCCAGCGCATGAAAGGCTCCTCCAGGTGCAATGATAATTGCTGTGCCATTAGGTTTTGCAGGAACAAATGGAATCAACGTTGGTTTGGACACATCGAGGCAAATGGTCATATCATTTATATGGATCTCTTTCTCACTCCAGGTCCATTTTTCTGAACCTGGTGCTATCCCTTTATAAAGCTGAATTGGTTGTTGACCGTTCACAGTCCCTACGAAAAATGCGATCAGGATGAAGGCAATGAATGATCTTTGTTGCATCATATCCAGTTTGAATGATTATTTATTTTTGATTTTCACCTGCGTCATCATTAAATATACTTACGTTATTTACACAATTCCTTTATCCATTGATACATTTTCTGTTTTGCGATGACAGCCATTTTGGTTGGAAAAAGATCAACACCATGCGGCGATTCAGGATAGACTGCGAGATAGGTTTTGTTTCCTGCGAATCGCCAACGTGCCTCCATAAAGTAAGTATCATCGGCTAATGGATCAGCTGCACCGATTGTAAATAATGCAGGTGGCAATCCATGCAGGTCGGCATATAAAGGAGAATATTTCGGATCCTGACGTTGCTCTATACTCCAACTACCAAAAACAAGCTGCATCATTTCTTCCATACCTTTTTTGGTGAGAAAAGTAGAATCTGTTGCGAGCCTGTGTGAAGGTGTACGGCCAAGATCATAAACACCATATATAAGATTAACACCTTTTACTTTATCAATGGCTTTTAATGAATCTCGAATATAAAGTGTAGTTACTGCTGCAAGATGACCACCCGCAGAACCACCGGAAATAAATATTTTTTCTGTTCCAAATTCCACTTTGCAGTTATTCAATAGCCATTTCGCCACAGCTTTGCAATCTTCAATACATGCAGGAAAAGGATTTTCAGGCGCAAGCCTGTAATCAACACTTACCACAGCAACTTTAGAAGCCCTTGCCAATTGATCATTGAACTGAGCATCATTTTCAGGGGATCCCTGCATCCAACCGCCACCATGTATATCCAGCACTACTGCACGAATGGTATCCGGTTTAAAGATGGTTAAGGGAATATTGCCACCAGGTCCTTGTATGTTTCTAATTATTGGTTTTATAACCGTGTTGGTATTGATATAAGTTCTCATACTCTCCCTCGCTTTTTGCAAGCCCTCTTTCGTTAATACGGTTCCTGGCTGTCCAAATTGAGAAAGTATCTTATTAAAATTTCTAATCTCAGGCAAATATGCAGAATAGTCTTCTTTAAGATTTGATTCCTGTGCCGATAATGCAATTGTTAAACTTAGTTGAATAAGAGCTGTTGCTATAAAGTGTTTCATTGCAATTATTTTATTATCGAAAAAATTTCACCGGACCTATTTAGCCCGCTGTCATTAACTGATTTTCCTCGCCTTTAAATTACGCATATTGTTTATCACCATTTTCTGCTTTTTCAATATGATGCATGAAGAATAAAGTAACAACCGCTTTTTAATAAATTTATTCATTGATAAAGTGTCGTTTCAAATCATTATTTCGTTATAATTTCTATTGAACCCTCTGCTAAGCCTTTTGCTTTTGCTTTAAGAATGATTTTGCCGGGAGCACCATTTGGTCTGATAATAACCAACCCTCTTCCCTGGTAGACCTTCTTATGGTTTTGCTGAAAGCTTGACATGTCTGCAGGATCACCGTTTCCCACTCCTGCAATTGATGCATCGCCTGTGATGCGATAAGTAATCTCTACATCATTGACCCACGGAACAATGTGTCCTTTTTCATCTACTATATCGGCACTTACAAAAGAAAGATCATTGATATTTGCATTGATTATTTTTCTATCTGCTTTTAAACGTACAGCGAAGGGTTTACCCGCTGTTGTTAAAGTATCTGCGCAAGTTTGAGTACCGTTGTCAAAGCCTTTAGCTATTAATATCCCCGGTTGATAATCTATTTCAAAATTTGCTGTAATAGAGTTGCCGAGAACTATTTTTTCTGCAATCACCTTACCGTTTAATTCCAGCTTCACCTCTTTACTCCTAGTGTACACATTCACTTGTACCTTTTTACCTTTTTGTTCAGGCCAGGTCCAGGATTTCAATTCATCAGGAAATCCCCATGGCGCTATTGCTTCCTTCGTACTGTCAGGAATTGGACGATGCACCAGCATTTCAATCGGGCTATTGCGCCAAACGACGGATTGGTAATAAGAAGCTGCTTTGCGATTACCAATAAGGTCTAAATCGCCACAGTAAGCGTTAAATACAGGCCACGCGTTTTTATAAAACATTCCCATGCCCATCAGTCCATTTGGTAATTTTTTCGGCTGTGATAGCAGTAATGGCTTGCCAATCCCGGCCTCTCCAATATAATCTATAGCTGTCCACTTGAATCCACCCAACACATAAGAATATTTTTCTGCTTTCTCCCAATTTTCCAAGGCAGCCGAAGGCAAGTATTCGGTAACCATAAATACTTTTTGAGGATGTTTGGCATGCTCTGTATCAAAACGGTGTATGGTCGCGCTATCACGTTGAAAAAAAACAGATTGGCTATCGAGAAAGTAATTGTAGCCATCCACGTCAAGATTTGCCAAATTCGGTTCATAATCTTCCCACGGCTTTTTAGTATATGGAGGTAAGAAAACGATGGCTTCTGTTACTGGTCGTGTGGCATCCAATCTGTGAACTTCGTCAGTCAACTGCTTTGCAATCTCGTGCCCTGTAGAATCAGGCGCTTCATAAATTTCGTTGCCGATGCTCCACATGATAACAGAAGGATGATTCCTGTCACGAAGGATCATAGACTCCAGATCTTTTTGATACCAGTCTCTAAAATAAAGATGATAGTCCTGCGGATTTTTAGCGTTCACCCACATATCAAAAGCCTCATCAAGAACAAGCATACCAAGACGATCACATGCATCGAGTAATTGTTTGGATGGTGGGTTATGACTGGTACGTATAGCATTATAACCAGCTTTTTTCAACAGTTCAATCTTGCGTTCTTCTGCCCTATCGATAGCTGCAGTTCCCAATGGTCCATTGTCATGATGAATGCATCCACCTTTCAGCAGGACCCTTTTGCCATTTAGTGTAAATCCATTCATGGCATCAAAGCGAATGTTTCTGATCCCAAATGGTGTTTCTACATGGTCCGAAGTTCTATTGCCATCTTTAATTTCAGTGACTGCTTTATAAAGCCGTGGAGTTTCAACAGACCACAAAGCTGGATTAGAAACTGTGATAGTTTGCTCATATGTTTTCGATGCATTTGCTCCAACTTGTAGTGCCCTTTGTGTCCGGTTTATAACTTTACCCTCCGGAGAAAGAATTGTGGTTACAAAATTTATATTGCGTGAAGAGCCTTGCCCGTTATTAATCGTAGATGTTAATTGTACAGTTGCCGCATTAGTTGATACCTCTGGTGTTGTAATATACACACCCCAGTTATCAATATGAACCTGCTCTGTTACGATCAGCCATACATGACGATAGATACCAGAGCCACTATACCAGCGGGAATTCTTTCCTTCATTGCGAACCCTCACAGCCAATACATTTTGCTGACCAACAGGTTTTAGATAAGGCGTTAAGTCAAAGCAGAAAGGAGTATAACCGTAAGGATGATTTCCCAAGTGATGACCATTCAACCATACATCCGTATTCATATACACTCCATCAAAATGAATGGCGACATGTTTATTCTGCTGTGACCTTCCTGTAATAAATTTCCTTCGATACCAACCGGTTCCTCCGACTGTAAATCCTGTAGCTGCTTTTCCAATGCTGTTTCTATCAAATGGACCGACAGTAGTGTCTGGTATTTGATTTGGTAAATCTTCTATGCTCCAGTCATGCGGAAGATCAATAGTTCGCCATTTAGAATCATCGTAATCCGCAGCATCCGCCAATACGGTGCTATCTTTTAAGAAACGCCAACCAACATCGAATGAGCTTGTATGAGTGTCTTCATTATTTTGTGCACTGCCATCCACAAAAGATATAATGAAACAAATCACAAGGATTTTTTTAGTCATAATTGAGCTTTTGAATGTTCAATATTGAAACTGAACCGATGCAGTGTCCGCCTCAGGCGGAAGTAAAGCTTCATAGATAATCTACAGTATGGTTCAAAAATAAAATCTCACATTCGCCATTCCCTACTCACTATTCTGTTACTGAAACAATCTGTACCGGTCCTAACAAACCCGAAGGCAGCAGTTTTGAATTGGCCTGGTAGAACGGCATGGTTGTATATGTGATCTTATTTGTCACGCCAGGTTGTGCATCACCAATCAAACGGTTCACCCAAAGATTCGTAACCTTAATTTCAATCCTGTTTTCGCCATTTTTCAGGGCACCAGTAGTATTTACTCTAAAAGGTTGTTTCCAAACAATTCCCAATGATTTTCCATTTACAATAACTTCTGCAAGATTTTTTACATCACCAAGGTCTAGCCACAATTTTTTTCCCGGAACAAACCAGCTTTTATCCGTTATTATTGTTTTTGTATATGTTGCTGTACCGGAAAAATATTTTATACCTGCATCGGCGTTTTCTGTGTATGATGCGAGTTTATCAAATGTTGCTTCTGCGGGTGCACCACGATCTTTTTGAAAACTTACTTTCCAGCTTCCTTCAACAGTCAGTAATTGTTTTTCTGTTAGCTGAGCTAATGTCACAGATGTTTTTATAGCCTTGTCCTTAAAGATCACAAACACTGCATCGTTGGGTGATAAATGCAAGTCGACTTTTGTAACACCATTTTCAATGCGGTAAGAAGCAGGTTCTGTCTTGCCCGTTTCTGCATGCCATATCACTGGAACTTTACCAGCTAAACGAAAACTTGCTTCAGGGTTTTCATCCCTGTCGTTGCGGTTATCAACCCAGTAAATGTCACGGTCTGCCAATTTGCGATGTACATACAACAGCTTTGTGTCGTTTTGTGGTTTGTTATAACTGAAATCAGGAGCAACATTCATTGAATTCAATACTTCATTTAATGATTTACCTGCAGAAACTTTTGAATTGGATGTATTCCATATCTCATTCACAAGTTTACTGAATTCATTTTGATCATCAGACAAACTTGGCGTAGCTACTGGTTTCACACCAGCCACAGTTGCGCCTGCTTTTACAAGCTTGCTTATTTTACGCAAAACAGGTAAAGACATTTTTGTTGCATTGCTGTCCAACACAAGAACACGATAACTCATCCCGCTTGGCGTGATCAGTCTGCCATCTTTTGTAGAGAGAACATTGATCAACGCATCTGCATTGATAAAATCATAGTTATATCCTTCTGGGATTACCGGAAGTTTCCTGCCAAACAGCGATGTGATGTTATTGTCTTCACCATAATAGTAAACAATGTCCGCAACAAACTTTCCTTGTTGCAGCATATAGCTGCTGCGAGACAAGTAATCCGTCCAAGCCTTTGCCTGTTCGGCCCATGTTTCATGCCGATTGAACCACTGCCCAAAAGGTCCGAGACCTAGACCTGGAATTTTATCATCAACGGGTTGATGCACCGACGTATGAATTACATAACGGTTCAACCCACTTGCTAATTCAAGATCAGCGCTTGGCTTTAGATTTTCAGGTGAGTAGGCCCACGCGGTCCCACCAATACCCAACGCAGTCAATGATTCTGCGGCAACTA
>VBAQ01000157.1:0-7228 GCA_005883765.1 Bacteroidota bacterium
CAAAAAGTCTCCTTTCGTAATTAAAATTGATTCGAGTGGCACGGGTCCCAGCGATCATACCTCATTCTACAGAAAAGGTATACCGGTTTTATTTTTCTTCACCGGTCTTCATGCGGACTATCATAAACCCTCCGACGATTTTGATAAGATCAATTATAGCGGCGAGCTGGCGGTTATAAACTATATATACTCCCTGATCGAAAAAGAAAATAAAGAAAATCACAAACTGGCCTTTATGAAAACCAGGGAAACGCAGACCTCCGGTCCGTCGAGATTTAACGTGACGTTGGGCATAATGCCAGACTATACGTTTGGGGGTACCGGGGTAAGGATAGATGGTGTGAGTGATGGACGCCCCGCGCAAAAGGCGGGTTTACAAACGGGAGATGTTATCGTGCAATTGGGAGATTATGGAGTTACTTCATTAGACAATTACATGGAAGCATTAGGAAAATTCAAAAAGGGCGATGCAACAATTGTGAAGGTCAAACGCGGTAATGACACCATCGAGAAACCGATACAATTTTGAAATGTTTCAATGAAATTGGTTTTAGACAATAAAAACCTGGCAGAAGATTTTTTTGAAGACACAAGGCTTCTTGGGATCATGGCCCCGATTAAAGATTACCAACTTTGCTGGCATTTCAACAACATAATGGGAATGGATTTTCGGATCAACAATGAGATCGAAATTCAGCTTACAAAAAAAGAAAGAAATTATTTTTTCGCAGTCTACGAATTTTCCGAACCAACCGGGTCTTTGTCTCATTATTTGTACAACAATCGTTTTGACGGCGAGTACCTGCTTCCGGAGTTTAAACACCTTGATTTTTTATGGCTCATGAAGGGAGACATCGTCACCGACGAGGGCTTGCAACAAACGATCAACTATATCAAAGAAATAAGTGGCGTACAACTTGTGATAGAACTGACAAACGAAAAGATCAGGAATAAGGAACATCTTGTTTTTTGATTTTTTTTAATCTCAAGAGTCTAAAAGTTTAAAGATGAAATTAAGTTATATGACCAATCGACAATTGTCTCCTTCGGACAATTCCAATTCCTCTGGTACGGGGGATGGCAAGTGGACAGAACAAGACAACAAGCTTTATAGAAAATTTCAATTCAAAAATTTCAGCGAGGCATTTGCCTTTATGACACGAGTGGCACTGGAAGCAGAAAAAATGGATCATCATCCTTTGTGGACGAACGTGTACAATACGGTTGAAGTGTGGCTTTCTACACACAGTGCCGGCGACATCGTTACTGAGAAGGACAGACAGTTAGCGAAGAAAATGGACGTCATGGTCTAAATCATTTGGACTAGTGTACTATGAATTTGGGACCGCTACCAGCGTTATTCAAACCAGTTTTTGACAAATTGTAGGTAAAGCTCAATAAAAAGAATCTTCGTAGGCTATTTACGCGGCTATCCTCAATATAATTTTGATTTGTGCTCCGGCTAATGCGAACGTTCTTGTCTAAAAGATCGTGCACTGAGAATTTTACTTCTCCACGATTAAAATGAAGCATTGTTTTGCTGATGCTGGCATTCCACAAAGGAACCTTCGCGTTAAAATTGCTCGAATATTGATTGGTGACAGTATAATTGAAATCAGTTGCGAAGAAAAATCTGTTGGGTAGTTGCCAATCTATTGATGCCGAATACTGCTGGTTAAAATATTTTGAGTTTGCTGTTGATCGAATGGAGTATTCCGACGTGGAATAATTCAATCCTGCGCTCAAGGACAGGCTTAATTTTTCAGACGGGCTCATGTCAAGTCTGACATCAGGTCCCAATGTTACTGTATTGATTTTATTTGTTTCCACTTTACTCGTAGCATCACCGGTGAGTTGTTTTCCTTTATAATACGTGAAGCCTGAGCTTAAATCAATTGAACCCTTTAAAAAACGCACAGGAAATCCCCAGCTTATATTGCCATTCACATTGTAAACCCCATTTACATTTACGGGCATAACCGAATCCACACCCCGGCTGTTTATCTTATCAAAGTTGACAATTTTATTCTGTGTTTCCTGTAAAGTGAAGAAGGCGAAGAAATTTCTATTCTTGTATGGATTTACCAGTGAGGCATTCAGGCGAACAGTATGAATAAGCTCTTGCCTTAAGTCTGGATTACCGAGCTTTATGTAAAGGGGATTGCTGTTATCAGGCACAGGTTGCAGTTGTGATACTGAAGGTTGATTGGTGTTTGTGCTGTAATTGATCAGGATGTTTCTAAATCTTGAAAAATAATATTGAAACCTTGCGTTGGGAAGAAGATTTGTAAAGCTTTTATTAATAACGGAGTCTTTGTTTTTATTAATAATTGTTCCTTCCAATTCAGATTGTTGCCAGGACATGCCTGCTGTATAATTATAAGTCTTTGCCTGTTTACGCAGTCGCAGGCCACCATTCGAGTAGCTGTAAGAGTTCCTAAAATCATTTGTGAGCAAACTATTGACCAAATCGAATTTCCCACTATTTTGATTATAATCATAGGTTGTTTTCGAGGCAGTGCTTTTGGTATAGCTCTTGCCCAGGCTGAATTCCAGAAGGAATCTTTTGAAGGCAGGCTCGGTGTAAACCGCCCTTGCATTATAGCCAATCAGGTCGCTTTCACCCTTGTTCTTCTGGTTTATAGAATCGCGGTGCAGGAATAAACCT
Organism: Bacteroidota bacterium; assembly: GCA_005883765.1. Classification (GTDB taxonomy): domain Bacteria; phylum Bacteroidota; class Bacteroidia; order Chitinophagales; family Chitinophagaceae; genus VBAU01. The sequence continues at coordinate 2,669 of VBAQ01000157.1, forward strand.
GACTGATCATAAAAGTTAGTCAGAGATTGAAGACTTCCATCGGCGTTACTCGCATTTGAATTTGTCAACAGGTTCAATGAAAAAGTTCTTCCTTTCTTGTGAAATTTTTTTCTGAATAAAATATTTGTATTCAAATTATAACCCTCGTTGTTTGACAGATTATTGCTGTTGCCGTCGTTGATCTTAGTGCCGTCATCAGACCAGGTTGTATAATCCGATAAAGGTTTATTCCTGGTTTTTTGGTAGCTAAAAGAGGGAGAAACTTTTATGGAATGAAAAGAATCAATTTGGTAATCTGCATTGAAATTTAAGCGGTGATTATTGTTTAAGTTGTCAGCGTAGGAATTCTGTTCATAAAGATTCGCCGGGGAAAAATATTGTCGCTCGACAGCGCTTATGCGGGTCGGATTATACCGGCTGTAAAAATAATTGCTCTGAAAATCTGTTTTTGTGCCAATGATATTGTTGTAATTTATTCCGCCGCCAAATGTTGTATTGATGCCCGTATTGTTGCCGCCCAACAGTCCAGCGAGGGGATCATCAGGAGTAATATTGATATTGATATTGTCTCCTCCATTTTTTAAATGATTCAATGCGCCGGTAAAATTCAAAACATCCAAAAAAGAAAATCCTTCGGCGTTTGTATTGTTACCCATGCCAATGGCCGACATCTGCCTGGCGCCTTTAAATGAGTTAATACTGAATTGTCCCTGGTAACGCTCGTCGGTGCCATCCCCCCCATTTATTTTTCCAAACATTCCCTTTTTCCTGTCCTTTTTTAATTTCAGATTAATGGTCTTTTCGCTATTGCCATCATCAAACCCCGTCAATTGGGCCTGCTCGCTGAGTCTATCGTAGACCTGTACCTTGTCAATTGCATCTGCAGGCAAATTTTTTGTAGCGATCTTCGGATCGTTGCCAAAAAATTCTTTTCCATCGACTAACACTTTTTGTACTTTTTCTCCCTGCGCCTTTACAGTTCCGTCCTTTTCCACTTTCATGCCGGGCAATTTTTTTAGAAGGTCTTCAACGTTTGCATTCGGAGATGTTTTAAATGAACCTGCGTTATACTGAATTGTATCACCAACCAGGGTAACCGGAGGTGCCTCGGAGGTTACCACCACTTCACTCAATACCTTGCTGCGGTCATTCATCGCAATATTTCCAAGGTCAATCGCCTTGTGCTCATCATCGATCTTAAAATGTTGAGTTACGTTATGATAATTAACATGTGTAATGAGTAAGCGGTATTCGCCATTTTGAATTCCTGTTAGCTCAAATCTGCCGTTGTTGTCTGTCAGGGTGAAACTGACAAGCGATGAGTCTTTTCTTTGCATTAGCGTGATTGTAGCGCTTGCCACCGGCTGTTTGCTCAACGTATCAAAAGCAATTCCCTTTACTATCCCAATTTTTTGAGCGGCAGCCGTTGTACAAACTGAAACAAAAACCAAAGAGAAATAGAATCGTCTCATAGCTGTTGATTTCAGCTACGAAAGTATTTTCAGAAATAACTAAAAAGGGTTAACCATTCTTGCTTTAATGTTAATCAAGGTTAAGAAAATTGATCAATAGCAAGTAGTGGGAGGGTCAATACCAGAACGCTGAGGCTAACCCTAAATCACATGCTGACGAAAATTCTATCAAGAAATAATTCACTGTCCCTGGCCGAGTCAGAGTAGCGGTAGTAATCGGTGCAGGGAATTTTACGGGTATCAGATGAATCTGAGAAATTGGGAGATTAATACTGGCAAGAAAATAGATAAAATAGTAGCTTTACACATACTAATTCCTATAAAATATTCGTTAACCACTTCTAAATAATCCCGAAATGAAAAACAAAACCATTGTTCATACCCACGAAGAGGCCAGGATTTACAGGCATTATTACAAACCTTCGCTGAATATTTTTCGTTTTTTGAGATCGGTACTAAGTGTGATCATATCAGGATCATCACCTGCTGCACAAGGGTATGATCATAACCGCAAAAGAGCGCATTAACCTTTTTTACTTACTAACCCGTTAATGGACGTCCCTGATTTTTCGGGGGCGTTTTTTTTAATTAACAATGCGGAGATTCTTGATGGCTCGTTCCATCTGTTTTGGCATTCGCATGTTTTGCATTGGGCTCGCATTCTTTCCGCCCATCTTGTTCAAATTGAATAGAAAGCTCAGCATGAAATAGCGTCGGAGGACATTTGTCTTGGTGTCTTCAATATAGTTATCGGACGCAACACGGGCGATGCTCTGATTTTGATTCAATATGTCATTGACAGAGAACTTTAGCTCTGCGTTTTTCTTTTTCAGAAATTGTTTGGAGAGTGAAGCATTCCATAAAGGTATGCTTTGATTGAAACCGTTAGCCCTGCCTGAATTCAGGTAATAATCAAAATCGGTAGAAAGGATTATATTTTCCGGAAACGTAAATGAAACGTCTGCTGAAAAAGTATGAGTAAAATAATTTTCATTTAAAGCTGTGTTGACAGAGTACTTGACGTTGTAATAAGAAACGTTCATGTTTATACCAAGGTCGAGTTTTTCTTTCAGCAAATTAAAATTCACACCCGCGCCTTGAGAAATGGTGGTTGTCTTTCCGATGTTCTTTTGCTTATACAACAAGCTTACATCCTTGTTATATGTGACCGAATTTGTGAAATTAAGGCTTGAACCTTTCAATTTTTTATTTTTAAATGGCACACCTAGAGTTACAAAACTCGAAGTACTAAAAGCGCCGTTCAAGTTTACAGGCTTTATTAATTGTATACCTCTTGAAATGGAGTCTGTGCTATTGACAATTTTATTGGATGTGGTGCTGAAACTTAGATTGGCGGCAACAAACTTAAAGGTGAGAATATTGAACGTGTTATATCCTGCAGTCAGGTTGTGATTAAATTCCTGCTTTAATTCAGGGTTACCGATCCTCCATTGCAAGGAATTTGACTGGTCAAGCACATTTTGCAATTGTGAAAGCGACGGCTGGTTTGTTCTTCCGCTATATCGAAAACGAAAACTCTTGCTGCGGTTAACCTGGTAATTGAAATTGGCGACGGGGAAGAAGTTCCTGTACTTGTTCCTGCTTACAGAATCTTTACCCGTTGTAGCCAGGTAACTTATGCTCTCCAGGGTTGAAAATTGCACCGCCGTTCCTAACTGATAATTATATTTTTTCTTTTGTACGCGAAAATTCAGACCAACCCGGTTGGCCTCAAACAGGTTCTTGAAATAATTTGTTAGTGGAAGATTCAACGTCTCATATTTGCCAGAGTTGGGATCAAAGTCGTAGGTTTTTTTGTCCGATGTATTCCTGTTGCTTGTATAAGCATAGTTCACTTCAAGCAATTTGTCCTTCCCCAGGGGCTCCGTGTAAGAAGTGCTCACGATATTGTTGTGAGTGTATGTTTTTTGCTGTGTGTTCCTGTTTTGATCAAACACACGATCAATAGAATTAACACTGTCGGGCTTGTAAAAGACATTGGATGAAATATAAAAACCTTCTCCATCGCTGTGGCTATAAGTGTTTGACCAGCCCACAGTGATCGTTCGTCCGACCTTTCTAAACCTGTGACGAAATAAAAAATTATTGTTCAGATTCTCTCCATCCCTTTTGTTTGAATTTTTTGTTCTGCCGGTTATGGCTAAATATTTTTGAGAAGGAATGATAGAATACGTATCGGAAGTGTCTTCACTCTCACTTTCAGAATGCTGAAGAGTAAGGCTTGGAGTGTAGAGAACGGAAGTCATGGAATCAATTTGATACTCCATCCTGATATTAAACCGATGATTCTGATTGGTGCCTGTTGAAAAATATTGTTCATTTAACTCAGTTGTTGAGTCATTAGGAAAAAATGTTTGCCTGAAAATGTCTTTCTCAGATTTGTTTCTTGTGTTGGAAAAGAAATAATTTGTGCCGATCCTCAGCTTTCCCGCAACATAATTATTGTAATTAATGCCCCCTGCAAAAGAACGGTTGATACCACCTGATGAATTGTTTCCAAGCATCCCGATGAGTCCACCACCTGTTAAAGTGCCTTTCAATGCGCCTGGATCAAGGCCTTTCATGCCCCCTCCACCGCTAGCGTTTTGAAATCCGCCCATCGCAGTTACAATATCGGAAAAAGAAAACCCTTGCTTGTTTATATTGTTGGAATTAGCAAGAAGGGATAACTGTTGATCGCCATCGAAGTGGTTCAAACTTAGATTCGCTTCGTGCCTGCCATCATTGCCAACTCCCGCCAGCACTCGCCCAAAATATCCTTTTCGTTTGTCTTTTTTCAGCTTTATGTTAATGGCTTTTTGCTTACTTCCATCATCGATCTTGGTAAACTTTGCTTGCTCGCTCATGTCGTCAAATACCTGTACACTTTCTACCATATCCGCTGTAAGGTTTTTTGTAGCCAGCTTTGGGTCGTTGCCAAAAAATTCTTTTCCATCCACATAAACTTTTTGCACTTGTTCACCTTGAGCTTTTATAGTCCCATCCTTATCCACTTGCATCCCGGGAACTCTTTTCAACAGGTCTTCTACCGTGGCATTAGGCTTTGTCTTAAAAGCATCACCCTTAA
>VBAQ01000157.1:7320-26976 GCA_005883765.1 Bacteroidota bacterium
TCTCACCCAAATCAACAACTCTCTTGGCGGCTGTTATAGAAAAATTTTTGTTGAAAGGTTGATAGCCCTGGAAGGAAACCAGAACGCGATAGTTGCCGGTATCTAGATCCTTTATTTCAAATTGTCCCAGTTTACTGGACAATGTATACGAAACCAGCGAAGAGTCAATTTTTTTGACCACAGAAATAGTAGCATTACTTAAAGGCTGCCGGGCAGCAGTATCAATCAATTTTCCTTTTACTGAACCAATAGGAATTTGTGCCATGGAAACGCCAACAAGGCAAAACAAGCAAACAAGCAATGGTAAGGATTTCTTCATAAGAGTTAACTGAGTACGAATTTAGACGTAATTGGACAGCTCTAACCTGCGAAGGACCTTATAATAACGAAAAAAATGGGCTAAACGGTATGTATTATCGAAGAAGGTCTTAGCTAAACAGGTATTCAACATCTTCCCTGGTAAGGGTCTTCACAAACGTAGCGTCATCGGCAATCAGTTCTTTAGCCAATAGTCGCTTCTTTTCCTGGAGTTGGAGAATTTTGTCTTCAATGGTATCCTTGCAAATCATGCGGTAGGCAAAAATATTTTTTGTCTGGCCAATGCGATGAGTGCGGTCAATGGCTTGCTGCTCCACAGCAGGGTTCCACCATGGATCAACAATGTAAACATAGTCTGCAGCAGTTAAATTTAGTCCCACACCTCCCGCCTTGAGGGAAATCAGGAATACTCTCACGCTTTCATCATTTTGAAAACTTTGGATAGCTTTTTCTCTGTCTGGTGCCGATGTGCTTCCATCAAAATACTCAAACTTCACATCCAGTTCGGTAAGTTTTTCCCTGATCAGTGCGAGCATCCCCAGGAATTGGGAAAAGATCAGGGCCTTGTGATTGCCGATGTTCTCTGTAATTTCCCTGGTCAACTCATCCAGCTTGATAGAATAATTGTCAAATTTTTCAACCTCATTCAATATGGCTGGAGAATCGCAGATCTGGCGCAGTTTCATCAAGCCCTGCAGGATCGTGAGCTGCGATCTCTGAATACCCTGGGCTTCGATTGTTCCAAGTATCTGGTTGCGGAAATCATTGCGGTAGGCGTCATAGATTTTTCTCTGCTCATCCTCCATCTCGCAAAATAGAACCATTTCCTGCTTTTCAGGAAGATCTTTAGCCACTTGTTCTTTCGTGCGACGAAGAATAAAAGGGTAAAGAATTTTTTTGAGGTGTTCCTTTCTATCCTCTTCAGCAAACTTGTCAATAGGAATTGAAAATTCCTGGCGGAAAAATTCCATTGTGCCCAACATGCCCGGGTTCAGAAAATTCATTTGAGCAAATATGTCAAAGGTGTTATTCTGAAGCGGCGTGCCACTCATGCACAACCGATGTTTTGCGTTAAGAAGGCCTGCAGCCCGGGTTACTTTACTGGAAGGGTTTTTTATCGCCTGTGACTCATCTAGAACGACATAGTCAAATTCCACGCTCACAAATAGTTTTATATCGCTTCGTAAGGTGCCATAAGTTGTAATAGTGATGTCATAATTCATTAATTCGTCCTTCGCCCTTGACCGCTGCCCACCATGATGGATGTGATATGTCAGTGAAGGAGTGAATTTCTTTATCTCATTCTCCCAATTGTAAATAAGCGTGGTTGGACACACCACGAGGGCTTTTATTGTTCCATGGTCCGCCTTATATCTCTCCAAAAAAGAAAGGGCCTGTACTGTTTTACCTAGTCCCATATCATCAGCAAGAATTCCGCCCCAGTTTATTTCGTGCAAATAATTCAACCATTGATAGCCCGCCACCTGGTAGGGTCGAAGTATATTTTGCAAATGATCGGGCGGCTCGATATTATTTATCTTGTCAAATTCGCGAAGCCTTTGATATTTTTCTTCTAACTGGACAACAAGTTCGTTCTCGTCGCGGTTTTCATACAACTCATCAACAACGCTTAAATGATAACGGGACAGCTTTAATGAATTCGTTTTTCCCTCCCCTACCCGAAAGAGCAAGGAATATTTTTTGATCCACTCTTCGGGCAAAATTCCCAGCGTCCCATCGTTAAGCTGAACAAATTGTTGTTTATTAGCAAGGGCTCTTTTTACTTCTGCTACTGTTACGTGCTGATCGCCAAACACAATATCCACCTTTGCATCGAACCAATCGGTGTGACTGCTTATAAAGATTTTTGTCTGGGGCTTGGCCGTATTAAAACGGAAATTTTTAAGTGCCTCGAATCCGAATACGGGCACTTTCATCTCATTAACTGCATCAACAAATAAAAAGAACCAATTGTTTCTAAGTACATCAGTTCCTTTCAGAGCCAACGCGTGAGTGTCCTCCTGGTAAATGAAATTTGAGTGCAGATTCTGTAATTTCCGAATGAAAGCCTGTTCCGCTTCACGATTGCGGTGAACTATCAACACCTTGTCAGCCTGCGGCACGATAATTTCATTTCTGTCCCTCGCCTTTGTCTCATATCCTTTATAGGAAAAAGATGGTTGGAAGACGAGGTAGTCGCCTTTTTCCAGCAAGAACAGTTTTACTTCGGGATCACCTGACTTTATTTCTTGTACAAGCGATTTGTCAAAATCGACCTTGTACTCTTTTGTGAGTGGCAATACAAATTGGTTCAGAGTTTTATTCCACTCATTTGCAGCAATTTCAATTTTTCCTTCGGGCAAAAATTTGTCGACAACTTCGATCACTTCGGTACTCTTCCACAAATATGCCTGGTGATTAAATAAAAAAAGCAAAGGACTCGGGCTTTCGTTATCGGCCAACTCATGGTCCAGGCCGTCGGCCCTCACATGGCACCGGATAAAATACTTCCCGTTTTTATTGATGGTAAAATGCGGTCTCGTCTCCTCGGCATATAATTTTATGTCTTCAAGATTATTTGTTTTGAAAGGCTTCCCTTCGGCCAATTTAAATGCAAGCGGGGGGATTTCTGATTCGGCAAATAATTTTTTCAGCTTCGGGAGAAGATACTCCGCCATCAGGTTTTTTGTTTCATCAGCAAGATCCTCTTCCTCCTGGTGGATAATATTTTCCCAGATACCGGAGAAAGGTGAATTGCGGCTGATATATTTATTGACCTCGGTTTCCTGCAATTTTCTCAGCAAGCCCAGGGCTTGCTTGTCCTGGTCATTGTACCTCGCGGTATCTATGTATTTTGATAGATCAATTTTTTCTACTTTACCCGTAAATCCGTTACCGGCATCATTACTTTCACCCTGTACAACGTCGATCGTAAAATAGGGATACGTTTTTTTATTAAAATTGAAAACGATGCCGAGCCTGTGCGACGAGGCGATCGCTTCTTCTTTTTCCTCAGCAACTACCGACTCCTTTACAATGACTTCTGGCTGCTTGACTGACACAGGAATAACGGGCGCTACTTTTTTGATTCCTGCATCCAAAACGCGAAGAAAAGGTTTCCCATCTTTATAACTAAACTCAAATTTTCCTTTCAGATCATCATTTAATGAATAGCCATAGGCTTCCAGTAATTTATTTTTTTCCTTATCCCAGTTGCGAATGGTGTCAAAGTAATACGCTCCGTAAGAGTTCAGCAATTGTAAAAAAACGATCACTTTCGGCAAACAGAGCGGGTGCTCGGCATCTTCGTAATCACAACTTGTATCAAAATTTCTTTCTTCATTCTTGCTGATAATGACTTTGTAAGTTTTGCCGTCAAGAGCAACCGACGCTTTTACAGTTTCTTCTTTGGCTGATTGAATATTCGCCTTATTAGTGCGAAGAAATTTTTCAGCCTCATTGAAAACAGCGGGCGAGGAAAGTAGTCGCAACGATTTAAGATCAATAAATTTCATCTTAGCCACAGTATGCCGCTGGTCATATTCCACGTCGTCTGCATCCAGCATGTTTTTATCGATCATTTCCTGCAACTGGAAAAGAGAAGCGGCCTCGTGGCGGCAGATATCACCAAGATTGTATGGGCAAGTACATCTGATAGAAAGAGATTTCGGATCTTTTATTTTTTGGAGGTATACTTTATAGAATGTCGAATAAATGTCGTCTTTTACCCTGAAAACGGCAGAGCCAAAAAGATTGTCGTACTCAACCAGCTCGACAAAGCCAATGGCGTGAATTTTTTTTCCTCGACGAATGACTTCATCCGTTCCATGGGTGTAGACATATTTGATCAGGTGCGGTAGGGCCAAACTTTAATATTTAGATTTTAATTTAGCCAGCTGAGTTCCCTGTTCATCGTCTGTTGTGTCACTCCCTTGTACGTTCTGAATTCTATTCACCAACAGCGTTTCTGACAAGGCTAATCTGCAAAAGTAAAGGAATGTGTCTCTCATTTCCGCGCAAAAACAAAGAATAAAAAAATAATTTTCATTGCTGGCAACTAGAAAATAAATGAAGTATCTTGCAAGGTTTGCCCAAACTTCTCTCTGGGTAATTGATTAAATTGCTGACCATAGCAACAATCTAAAATGGACTTGAACTCAAATGAGCGATCGAACAGAAATATCGTCCCTGGGCGAATTTGGATTGATTGAGCATCTGACAAAAAATATCGAATTGCAAAATGCATCTTCCATTGTCGGTGTCGGCGATGATGCTGCGGTAATAGATCATTTCGGGAAGCAATCGGTAATCAGCTCGGACATGCTGGTAGAAGGAGTACACTTTGACCTGATGTATACTCCGCTCAAACATCTTGGGTATAAAAGTGTAGTAGTAAACGTCAGCGACATCTATGCGATGAATGCAACTCCTACACAAATAATTCTGAACATTGCTATCAGCAACCGGTTTAGCGTAGAAGCCGTTGACGAATTTTATAGCGGCGTGTATGCAGCTTGCGGGAATTATGGAGTCGACCTGGTGGGTGGCGATACTTCTTCTTCTCAAAAAGGATTCATTATTTCGATAACCGCAATTGGTGAAATAGCGCCCGACAAATATGTGAAAAGAAGCACTGCAAAAAAAGGTGACCTTATTTGCGTGAGCGGTGATTTGGGAGGAGCATATATAGGATTGCTTTTCCTGGAAAGAGAGAAAAAGATATACCTGGAAAATCCCAATATTCAACCGGATCTCGAAAGCGAATCTTATGTAATAGGAAGATTGCTAAAACCCGAGGCAAGAAAAGACATTATTGAATTTTTGGAGAAACAAAATATTGTTCCGACGTCGATGATGGATATTAGTGATGGGTTGAGTTCGGAAATTTTGCACATATGCAAAGAGAGTGACCTGGGGTGCCGCATATACGAGGAAAAATTGCCTATTGCTGAGGAGATGAGAACCGCAGCTTATAAATTCCAGATCGATCCGACTGCCTGCGCCTTAAGCGGAGGTGAGGACTATGAACTTTTATTTACCATAAGTCAGGCCGATTACGATAAAATTACCTTGAGTGAAGATATCAGCGTAGTCGGATACATGACGGAAAAAGAAAAGGCCACTCATATCATTACAAAAGGAGAAAGCACTTATCTTATTACCGCTCAAGGCTGGAACGCTTTTAAAAAACGTGATCAATAAGGATTATTTTAGAGTTATGAGGATAGCTGGATTGATTTTAATGGCAATTGTTTTCGTCGGATGTGGTACTCTTAAATCTCCCTTTGAGCCACAGAAAAAATATTCACCTCAACAACTTGAGAAAGATTATACGATTTTTCAGAACGTCCTGGAAGAATCACATCCGGGTCTTTATTGGTACACTCCCAAGGACAGCATGGACTATTATTTTCATTGGGGCAAAGAACAGATCAGGGATTCACTCACAGAGCCGGAATTTAAGAAAGTGTTGGGCTATGTGCTGGCGAAAATTGATTGTGGGCACACCACCGTCCGCTCCTCGAAAAAATTTTCCAAATACCTTGATACGTTAAAAAATGAAAAATTTTTTCCGCTAAGTCCCAAGCTGTGGGACGATACAGCGGTCGTCGCTGCAAATCTCAACAGGCGCGATACCATTTTGAAACGAGGAACCATCATTGAAGCCATTGATCACAAACCAATCAAAGAAGTTGCTGATACGCTTTTCGAATACATTTCTTCGGATGGGTACAATGTTACTCACAAATTTCAGAGCCTGAGCAATCGCGGAGTATTTGGATCCCTTTACACAAATGTTTATGGTCTGGCAAACAGGTATACTGTAGATTATTTAGATAGCACCGGTCACATGCATTCTGTGGTGATCCCTGTTTATGACCCCGCAAAAGACACTACCAACCGGGCTGCCATCAGGCGTTTTATCCGGCCCACAAGGAAAGAAATGAAGAAAATGAGTATACGGAACACTCGTTCTTTAAGAATGGACACCTTTAACCGGGTTGCTTTTATGGATCTGAATTCTTTTGGCAGAGGGTTTCAGCTAAAAAGATTCTTCAGGGAATCGTTTCAAAGTATCCATAGACAACGTATGCAATACCTCGTTATTGATGTGCGGGGAAACGGTGGTGGAAGTGTGACCAACTCCACGCTGTTGTCAAAATATTTGAGTGCCGAAAGGTTTAAAGTTTGTGATACTTTATATGCGATCAATCGCAACAGTCGATACAGAGCATATATTGATAAATATTTTTTTAACCGGCTTTTCATGCTCGTGTTTACTCATAAAAAAGATGACGGTCATTTTCATTTCACGTGGTTTGAACGACATTATTTCAAACCTAAGCGGAAAAACCATTTTGATGGCACAAGCTATGTGCTCATTGGGGGGAATTCGTTTTCTGCAACAACTTTATTTATCAATTCAGTTATCCGGCAGAACAATGTGACCGTCGTTGGCGAAGAAACGGGCGGTGGTGCTTATGGTAACACGGCCTGGCTAATCCCGGATGTTAAATTACCGGAAACAAGGCTGCAATTCAGACTTCCACTGTTTCGCCTGGTCATGGATAAGGATCAACCGAAGACCGGGCACGGCATTATTCCTGAGATCGAAGTAAAACCCTCTGTCGATGCCATCCGAAGAAACGAAGATTATAAAATGGAGAAGGTGCTGGAGTTAATACGCGAGGACAAAGCAGCAAGACACTAATTATTGCAAATTTCAAGACATAAATTTATCGATTGATGGGATTGAGCAGTGTTTAAAAAGGGAAAATTCCTATTTTTGCTGCCCCAATTAAAGAGCACAGATTCAAACCTCAAGCTGTTTTGGAATTTGTGATTTGGTTCTTGGGATTTATTAGATTCCTCCTTAGCTCAGTTGGTTAGAGCATCTGACTGTTAATCAGAGGGTCGCTGGTTCAAGTCCAGCAGGGGGAGCCAAAGGCCCTGAATTCTTTTCAGGGCTTTTATTTTTTATGCACTTCCTTTACTTCTTGTATTCTCCTTCAATTGATAAATACTATATCGGACAGTCGGCCAAGGTGGAAGAAAGACTTAGTTATCATAATTCAGATGAAAATAGTATCTGGACAAAAAGAGGCAAGCCTTGGATTTTAGTAGCTCAGTTTGTGTTTCCAACCAAAAAGGATGCATTGATCGCAGAGCGTTTTATTAAGAATCAAAAGAGTCGAAAACTTATTGCAAATATTACTAAAGAAGGGTATCGTTTTAGAAATCAAATTCTAGAAAATCGAATCAGAGCATCCGATCCCGATTAATCGGGAAGGGTCGCTGGTTCAAGTCCAGCAGGGGGAGCAAAGGCCCTGAATTCTTTTCAGGGCTTCATCTTTCAAGCCCGATTTTGATTTCTTCCGTTCTTCAATTCGTAGAAGCAATCAAAAATGCACGGTCTTATAAGGGTATCTTATTTTATAAATGGCTCTTACTTTATCGAGGATTTTTTTTCGAAGCACGTCCACATTTCTTTTCTCCGTAGCTGAAATGAAAACCGCGTTCCCAAAAGTTTCCCTTTGCCAGCGTTCTTCGAGGTCATTTAATATTTCTTGCTTGGTAGTTTCTTCCAGCCACTTGTCAAAAGTTTTCTCTTCGTACAGGTCCATTTTATTGAAAATGGTGAGAATGGGTTTGTCAAATGCATGTAACTCCTGTAGAGTTTTATTCACGACACCGATTTGCTCCTCATAAGCCGTGTGTGAGATATCCACTACATGCAACAGAATATCCGCTTCTCTTACTTCATCCAGCGTACTTTTAAAACTTTCAACCAAATGATGAGGCAACTTGCGGATGAATCCTACTGTATCGCTCAATAAAAATGGCGTATTCTCAAACACTACTTTGCTGGTCGTTGTATCCAGTGTAGCAAATAATTTGTTTTCAGCAAATACATTCCTTTTGCTCAACAAATTCATCAGTGTCGACTTCCCAACGTTCGTGTAACCTACCAGCGCGACACGAATGAATTCACCTCTCTCCTTTCGTTGAGTAAAAGACTGTTTATCAATTTCAGCAAGTCTTTTCCTGAGTAGTGAAATTTTATCTCTCACGATCCGGCGGTCCGTTTCTATTTCGGTCTCACCGGGTCCTCTTGTTCCGATACCGCCTCCGAGGCGCTCCAGGTGCTTCCACATGCCACGAAGACGGGGAAGTAAATACTGATATTGCGCCAGTTCCACCTGTGCTTTGGCTTGCGCTGTTTTTGCGCGCCTGGCAAATATGTCAAGGATTAGATCAGAACGATCAATGGTTTTTACCTCCAAAGTCTTTTCAATATTTGTGATCTGGGAACCGTTCAATTCATCATCGAATATGATGACGCGGATATTCTTTCCCTGGATGTATTTTTTTATTTCCTCAAGCTTGCCTTTGCCAATGAACGTCCTGCTATCGGGGTGAAGGAGTTTTTGTGTGAATCGCTTTACAGCCCTGGCTCCGGCTGTCTCGGCAAGAAAAGCAAGTTCATCCAAATATTCCTGTAGTTGCTCTTCCGTTTGATCTTTATGTACAAGGCCTACCAGTACCGCTTTTTCTTCTCTGCCTGTCCGGTAGGCAGGTTTATGAACAATTTTTCTATTGTTTAACACGGAATGATGAAATTAACCAGCTAATATTTATGCGAAAGTAATTTAGATTTTACTGATTATTACGAATGTGATTTTGAATCAGAGGCCACTTAACGTTAGTCCAATTGTAAAGGGCCGTACGTCGGGACCTAATCCTTGTTTAAACAAAGGATTGAGCTGATAACTTCCGAAAACACTAAATACCCCATATCCGAATCTGGCTGTAGCAACGAACCTGTTGGAGTTGAAGAAACGTTTACTGGATTGCTTTTCTGTATAAGTCAAAAGCGTGTTCCCGGCACTATTTTGTAAAATCTTTTCTTTTATATGTGCATTTACTAAAACACCAACCTTAACGCCCAGGGAAAATTTATAACTCTTATTGGGTTCAGCCGGATTTGAACTGTAGCGCAGCTCAACAGGCGCTTCAAGTATAGCGGTAGCTAATTTATTTTTTTTGAAATGAGTCGTATCTGATTGATCCTGGAACCTTAAGGTTGTGGTGGCATCTTTTATACCTACATAAGTTTTATTAAAATAGATGTTATCGGTTCCGACGCCTGCACCAATGCCAACACTCAAGTGAGGGTTTGATTTAAAAGGAAAATCAAACATAAAATACATATTGAAGCTTCGTGAAAGACCTTTCGTTTTGATGGAATCGGGAATACCTGCCCACTTTGTAACTCCCACTTGCAGAAGAAAATGATCGTTAGCGCGACTCCTTAAACTTGACTTCGTTTTCGAATTTGGTTTTGGTTCATTTTGTGCAAAAAGAACAACTCCTATTAGCCCAAATAAAATAAGCAGTGAGGTCTTCTTCATGTATTAAAATTGAGTCGCAAATATATTTTTCTTTTAGGTTAACGAAAGGTTAAGCAGTTATTTATTTATTTTTGCGCGTTTCGAGTCAAAGCCTCAAGGCTGCTAGATTAGATACGGAAAGTATCGGACACAAAATCGATAAGGAACGGAAATGAAAATAAATTTTTGCTTCAGCGGAAGCAGGACCCTTAGCTCAGACGGTTAGAGCACCTGACTCATAATCAGGGGGTCGTTGGTTCGATCCCAACAGGGTCCACAGAAATTGTCAGGAATGGCAATTTTTCTATTTGACATCCTCAAAGTCTATGTACTCGCCGACTGGTTCTTTGGAATTGTTTGATGATCGTGTTTGTTGTGAAGAGGAATCCTGCTGCTGATTCCGGAAATCTTTGTTGTTGTTCATTTCGCGAAAACTATTTTTAATTCTCTGAGTGGTTTTATAGACTGGCACCAGGAAATTAAATATGAATTGATACAACAAGTAGATCAGGAAAACATATAGTAGGACCTTGAACATTTTATGCAAGGTACAAACTATGTGCCGTCATGGTTTTCATAACTGCCCTCTTTATTGAAATCTTAACCACTTAAAACGTTTTCAGATTTGGATTGTAAAATGTATTTCCCTTAACTTTGCACTGGCAAAAGACGATAGAAGGGAACGACAGCGTTCCCTTCTTCATTTTCTGTTAATGAATAATGAATCGCAAATACGGGCCATAGAAGAAAAAGTAATGGCACTCATTAGTTCGGACCCTGAAAATTTCCTGGTCGAAGTCAAGATAGGACCGGGAAACAATATAAAAATTTATATAGATGCAGATCGGGGGATGAGCATAGATAAGCTGGCTCAGTATAACCGAAGCCTGTATAAGCAAATCGAGGAGAGTGGTTTTTTCCCAAACGGTGATTTTTCCCTTGAAATTTCTTCACCCGGCTTAGATGAACCGCTTAAGCTCCACCGGCAATATTTGAAAAATATTGGTCGCGAGGTTGAAGTGATCCTAAAAAACGGAATTAAACTGCAAGGGAAGTTAGTGAGCGCCACGGGTGACGAAATACTGATTGACGAGGAAAGGAAAAACAAAAAACAGAGGGAAGTCACGCAACATACCATTCCATATAATGATATTAAGACAACTAAAATTCAAATAAAATTTTAAACGGCTTCGGAGAAGGCCGAAGCTAAAATTAAAATTATGGCAAGTATAAATCTGATCGAGGCATTCCAGGAATTTAAAGATGCCGAGAATATTGATCGTCCCACGATGATGAAGGTGGTTGAAGATGTATTTAAAACTCTATTGCGTAAAAAGTTTGGCAGCGATGAAAATTTTGATGTCATTGTTAACGCCGAAAAAGGTGACCTTGAGATTATCCGCCGCCGCATGATAGTCGAAGACGGACAAGTAGAAGACCCCCTGGCGCAGGTGGCGTACAGTGATGCTGTAAGGATCGAACCTGATTTTGAAGTAGGCGAAGAGGTTTATGAAGAAATTGATCTCTATGACTTTGGCCGCCGTGCCATATTAGCGGCAAAACAGACTTTAGCCAGCAGGATCAGCGACCTGAAGAAAAATGTGTTAGCAAAAAAATACTCTGAGCGAGTTGGTGAGATCACCAACGCTGAAGTATACCAGGTATGGAAAAAAGAAATTTTATTACTTGATGAAGAAGGCAACGAGCTGATTTTGCCAAAGAGCGAACAAATCCCCCAGGATTATTTTAAGAAAGGGGAATCGATCCGTGCGGTGGTGAAAAAGGTTGATATGAAAAATAATACGCCCGTTATTATTTTATCCCGTACATCGCCTGAATTTCTAGCCAAGTTGCTCGAGATCGAAGTTCCGGAGATATTTGATGGACTCATTGTGATCAAGAGGATCGTTCGTGACCCCGGAGAAAGGGCAAAAGTAGCCGTGGAATCGTATGACGATCGCATTGATCCTGTTGGAGCTTGCGTGGGTATGAAGGGCAGCCGCATTCACGGGATAGTGCGTGAATTGAAGAATGAAAATATTGATGTGATCAATTGGACAAACAACACGCAGCTTTTGATTCAAAGATCGTTGACTCCCGCCAAGATCACATCTATGGAATTGGACACGGAAAACAAGCATGCTGACGTATACCTAAAACCGGACCAGGTATCATTGGCCATTGGCCGTCGGGGTGTGAACATAAAATTGGCCTGCGAATTGACAGGTTATGACCTCGACGTTTACCGCGACAATGAGGGCGAAGTTGAGGAATTTGATATTGATCTGGACGAGTTCAGCGATGAAATCGAAGGATGGGTCATCGATGAATTAAAACGGATAGGTTGCGATACAGCCCGCAGCGTACTTGATCTCACAACGGAAGAATTAGAACGCAGGACAGATCTGGAGAAGGAAACAATCGACGAAGTCAGAAAAGTTTTAGAAGAAGAATTTCAAAAGGGATAAACCTCATCCCCTAAGGGGAGTTTGACAGGATAATAAAAGTAACAGCAGCAGGAAAAAACAAAAAGTCCCAATAGGGATTTAGGGTTAATATTTATGGCAGAATTAAAATTACCACGATTACTGGGTGCAGCCAAGGAGTTCAACATTGGGCAGGATACACTTGTTGATTTTTTGGAGAACAAAGGTTTCAGTAAAGACGACTTGAAACCTACTTCAAAATTGTCAGAAGAAATGTACCGTGCCCTCCAGCAGGAGTTTCAAAGTGATAAGGCCGCAAAATTAAAGAGCGATCTCGTCGATCTCCCGAAAGGAGGTGCTGCTGAAACTAAAAAGAAAAGGGATGAGGAGGAGGTTATCTTCCGCAAAGAAGAAAAGAAACCCGCAAAGAAGGAAGAGCCCCCCAAAGAAGAAATTCAGCAGCCTGTAAAACAAGAGGCCGCGCCGGTTGAAGAAGAAAAAGAGATCGTGAAGGTTGAAGCTCCGGAGATAGAAGGTCCAAAAGTATTGGATAAAATAGACCTGTCATCAATAGATTCGTCGACCCGCCCCAAAAAAGGTGCTAAGAAGAAGGAAGAAAAAGAAGAACCAGCGGTGGAGGCAAGGCCTGCGGCAAAAAGGAAGTCAAAAAAAGACGAAACAGTAGAGGAGCCGATAGCAAAAGTGCCACAAGTTGAAGAATTGCCGGTTGCTGAAGATGGAGAAGAAGTGCCTCCCGTAATTGAAAATATAAAAGTTGAAAAAATCGAAGGACCCAAGGTCCTTGGAAAAATTGATCTGCCTGTTGATAGCGATACAAGGCCTAAGAAAGAGGAAAAGCGTAAACGCAAACGCATACCGATCGAAAAGAAAGAAGTCAAGCGAGAGGATTTGTTTAAGGATCGGGAGCGCGGAGATGGAAGGGGTCAATTTAATCGGGACAACCGTCCGGGTGATAGACGAGGTGGCCGCAGGGACCTTAGAAGAAGAGAAGACAAAGAGATTGATCAAAAAGAGATACAGGAAAAGATCAGGGAAACACAGGCAAAATTATCCGGCGGTGCCAGTCGTGGCAAGAGTCTTAAGGCCAGGCTTCGTCGCGAGAAAAGGCAAGAAATGGCGGAAGCACTGGGCGACACGACGGAGGATAATAAGCTCCAGGTAACAGAATTTATCAGTGTAAGTGAATTGGCCAACCTGATGGATGTGAGTTTTGCCGACGTCATCAGCAAATGCATGAGCCTCGGCATTATGGTTTCAATAAATCAGCGCCTGGATGCAGAAGTAATTGAGCTGGTCGCGAGTGAGTTTGGCTACGACGTTGAATTTATTGATATGGAAAAGCAGATGGAGATTGAGGAAGTAGAGGAAGATGAAGACGTCGAAGATGAACTGCACCCTCGCTCTCCCATCGTTACTATCATGGGTCACGTTGATCACGGAAAAACGTCGTTACTTGATTATATCCGGAGTGCAAATGTGGTGGCTGGTGAAGCTGGGGGCATTACACAACATATAGGTGCTTACCAGGTAACCTTGCCAAATGAAAAAGAGATCACGTTTCTTGATACACCCGGCCATGAGGCATTTACAGCAATGCGTGCCAGGGGTGCTAAGGTTACCGACATTGCAGTGATTGTAATTGCGGCAGATGATGCGGTGATGCCGCAGACGCGTGAAGCAATCAGCCATGCCCAGGCGGCAGGTGTACCGATGATTTTTGCAATTAATAAAATTGATAAGGACGGCGCCAATCCTCAAAAGATTTATGAGCAACTTTCACAGATGAATTTATTAGTCGAAGAATGGGGAGGTAAATATCAAAGCCAGGAGATCTCTGCCAAGAAGGGATTAAATGTTGATCAGTTGCTGGAGAAGATCTTACTCGAAGCTGAGCTACTTGATCTGAAGGCGAATCCCGAGCGCGAGGCGAATGGGACGATCATCGAAGCTTCATTGGATAAGGGTCGTGGATATGTTGCCACCTTGCTTGTACAAAATGGGACCTTAAGAATTGGCGACATTGTCGTTTCGGGCCAGCATTTTGGAAGAGTAAAGGCAATGTTCAACGAAAGAAATAAAAAAATGGATGAGGAAGGTCCTTCAGCCCCTGCATTGATATTGGGATTAAATGGAGCTCCACAAGCGGGCGAAAAATTCAAGGTATACCAGGATGAAGCCGAAGCGAAGGATGTGGCTTATCGCAGGGCACAAATACTTCGCGAACAAGGCATTCGAACAAAAAAACACATCACACTAGATGAGATCGGTCGCCGCCTCGCATTGGGCAACTTTAAAGAATTAAATGTAATCATTAAGGGAGATGTGGATGGTTCTGTCGAGGCGCTGAGTGACTCATTGCAGAAATTGTCCACAGAGGAAATTGTCGTCAAAGTAATTCATAAGGCAGTAGGCCAGATCACTGAAAGTGATGTAACTCTTGCGCATGCGTCCGACGCGATTATCCTTGGATTTAATGTGCGTCCTTCCTTGCAAGCCTCAAAATTGGCCGAACAGGAAGCTATACAGATAAGACACTACTCAATTATTTATAACGCCATTGATGAGATCAAAAGTGCCATGGAAGGTATGCTTGAACCAAAAACACAAGAGAAGATTGTTGCCAACGTAGAGGTAAGAGAAGTATACAAGTTTGATAAAGCTACCGTGGCAGGCTGCTATGTAAGAGATGGCAAGATCAAACGTGATTCAAAGATCCGGTTGATACGTGACGGGATTGTGATTTACCCAACAGCCGAAGGCGCCAACGCTGAGTTAGCTTCGTTAAAGCGATTCAAAGACGATGTGAAAGAAGTTGCTGCAGGAATGGAATGTGGTTTGACAATCAAAAACTATAATGATGTCAAGGTCGAGGATGTGATAGAGGCTTACGAAATCGAAGAGATAAAAAGAACCTTGTAAAAAGCTCGATGAAAGCGTTAAGGGATCTACGGCAACAATTTCAAGATCTATCTTGTGCCTTGATCTTGTACCTTGTGTCTTGGTGTTAGCATCGAGAAACTTTTGTTAATAAATTAAACAACTATCCGCCTGAGGTGGATGGTTTTTATTTTTGGCCTGACATATTATTTATGAAGAAATATCTTTCGCTTCCTGCCTGTATTTTATTGACTGTGGCTCTATCCGCACAACCAGGTACCCAGTCTAAAAAAATTGTGGCTGATAAAATAGCGGCTATTGTTGGTGATCGGATCATTATGTATTCCGACATAAAAAATACGATCGCTGACTATGCACGCCAGGGAGCAGAAATACCCGAGAATGCTGAATGTCTCATCCTTGACCAGGCGGTTCTTTCAAAAGTATTAATGCAGCAGGCAGAAAAAGACTCATTGCCGGTAACTGATGAAGAAGTTGACGCCGATCTTGATTTGAGGGTGCGTGAATTTATCAGGATGTACGGCACAGAGAAAGCGGTAGAAGAATTGGCAGGAAAAAGTATTTACCAGATCAAAGAAGATGCAAGGGAGTCGGTAAAAGAAAAAAAGCTCGCTGAGGCCATGCAAAAAAAGATCGTGGAGAATACGAAGATCACACCAATGGAAGTAAAAACTTTTTTTGATCGTATTCCAAAGGACAGCCTGCCTTTCTATGAATCAGAACTTGAGGTGGGACAAATTGTTGTTTACCCGCAAGCATCACGAGACCTGGAGAAATATGTGATCGATGAACTGAATCACTATAAACAATTGATCGAGTCCAAGTCTTCGACTTTTGAGCAAATGGCAAAATTGCACTCCGAGGATCCCGGAAGCAAGGATCGCGGAGGGGAATATCAAATCAATCGCAAGGACAAAAGTTGGGATCCATCTTTTATCGCTGCGGCTTTTCGCTTAAAAGATGGTGAGATTTCTTCCGTAGTAAAAACCAAATTTGGATATCATATCATTCAAATGGTTCAGCGCAACGGGGACGAAGCTGTTATTCGACATATTCTGCGTACGCCCCCAATTACTGAGGAGGAAACGAACGCGGCCATTTCCCAGATTGATTCCGTTCGGGCGAAAATAATTGCGGGTACCATGAATTTTAACCAGGCTGCCTTAAAATATTCCCAGGATGAGCAGCAAAAATTTGCAGGCCCATTTTTTACAGGCAGAGATGGTTCAACTTATGTTACCATCGACGAATTGGATAAGGACATTGTAGCGATGCTTGGCAAAATGAAAGTGGGCGATATTTCACAGCCAACCGTATTCACGGATGAACAGCGAGGAAAAAAAGGCATCAGGATCGTGTACCTGAAGTCGAGATCGGAACCCCATCGAATGAATATTAAAGACGATTATAACAAGATTGCACAGTTGGCCCTGGAAGAAAAAAAGGCAAAGGCAATGGACAAATGGCTGGCATCAAAACTCCCCACATATTATATAATGATAGCAGATGATTTCAGTGCAAGCTGCCCGAATGTCCAGAAATATGTATCTAAAAAAGGATTTTAGGTATCAAATATTTCATCGCTATTATCTTCCAATAATAATTCCCTTCAAAGGCCGTTAATTACGTATCATCTCTTTGATACTTTGATCAAGAGGTGATCGTCAGCGAGACCATTTTCTGAACCTTGAAAATGGACTGACTAAAAAATAAACCGAATCCATGATCTCCTGTGCTCAAAACCTGGTGGAATATTTTCACCACTCACGGCAATTTTATTATTTAATTCTTGATCGCCAGGGAAACCTCTCATACGCCAACCCACTATTCAAAGAAACATTCAATCACTCTTGGCCTGATCTCACGATCACTTCATTGGGATCTTCAGTTCCCGACCAGCAGAAATTTCTTAGAGCGATTCAGGAATGCATTACAAACCCTTCTGCCGTTGTTGCAAGGGATACTGAGATCGAATCTTTAGATGGAACCAGGATGTCAATTAGCTGGGAGTTTACAGCTACAGTTGAACAAGGACTACCTGAAGCTATCCGGGCGATTGGGGTACCCAGGCGCTTGCAGGACCATTGCCTTCCGAATGAAAGCTTCGGGGAAAGTAAACAGAGTTTTCTTCACATCGTTAATAATCCCAGGTTTGGTGTCGTAATGAGAAATGCAAGTGGCAAACCCGTGTTTTATAACAAAACTGCCCTAGATTTTTCAGGACTGTCGGACGATGAATTTTTAAAAACAACTCTGCCGGTCAAAAACGTGCTTGTTACCCAGGAGGATGGTTCATCCCTGCCCGATAGACTGCATCCAACAGTCATAGCGACCCGGGAAAAAATACCAGTAAAGGATAGTGTACTTAAGGTCTTCAAAAAGAATACTAACGAATGGAGGTGGATACTTACAAGTGCAGAACCTGTAAAGGATAACAAGGGTGAACTCCTGCATGTCATCACTACATTCATCGACATCACTGAAAGAAAAATATTTGAACAAAAATTGATGGAGAGTGAAATCAATAGGCAGAGGGCCATTAACAGGGCAACAATCGAAGGACAAGAAAAGGAAAGAAAAGGAATTAGCAGCGAACTTCACGACAACATTGGTCAGCTTCTAACTACAACGCAGCTTTATCTTGAAATTGCAAAGACTACTGCTGATGAAAAAACACTTGAAATGATACAACTGTCGTCAAAATCTATTTTGCATGTGATTAGGGAGACGCGAAAATTATCAAGATCGCTAACTCCCCCGGCGCTAGGTGACCTTGGCCTTGTAGAATCGATAAAGGATCTTTGCGATACGATCAGAACAACACAGGCATTTACTATCCGGTTTTATCATAGAGACTTCAAAGAAGGTTTTTTACAGGAAGACATCAAGCTTACGCTATTCCGCATCATTCAGGAGCAGCTGAGTAATATTATTAAATACGCGGATGCAATGGCGGTCCTGATTCGTTTGGTAACAGACCGTCGTCAATTAATGTTGGCCGTTTCAGATAACGGTAAAGGATTTGATCCATTAACAGTAAAAAAGGGCCTGGGCCTCAATAATATTATCAACCGGGCTGACCTCTTTAATGGTAGGGCCCGGATAAACTCAGCACCCGGTCAAGGCTCTACGATTATTGTTACGCTGCCGTTTCAATAAGTTTTAATGCGTTCTGCCGCCGTTGAATTTTTTGATCCACTGCAATCAATTAACTTTGCGGCTTCTTTACCAGAAATCCTTTCATGAGCGACCCGATCAAACACGAATGTGGTCTTGCATTTATTCGTTTACGTAAGCCCTTCTCTTATTATCAGCAACAATATGGTACCGTGATGTGGGGATTGAATAAATTATACCTTCTCATGGAAAAGCAGCATAATCGCGGACAGGACGGAGCCGGTGTGGCTGCTGTAAAATTAAATGTAGAGCCGGGATATCCTTTCTTACATCGAATACGCAGTACCGCTACGCAAGCCATCGCAGACGTATTCAGGCAAATTGGTGAAGAGGTAAACGATTTGGAAAAATTCAATCCCGATATCAAAAAACATCCCGGCCTAATGAAGGGTCACGTGAAGTTTATGGGAGAGCTGATGTTGGGTCATCTTCGCTACGGAACGCAGGGGAAAAATAATGTTGAATTTTGTCATCCTTTCATTAAGCGTCACATCATTCCTGCACGTAATCTTGCGCTGGCTGGAAATTTTAACCTGGTAAATACCGATGAACTTTTTGCTTTGGTAAATATCAATGCAGGCGAGTTCCAAAAGCAAAGCGACCTCGCCGCTATGATGGAAGTGATCTATCATTTTCTGGTAAACGAGGACGAGGAAAAACCTGAACAGACAAATATCAAAACCATTCTGAAAAAGGCGCTGCCGTTGTTTGACGGAGGATTTCATGTAGGGGGCCTAACGGGAAATGGAACTGGATTTGTTTTCCGGGATGCACACGGCATTCGCCCCTCCTATTATTATTATAATGACGAGGTAGTTGTTGCCGCATCAGAGCGAGCAGCTATTCGCACCACATTTAATGTGGGTGAAAATGAAGTGAAAGAATTGATGCCTGGCAACGCTATGATCGTTAACCAGGATGGAGAGATTGAGATCGCTCAAATACTCGAACCAAAAGAAAGGAAGGCCTGCAGCTTTGAACGTATTTATTTTTCGAGAGGAAGCGACGAAAAAATATACCGTGAAAGAGTTGCATTGGGATACAACCTGAGCGAACCCGTGTTGAATGCCATTGATCATGATCTGAAGAATACGATTTTTTCTTTCATTCCCAATACGGCTGAAACTGCCTTTTATGGCATGCTCAAAGGCATGGAAGATTACTTGAGCAAGATAAAAATTGAAAAGATATTGTCTTGGGGCAAAGAATACGATGCTGAGAAATTATCCGAAATGATCAATCGCCGCATCCGCATTGAAAAGATCGCGATCAAGGACGTGAAGATGCGAACTTTTATTACCGAAGATGCGGGTCGCAGTGAAATGGTGCAGCACGTGTATGACATCACCTATGGCACCGTTCGCAAAGGCCAGGACACATTAGTGGTCATTGATGATTCCATTGTTCGTGGCACGACGTTGAAG
>VBAQ01000157.1:26998-76557 GCA_005883765.1 Bacteroidota bacterium
AGCATCATTCGCATGCTGGCACGGCTTGAGCCAAGAAAAATTATTGTTGTGTCCTCCTCGCCACAGATCCGTTATCCTGATTGCTACGGCATTGACATGAGTAAAATGGGCGAGTTCATAGCGTTTAATGCGGCAGTTGAGCTGATGAAAGAAAGAGGTAAAATCAATTGCCTAAAAGAACTATGGGATCGATGTAAAGAGATGCAGCGGAACCACCAGTTACAGACAGAAAATGTAGTGAAGCAGGTTTACAAGCAATTTGCTACAGAGGAAATATCAACCAAGATAGCCGAGCTTATTACTCCAAAAGATCTGAAAATTCCTGTCGAGGTTATTTTTCAGAGTATAGAAACCCTTCATAAATCCTGCCCTAGCAACCTGGGTGATTGGTATTTTACCGGCAACTATCCTACACCTGGCGGAAACCGTGTGGTAAATAAAGCCTTCATGAATTACATGGAGGGAAAGAATGTGAGAGGATACTAAAAGAAATCAAAAAACAAATCCCAAATCTCAAATAAACGTCTTCCTGATTTTTTATTTTTTAATTGGATTTTGATTGAGATTTGCCATGATATTAGAAACTTATGAAGCAACTTTTACTCATTCGCCATGCTAAAAGCAACTGGAATGACCCTTCGCTTGCAGATTTCGACCGGCCATTAAATGATCGAGGGAAAAAAGATGCGCCGGAAATGGCGAAGCGACTATCCGATAAAAAAATTAAGATCAACGCTTTTGTTTCAAGTCCTGCAAAAAGAGCAAGGCAAACCTGCAAACATTTTGCGAAGAAATTTGAATTTAAAAAAAAGGATATCGTTCTTGAGCCGAGACTTTACGAAGCAGGCGACGACAGCTTTTATAATGTAGTAGAAGATTTAAAGAATAAATGGGATAGTGTCGCAATAGTCTCACATAATCCCGGCATCTCTTCCTTTGCAAACTCGCTCACTGGAACAAAGATCGACGACATGCCCACTTGCAGCGTGTTCGCCATAAAAATTGATACAAAAAAATGGAAAGACTTCAGGACCGCAAAGAAGGAATTTTGGTTCTTTGATTATCCCAAGATCGAAACAAATTAGTTATTGAGTCTTTATTCGAAAGAGGATATTGGTGGTCCCATCGGTTTCAACAAACTGCAATGAGCTTGAAGTACGATCTGTAAGCCTCCATGACTTGTTTAGCTGTATAATATTTGCGTCAGTCGTATTAAACTGCAGAGTTATCAATTCATTGTTCGAGGCATCAACCGAGTTGTTCCATGTTCCCGCAACAGTTAGCCCATCTTTTAAATAACCAACGGCGCCGGAATTGCTAAACAATATTTTTGAACTGCCGAAGCTATTTGTCATATCCTGGTTGTGGTAGTAGTAATCTATGGCCCAGGTATTTCTGATGAGCACATCTTCGGTAGAAGGCTTGATGCCAGTTGTATCGGGGGTGCAGCGGGTGAGAGTAAGACAAATGGATAATAATGCAAAAGCAGTTGAAAGAAACTTTACGTTTTTCATAAAAAAATGGATTTTGGTATGCCAAAATAAAAATTCCTTTTCAAAAGGGAAATAAACCTGGCTTATTTATAAACGTGGAAAGGCAAGATTTAGTATTACTACCTTCTTCGAAGGTAGTTTTTCGTTACGGTGAGGTCTTGAGATGGCAATTCGCAGGTCATTTGCCCAGTTTTGAAAGAAAGGTTTGCACCGTCGTTCGTAAATCGTCCGTCGATCCTAAAATGGGAAACTTATAATTGAATTTTTTGGCCTTATCAAGCGTCCGCTGCAAGGAGAAGTCTCTTTGTTCAATGCTCAATGCTATTTGTTTTTGATTTAAGAATGCGGCAAGATATTCTTGTTCAGTTTGCCCGGGAGTAGGAATTAAAATCGCTTTCTTGCCCAATTTTACCAGGTCCATTATGGTACTGTATCCACTGCGACTGATCACCCAGTCAGCATTTTCTGCTTCTTCATTTAGCTCCCTCGCCGAAAGGTGGTTATAGAATTTTATCATGCCCGTTGACGGAATTGCGGTCAGTAAGGTCGGAACTCCCCTGACAATCGTAGCAGTGCCGGGATAATGACTCACCTCATTAATGATTTTGTTTTCTAAAATGCTGCGTTGCGGCTCAGGGCCAGATAAAATGAAAAGCAGGTGATGATTCGTTTTTTCTTTTGGGATGTCAAATGAGATCGATTTTTTCTTTTCAAAACGTGAAAGCCATCCGGCGTATCTGAGGGGAATTTTTGGTTTGATAATAGGATGTGACAACTCGCCTGCAAGGCTGTTTGGTCCGGACACATCGGGAACCCAACACTCCGAAAACCTTTGAATGTATTTATAGTTCCATCTGCGTAAAATGTTTTCGCTCCAAGTTCCTAAATGGCCTTTTATAGTAAGCTGATGAGTGATTAAAACTGCCGGGATTCTCTTGTGGTATAAGCCATAGCGATTGTCAGAAATTACTGCGTCGAACTGGTGAGCAGCCATCATTTCTTTCAGCCACCTATGTTCTTTCCCAATTGTTTGAATCATTCTTGGAATCTGCAAAATAATTTTCCATCCGAGGCTCCTTGCTGAATAGTGGATCCTATATCCTTCCAGAGGCAAAAACGGCAGGCCGGGAAATTCCGCTCTAAGCAAGGCTTCCTGTTGACCCTCGCCTGCAAGCCATACGTCGCAGTTCTGCGACAGAAGCTCATTTACAATGGGAATGCAGCGGGTAGCATGTCCCAGTCCCCAATCCAGTGGGGCCACCAGGATGCGAAATCTACGCAGCAATTTTTCATTATTGGCCTGGGCCATATTATTTTAAATTTTTGACGGCCGATATACTAATTTGTTTGTAAAATAGTTTTAATTTAGAAATCCATTTTATGAGACGAAAGAATAAAATAATCGCGCTTTTGTTGCTGTTGGGAACAATAGTTGCTTTTGGTTGTAATAAGAACTATTATTCCGGCACTGGCAAAGGCAGCAACTGTGGTTGTCCAAGTCATAAGGGAATGACGGGGTATTAAATTGGCTATTGAAATGAAAACCTCTTCGGATCGTGATCTGTTAGTATTGATCAAAAATGAGCTCATGAGCCAACGGGCGATTGAACAGGAGGTTGCGTATCTAAATCACATTCTTCGCAAAACAGAACTCCCTCACCAATTTTGTAAGGCACACGAGTTAGTGCAACGAAATCACATCACACGAAAAACTTCCCGGCTTTTAGTTGCTTTTCGCCTCCCTTTATTAAAGCCATTCTGGTTTTTGATTGGCAAGAATTAGTATCTGCGTTCAATAAGAATTATCATTTTTGTATCGTCGCCGTTGCCGATCAGGCCTTGCCATGTGTCCTTCAATATTTGCGTGACTGTTGAAATGGTCAGAGCCAGAAACAGCCCGGTAACCTTCGTTGCAACGGGAGTGAAAATTACTGATGCCAGTAGATAAAAAAATTACCTTTGCTGCTCTAAAAATTCAATAGATGAAACTGGTCTGCTACATGGAAGAAGAACGTGATCGGCTAGGCGTGCTTGTCAATGACATGGTTTACGACATGGAGGTGTTGCACCCCGATTTGCCCACAAGCATGAGCATGTTTCTAAATTATTGGGAAGATGCTTTTCCCGTAGCACAGGCTGGGGAGTTGATGTTACGTGAAGGGACAAGAACAAGCAATCGGGGAGTTCCTTTAAACGATGTGCAATTGCTGGCACCTGTACCATTCCCAACCTCGTGCAGGGATGGCTATGCATTTCGCCAGCACGTGGAAGCAGCGCGAAGAAACCGCGGAGTGCAAATGATCGCTGAATTTGATCAGTACCCCGTATTCTATTTTACCAATCCTCACAGCATTCAAGGTCCTGGCGACGTGAATTGCATGCCTGATCATTTAGAGAAACTCGATTTTGAACTAGAGGCGGCTATTGTGATCTGCAAACATGGAAGAAATATTTCCGCTGACGATGCTGATGAATATATTGGTGGGTTGATGATCATGAATGATCTGAGCGCAAGACGTCTGCAGATGGAGGAAATGTTACTAAATCTGGGACCGGCTAAGGGGAAAGATTTCGCTACCGCAATTGGTCCCTGGGTTGTAACCCTCGATGATTTGGAACAATTTGTTGTTCCCGCTAAAGAAAATCATACTGGCAGACGGTGGAACTTATCGATGAGGTGTTGCGTCAATGAAAGGCAGGTTAGCGAAGGCAATCTAGCCGATATGGACTGGACCTTTGCAGAAATCATCGAGAGGGCTTCCTATGGTGTGGATCTGTATCCTGGCGATATCATTGGCAGCGGAACAGTTGGCACGGGATGTTTTTTGGAATTAAATGGCACCGCTAAAGTTGAAGATCCTAACTACGCGGAGCAATGGCTGCTAGCGGGCGATGTGGTGGAAATGGAGATCGACGGCTTAGGAAAATTGACCAATTCGATTGTAGTGGAAGACACGGATTGGAGTCTTCTCAAAAGAAAGAAGATATAACAGGAATAAAAAAGGCCGCCCGGCGATTTGTTGAATTTACCTAGTTGCAACACATGAGAAAATCCAATTAAATACGATCCAGGGCGACCAAAGAGTTTGTCAGTCCATCTAACGCCCGGACTATGGGAAATTAGATCACCACTTTGTTAATTCTTTTAGCGGTGGCACTTCCCGCATTCCTCACCTTTCCAAGAAAAGATTCCTTGACCTTAAGTTCTTTTGCTGCGTTTACTTCTGCAGAACCGACCCCATCGTTATCAATGTCCATAGTTTGAACAACAAAATCGGCGGCTTTAATGGAACCAACGCTGTTACTTTTGATCACCGCGTTATCTGCCTTTCCGCGCAGTTTCAAATTCCCCACACTTTTATTTTTAATATCCAGCTTTTGAGCATTCAGCGCCAGGTCAACAGAGCCTACACTTTTATTGTTCAAAGAAAGATCACCAAAGCTTAGATTACCCTCAGAAGCCAAATTACCCACCATCTTCAGGTCCATGCTCTTTAGGTTTTTAAAAGTGATGTACACCGTCATTTTCTTTTTTGAATCGAAATGTGAATCCTTCTTCATGTCGACAATAAGTTTATTACCCTCGTTTTTTACCTCGAAAAGCTGTTGGAGATTATCTTCCGCTTCTATCTTAACAGACTCTTTGCTTCCTTGAGTGAGCACAACATTAAAAACTCCACTGACTTGTAGTTGATCAAATGATTGAATGGCCACATCCTTAGTAATGACATTTCCACTTCCTTCAATTTTTACCTCTTTTTTGTCTTTTTCTTTTTCCTGGGCGAAGGCTGTAGCAAACGACAGGGCTAACAGCAGGACGTTAGCGGCAGTCGCGATTGTTTTTCTCATATAAAAGCGTTTAAGATGGAACAATAAAAGTAGACGAAATAATTCGTAGAACGAAGATGATAGTTATTTTGTTACAGGATACCGTAAAAATTATGAAAGGCAATTAGCTTATTTGGGCGAAGGGATTTGTGTCGCGACTTGCCCCTGATGCCTTCAGCCGCGAACCTAATACAGCCGGGGACATCCCATCAACAGGTGATCAGACCTTTAGCGCTTCTTTTCGCCTTCCGATCCTCTCCCTTAAGATCCGGAAAAACTTTGATCGCTCTTTTTCACTCACCCTGCTGATCAACGTTGAACGTTTCATCAGGCTTTGCACATAGTCATACATATTTTCGCAAAAACTCACATCCCTCGTCGACATATAGTTAATTACGGCGTGGGAAATCACAGCCATTTTTGTTCCTTCAAGTGTAACCAGGAAGCTGTTGTCACATAGGATCACTTCGTTAAAATAGACCCTGTAGCTGCCGATGGGCTTCATGTCGGGGTCTCCATATTTGAATTTATATCCTCGCTCGGCCTGTTTTTCTACATGGTCAATCACCTTTTCCCAGGTCTCGTAAAGCTTTAGAATGTCCCTGTCGGATTCAAACATTTGGCCGTCACGATAAAATTCTATTTGCCTGATCGCAATGTTGATATTTTCTACGTTCCAAAGTTCTGTAGTCGGTAATTGATTATAAAGAGACAGCGCTTTCTCACCTAGTTCATTTAATTCATCTGAATAGGCGTCAAAACTGAAACGGCGGTGTTCAAATTCAGGAAAATGAAAAATGGTTTTCATCCAGAAAAAATATTTGAAGGCGGCGATTTCCCTGAAGTAAAAGTGATTGAAAATTGGCACGTCCTTACAGAGATAATAGAGTTCTTTATTTTTAAAACTGTTCATGTAACTAAGGTCCCGGATGATGCCTTTCAAATAATCATCGAACCGAAAAGTTTTACTGTTCAGAAAATTTCCCTGGAACAAGAATGCGCCTGTTTCCAAATTCATTAACTGGTCCAAAGAGATCTTGTAATGAGAACAGAGTTTGTAAAGCTCTTCCAATGAGATAGTTTTTTCTCCACGCATGCGCCTGTATATGCTATCCGCGCTTACGTCAAGTACTTTAGCAATTTCCTCTGTTGAAGACACATGATCAGGGATACTGCTCTTGATTACCTGGAAGAGTTTCAATTGAAGTTCTGAAGCGTTCATATTTAGCTTTATAATTTTTGCTGGCGATCTTCAATCTTTGCCAGCAAGATCCCAAAAAAAATATTTCGTTGCCGCTCACTCGTTTGGCTGATAACGGTGCCACGTCGCATCAGGTTGTGCAGGTCTTCCTGACAGTGATTGCAGAAGTTTTCATCGCGGGTCATCATATAATTCAGCACATCATAGTTAAGGTAGGCAGTTCGTACACCGTCGGTTGTAATAAAAATCGTATTGTCACCGAGTATCACCCTGTTGTAAAAAAAATTAAAGTTTTCCTTTTTTGAGAGTGGATTTTCTCCTGGCAAGAATTTACAGCCATATTCAACCTGGGTTTTTAGGTGCAATATTGTTTCCTTCAAAGCCTCATAAACTAATTTAATATCGGCCGCAGAAGAAAAAACACCACTATCCTTATAAAACTCAATCTGCGAAATGGCGCTGTTAATACATTCGGTATTCCAGATTTCTGTTGAAGGTATCTGGGTATAAAACCTTGCTAACTCCCTGCTCAGACTTTCAATTTCAGCAGGGACGGCATTGAGATCGATCGTCTTTGTAATAAAAT
Source organism: Bacteroidota bacterium (assembly GCA_005883765.1). GTDB lineage: Bacteria > Bacteroidota > Bacteroidia > Chitinophagales > Chitinophagaceae > VBAU01. The sequence goes on from VBAQ01000157.1 coordinate 34,107, forward strand.
CGGGATGCTGTAAAATGGTTTTCATCCAAAAAAAATAGCGAAAGGCTATTAAAGGCTTAAAATAAAAATTGTGAAAGAAAGGGATATCCTTAGTCAGATAAAAAATTTCTTTTTGATCAAAACTACTGACGTATTTCATGCCGCTAATTAGATCATCAAGGTATTTCTTATAGGAATATTGTTGATTATTGATGCGGACGTTCTCAAAAAGAACAGAATTAGTTTTAATCTGTAACATCTGGTCAAGTGAAAGATGAAAACGGTCGCAAAGTAGTTTTGCTTCTTCCAGCACAAGCGGGGTTTCACTACGGATGCGCCGATATGCACTGTCCGTGCTTACGTGCAGAATTTCAGACACCACATCCGTAAGAGAAGCTGCCGGCGGCATCAGCTCTTTTATTCGTTGAAATAAAAGCTCCTGGGCCTGGTTCGAAGGCATGGGCATCTGGTTGAGGTGATCTAAAATAAAGTTTTTGCAGAAACTGCAACTTTCAGTTTATTTCTTTTAAGGTACGGGTTTTTTTTAAAGATTACTTCATCACACACTGATTGATTGGTAAAAATTGCCAACCTGGAAGGACAGACCGCAAAATTCAGTTATAAAACGGCCTCGTTACGAAATAATTTGGTGTGAGGATCAATAAACAAAAAAATTAAAGTTATAAGACCGCATCAAAAATTTAGTTTATGAAACCTTCTTCTATTTCTAAGAAACTTCAGGCACATCAACACATCAAGTGTTTTACGGTTTTTTTTCTGATGCTTGCGCCTGTTCCATATTTGATCGTTAAGTGTAACAGATTTAGTAATTCTGCCTTTCTATCTCTTTTGTTTTTTACAGGCTGGTTCATCTGGACGTTTGCCGAGTACGTATTACACCGTTTCTGGAATCATGCAAAAGACGTTGATAAAAACAATTCGATTGTTCAACGACACCATCATCATCATACTCATCCAACTGAAATAAGCATATCGGCGACACAGCGCATTATTATGATGTTTATCGTATGCTCACTTGTTGGCCTTTCCTTGTGGCTGAATTCATACGTGATGATCCTTGCAGGGATGGGAACGGGAATATTCTGGTTTTTCCAGATGCACTATTTTCTTCACCAGAAATGGGCAAAAAAGATTTTCCCTGTGCTTGTGCGTTATCATGTTGTTCATCATTGCAAAGAGCCCGATACCTGTTTTGGAATCACCACGAGCTGGTGGGATCGTATTTTTGGAACCACCCCGCACAAGGACAAAAAAATATCCGAAAAAGTTATTGCCTTTTATTATAAGAAGGAAAAGACGACTGGCAATGGATTCTTGGTTTCATCGATGATCGATGAAAAACTGAACCATGTTGGGTTAGGTGAATAATTGTCGACCCTATATAATGGTGGAATTATGAATTTGCTGGTCTTAAGTTGAAGTGTCGTGATTGCTCGGCGCTGGTCCGGATAACCCTCGTTTGGCAAAAATTGTCAATTGAGAACGCCTAACTGCAAAATTCAGTTATGAAAGAGAGGAAAAAGGTGTTAGCTTAGGATTAGCGTTCAAACAAACCAAAAACAGAGTAAACTTATTCTCAATTTATTTTCTATCCGACCAATTGGATATTTGAACTGCTCCCTATAAAGGCATTTCATCAGACTTTCCTGCCCGAACCATTTTCATTTATAAAAATCGAAATAACATTTTTATGAAAAGGATAATCATTTGCTTGGGCTTCATATCAATGTCGGCCATAACATTCGGCCAACAGACCAAGCCTTCGCAGAGCTTTACGAGCAGCGACTATTTACAGAAAAGCAAACATCAAAAAACTGCGGCCTGGATAATGCTTGCAGGCGGCGCGGGCCTGGCGGCAGCCGGTGTAGCTGTCGATGCGTCTAACTGGAACAGCAGCGGTGGAGACGTGCTGCTTGCGATCGGCGGCGCATCTATTCTTGGGAGTGTTCCATTATTTATTGCTTCGGGAAAAAATAAAAGAAAAGGCATGGCGGTTTCCGGGTATTTTCAAATGGAGCGAATTCCTGTTGTACACCAAGCCGATGTGATCAACATGTCTTATCCTGCGGTTTCATTAAGAATTGATTTATAAACAAAACTAAACTGACCACCATGAAAGGAAACATTGTTTTCATTATGCCGTTGATCATTGCTGCGAACTGTTTCTGTCAACAGACACATTTTACACAGAATTTATCCCTTGAAGATTATATCAAAAAGAGTAAGCACCAGAAAACTGCGGCATGGATAATGCTGGGCGGAGGCGCCGCACTTGCTGTCACGGGCCTTGCTATTGGAATACATTCGGTATACGATGAATTTGGAACAGTCTTTACCTCGGGCCACGACGACCGGTCATTTGTTGCCGGCGAGATAGTCTTCTATACAGGTCTGGCATCAATGGTTGGCAGCATTCCCTTATTCGTCGCTTCAGCCCGCAATAAGAGGAAGTCAATGGCTATTTCAACTTATTTCAAAATAGAAAGATACGTGGTCATTCAGAACAATGGGTTTAGCAACCAATTGTATCCGGCAATTTCCCTGCACATGAATCTATGAGATTTTTCTCGCCCAATGAAAGGAAGATTCGAGGGGGAGTTACAAGGAACAAGTTTTTCAGGCGAAACAGTAAAATTGCAAGTGACGAATGGAGTCCTTTATGTGAGTTTTTAGATTTTAGATCGCCGCCCGTTGAAGAAGGAGCTTATAGTTTGGTTTGGGTTTTTTGGAGGGGAAAGTTTTGACATTCATCTACTGCAGATGTCAATAAAAAATTTTAAGCAAAACCACCGGAGGTAATTATGAAAAAAATTATGACGAGCCAGATGCATTTCATGGGCTTTATCTTTTTTTCGATTTTATTTCTTAATCACAGTTTGGCACAAACTAAAGTAGTCATACCGGGCACTTTTCAAAGCGAATTGGGATGCAGTGGCGACTGGATGCCAGACTGTGATAACACGGCACTCACCTATAATTCATCCACAGGTTTGTGGACAGGCAGTTTTATTATCCCAGCCGGTTGTCATCAATACAAAGTAGCTATTGATGGGAGTTGGGACGTAAATTATGGAGAAAACGGTATACTATTCGGGGCAAATATTAACTTATATGTTGCGGCAGAAACTTTAATAACCTTTACCTACGATCCCGAAACCCATTTGGTAACAACATCACCCATTGCCAGTGGTTTTTCTTCCAGTTGCTTACCACAGGTTGTGCTTGCGGGTTCTTTCCAGGATGAATTGGGGTGTAGCAGCGACTGGGACGCCAATTGCACCAACACTGCGCTTTATTACGTACCTGGAACTGGCCAGTTTGAAAATGATTTGAGCATTCCTCCTGGCTATTACGAATACCGTGCAATATTAAACAACGATTGGTCTGGTAACAATTTTGGCGTCGATGGGATTCCAAACGGTGGTAACTATAGCATTTACATTCCATGTAACACAACAAAAGTCCATTTTACCTATAACCCTTTAACGCATGTTGTAACGTCGTCGTATAATTTAAATTCTCAACCCAATACAGTTGTTATTGCCGGTTCCTTCCAAAGTGAAGTCGGTTGCTCTGGTGATTGGCAGCCTGATTGCGGCAACACTCGCATGACATACGATCCGATTTACGGGACATGGGTGGATACTTTATATATTCCTGCCGGACACTGGGAGTATAAAATCACCGTCAACAATTCATGGAATGAAAATTACGGGCTTTACGGAGAACGCGATGGTGCTAATATTCCCTTGGATCTTTGTTATTCTGCTAAAGTGGTATTCACTTATTATCATTCTGACTGCTATCATTACGCCTACACACAAGTTATTACGAATGGTGTTTGTGTAAATAAGTTTTATGACGCCAATGTAAATGGTTATCCTGATTATGGTGAGGAGCCAATGGGCGGAGTAGCATTTACTTTAACGGGCAATGGTATTACGCAAACACAAACTACGGGAAGTGATGGCAAGGCTGCTTTCAGTAATATTCCCGACGGCATTTATGTTGTGAAAGAAAATGTGCCTTCAGGTTACTACTCTTCGCTAATCGATTCTCAATATGTGTACGTCTTCAGCAGCAATGCCACGGTCAATTTTGGGAATGTTTGCATTGGTGCAGGAGGAGCTAAAGGAATGGGTTTTTGGACGAGCAAGAATGGTGAGGGTGCGTTAAATAATTCAGGGAAGTTGGAAGATGCATTGTGGTGGCTGCGCTACTTGGGCCTGCGAAATGCTGACGGGACAGACTTCGATCCCTATACGTATGCTCAGTTAAGAACGTGGATGATGGGAGCTAATTCGAAGAATATGACTTACATGTTGTCAGCACAACTAGCCGCTATGTTCTTAAGTATGGAACTGGGTTATGTGGACGGTTATAACAGCTATATCTATACTCCTGGTTGTAGCTGGTGGGGCAACTTTATGAACGTATACAACTTAGTCTGGACCACAAATTATTATTTATGGTATAGAACGACGGTGGATGGCAAAGATCCCGACCGGAATTATTTGGACTGTCTCAAAACCGCATTTGATAACGCCAATAACAACCTGACTTTTGTGCAACCCCACCCATGCACCGGTGCCGTAACGAAGAGTGAAAGCAAACAGCTTCCTGAAGTTAATAGCATCGGGGTCGAAGCGAAAGTGTGGCCCAATCCGTCCAACAATTATTTCACTCTTCGTGCTGCGTACAATAGAAACAATGAAGGTGTTTTAATAAAAGTGTATAATGCCAATGGCCAACAGGTGTATACTGCCAATGGTTCTTCTAACAAAGACTATCGGTTCGGTGACAGATTTATTCCGGGTATTTATATGGTTGAAGTTGAGCAAGGAGATAATAGGACAACATTCAAGTTGATTAAGCAATAGTTTTTTGGATCTTGCGAAGTTGGCGAATGTCCAAGTTTAAGGGAATGAAAAATTACCAAGAAATTAAATTTTGATAAATCAGCATGGAGCTGCATCTGAAAAGATGCAGCTTTTGTTTTCCTGCTTGCAATTCCTACTTTTGCGCTTCAATAAATCTTATTGATGCAGTTACCGCATTTGTCCGAGCAGGAAGAAATAAGAAGAGAAAAATTAGCTGAATTAATCATGATGGGGATTGAACCCTATCCCGCGTCATTGTACCCGGTTAACAACAACGCCCGATTTGTTAAGGAAAATTTTACGGAAGAAAAAAAGGACGACGCGCAGAGTGCCGGTTTTCGCGACGTTTGCGTTGCAGGCCGCATTATGAGTGTGCGCGATATGGGGAAGGCAAATTTTGCCGTGCTCCAGGACTCAACAGGAAGGATCCAATTATACATCCGCAGAGATGACATTTGCCCCGGCGAGGATAAAAGTTTGTACGATGTGGTCTGGAAAAAGTTAATTGATATTGGAGACATTGTGGGAGTCAGGGGTTTCGTATTTAAAACAAAAACAGGCGAAACCTCTATTCACGTTAAAGAGTTGACGCTGCTAACAAAATCCCTGAAGCCTTTACCCATTGTGAAGGAAGCAGAAGGACAAACCTTTGATGCCGTCACTGACCCGGAATTTAAATATCGTCAGCGTTATGCTGATCTCATCATTAATCCGCAGGTAAAAGAAACATTCACCAAAAGAGCCAGGTTGATCAATGCCATGCGGGATTTTTTAAATGGACATGGCGCTTTGGAACTTGACACACCTGTTTTGCAATCTATTCCCGGCGGTGCTGCTGCCCGGCCTTTTATCACGCACCATAATGCGCTGGATATTCCTATGTACCTGCGCATCGCGAACGAACTCTATTTGAAAAGATTAATAGTCGGCGGATTTGATTGGGTCTATGAGTTCAGTCGAAATTTTCGTAATGAGGGGATGGATCGCACACACAATCCCGAATTCACCGTGCTGGAATTTTATGTGGCTTACAAAGATTACTTGTGGATGATGGAAATAACAGAACAACTAATGGAAAAAACAGCGCTCGCTGTGAACGGTACGACAAAGGTGATGGTTGAAGCCCGCCCGGATGACCCGGTCGGACGGGGAAAAGAAATTGATTTCAAGGCTCCTTACCAGCGTATTAGCATGTACGATGCGATCAAAGAATACACGGGCTTTGACATATCCGGTATGGATGAGCAGCAGGTTCATGATGTCTGCCGACAATTGCACGTGCATGTTGATAACACGATGGGCAAAGGAAAAATGATCGATGAAATTTTTGGTGATAAATGCGAGGATCATTTTGTGCAGCCAACATTTATCATTGACTATCCCGTCGAAATGAGTCCTCTTACAAAAAAGCATCGCAGCAAACCTGGCCTGGTTGAACGATTTGAGCTGCTCGTGAATGGAAAAGAAATTGCAAATGCCTACAGTGAACTGAACGATCCGATCGATCAGCGTGAGCGTTTTGAAGAGCAACTGAAGTTAATGGAACGGGGTGATGAAGAGGCTATGTACATCGATTATGATTTTCTGCGTGCCCTTGAATATGGCATGCCTCCTACCTCGGGAATCGGGTTTGGAATCGACCGTATTTGCATGCTGTTGTTAGATCAACCATCTATCCAGGACGTTTTATTATTTCCCATGATGCGGCCGGAGAAGAGGGAAGAAGAATAAATTCTAAATTGCCACAGAGGTCACTGAAGCTCAGAGATTTTCAGTGTTTCTGTGCGTCAGTGGCCATTCTAAAAAACAACTCTTTTAATTTCGAGTTTCATTTTTGCAAAGTTTAGAATCAGACCCACCTTACAACCGGAACACTTCAAATAATTCAGTGTTTGCGCATAATCTTCTTCAGCAATCCCGCCCTCTTTCGCTTTGATCTCGACGATCACCTTACCAAATATCACAAAATCCGCATAGAACCGATGTGGTAAGATCGCGTCTCTATAGTGTATTAGATATTCTTTTTCTCTTTCGTAAATAATGTTTTGTTTTCGGTTTTCATATTCAAAGGCATCCTTGTAAACTATCTCCAAAAAACCAGCTCCGAGCGTTTTATGAATATCAATCGCGATGCGGAGTATTAAATCTGTCTCTTGCTGTAAAGGATATTTTGCCAGATCGAACTTTTGCTTTTCCATGGTCTCTTCGTTTTTAATTTGAAAACGGCTAAATGCCACAGAGGCACTGAAGCACAGAAAGGGAGTTTTTTTATCCAACGGCGCTTCTTTTCTAAGTTAAAAATAGCTATATGCCACAGAGATAGTGAAGCGCAGAGACGTGTTCTTGTCGCGATATAGAGCGAAAACCTTCAGTGTTTCTGTGCTTCTGTGGCTGTACAAAGCACGGTAATGCTCAGTGTTTCCACTCTACACGAACAAATCGTTATATAACTGAGCACCGGGAACGACCGAATACTTACTCAGATCAGTAATGCCTTCCCTGGCAAGGACATCTTCGTCAATAAATAAATTTCCCGTGCATTCAGTGGAAGGCTGTTTTAAGATATAATAGGCTGCGTCCGCAAGGATCTCCGGTGTTCGACTCATTTTCATTAGGGCCTCTCCTCCCAGCAAGTTTTTAATGGCCGCCGTTGCGATCGTTGTCCTCGGCCATAGGGAGTTAGCCGCAATTTTATCTTTCTTAAATTCCTCCGCCCAACCAATTGTCATCATACTCATGTTGTACTTTGAAATTGTGTAAGCGACGTGGTTTGCAAACCATTTCGGTTTCAAATTCAACGGCGGAGATAAAGTGAGAATGTGCGGATTAGCCGATCTTTTCAAAAAGGGGATGCAGGCTTTTGTCACAAGAAACGTTCCTCTTACATTAATACTATGCATCAGGTCGAAGCGCTTTGCTTCCGTTTGCTCAGTGCTCGTCAAAGAAATGGCCGACGCATTGTTTATTAAAATATCAATGCCTCCGAAATTTTCAATGCTTTGATCGATCAACGTTTTGACCTGGTCTTCGAACCTTATATCACACTGCAGTGGCAATGCTTTGCCGCCAGCTTCTTCAATTTCCTTTGCTGCAGAGAAAATCGTACCCCCGAGTTTTGGATTCTCTTCAACGCTTTTAGAAGCAACTACGATATTGGCTCCGTCTTTTGCCAATTTCAGGGCAATGGCCTTGCCTATCCCACGACTTGATCCCGTTACCAGTATCGTTGTATTTTTAAAAGACATGAAAGTATGATTGTTGATAATGAAGATAGTAAAACGAAGTAATTGATCTGGATTAATCTTTATTTCGAATATTTACTAGGCCAACAGTAAATTCAACAGTTGTGAGAATAAGCAGTTCTTCTCTTGTGCTAAGAAATTGTGAAGATTACTTTTGATTCGAAGTTGATTGATACGAGATCTGGTATCCGATTGAAAAAACCATCTAACGTCCGTTAAAAAATAATTTCCGATTCCCTGAAAAACCAAAGATCGCATCAATCAACTTTCCTTGAAACAATAAGTCCCGTTTAAGTCCAAGTATCCAATTGAAACCTGTTTTACCTTAAGGAAGAAATTCCGCAACCTGAAAAACACCGACAGTGTTAAGGTTCGACCTGAAAAGGTATTTAAAAGCCCCGCATAATTTATGAGGGGCTTTTCCATTTTTTTCTATAGGCTTATTGCGGAAAATTTTTATTGGAAACACGCAAAATTCCCGTGGGTTGTTTAAAAGTTATTCTTCTGAAATCCTGCGTGGCTTCAAGGCCTTGACTGGGAAATATCTGTTTATCTTTTGTTCGATATTCTGCATATTTATCGGTGTAAAATAATTTTGTGTTCTGATCCCACCACAAGTCAGAGCTCTTTAAGGTGTCTCCCTTGATATTGATCACCACCACACTATCCCACAGGTACACTTTGTTCGTGCTCTCAAAATATTTTCCATGTTTACTGTCAAGCCATGTTTCAATTTTTGTGCTGTCATCATAAAAGTCCACATGCAGAGTTTTCGGAAATTCTACCACGATTGTGTCAGACTCATACCGTAGCATCAGTGGCGCAGTAAGCTTTGCTTTTACCTTACTTTCCTGGCTCAAATAACTTTCAATATTTTTTCCTTCCTCCACCATCAGTTTCTTTTTGGACCAGTCTTCGATCAATTTTTCATCATTCTCACAACCAGCAAAGAAAGTGCAGCCGAATAATACAGTGGTTATAAAAAAGAGATTTGCTTTCATACTCATCCCACCCCTGTCCTGAGCTTGCCGAGGGACCGCTACGTGCTGCGTCTTTTCCCATGAACGGGATTTATGGTTCTTATTTTTTTTGGGCTTATTGGAGAAAAAATCTGGCACTGCAAATATTTTTGACGAACCATTTATTCATACTTCCTCTTGATAAACCAAAGATCACTCAATGAAAGACCCACTGAGATCCGGAAAAAATTGTCTTTGAGTAAATTTTTATTGTTGCCGCGTTTTGTGTATTCCAGTGAAAGATTAATAATAGAGGCTTGTGCTCTTGCCAGTTGATTGTAATTCGCCAATGGAAGACCCATTCCAAAACTCAGTCCCCATAGAGGCAGCTTGTTTTCGACTTGAATATAATCCTGTCCAATAACGAAACCTGCGCGGTAGGCCACATTACTGAAATAATTTTTTTTGGGCTCTGGCCTCACCTGGCCACCAAATCTCAGTTCCCAACTGTTCCGCACGGAGTCCATTGCGCCATAAAAACGATATTCGTTCCAATTGTTCTGAACAAAGTCTAACCCAACCAGCCAGTTGCCGTACTTGTTATTTTGAATGTCAGCTTTTTTTTCAAGGACAAAACCAACGCCATACCCGGAAGGATAAATAATTTTTCCTTTGACATTTTTTTGCTGGTAAACACTATCCAATTGCACGTCGCCACTTTGAGTGCGCACAAAAGTTTCTCTCAAAATGTCCTGTTCGGCGTTGAGATTTTGTTTCAAATTTCCGTAAGCCCCGAGGCGTAACACCAATTTTTTATTCAGATCGATCTTATATTGGATGCCTGCATTTGCATACAAATTTCCAAAGGATGATTGAGTCGAATGTTCTGAACTGTTGTATTGCACGGTATCGTTGATAAAGGCCCGTTTTGTAGCATATTGTTTTTTGCCGAATAAATAACCGAAGTTGATACCAATGCTGAAGTTTTTAATGGCAAATCCGGTTCCTGTTGTTGCCAGGAAAGAGCCGCCATCACCACTAAACTCCGAGATGGCGCTGTCGATGGATAAGCCGGTAATGGGATCGTATAAACGTTCAATGCGATTGATCTTATAGCTTATCCTCGATAGTTGTCGCAACCCAAAATTTAATCCCCAATTTCTTCTCAGAGGAATGCCTAATTGCATATAAGAGAACAGCGCATTGCTGCTTGTAAATTTGTTCGCTGTATTGCCTTCACGCAACGTGTGATTGTCGAAGTTCAACCCCACGTCAAATAAAACTCTCCCGGAGGCAGATCTTTTTGATTTCTGCTCGATGTAAGAAAAGAATGCAGAATAAGAGGCAGGGTTATTAAAGTTCACAGACAGTGGGTCAGCATACGCAGCTGAAAAACTTCCCATGCCGCGGTTTACAATATTTGTATTTGGAGCCAGATCCCCTAAGCCATATCTTGAGTAAGGTGAATTATCCTGGGCATTTAAAAAACTGCAAAGAGCAAGCTGTAAGCCAAAGGCCATAAGCAGATTTCTAAGGGTTGTTGACTTCACTGATCGCATATAGTCCTTTAAAAATTAGTTCGGGGTCCGCAAATATCTTGTTTTTTAAATGGGAACCCAAAATGCCTGTATCACCCCCGGTTAAAAGCGCGTTAAAGTTCCCAAACTTTTCATTGTATGCATTTACAAATCCATCTATTTCTTTCGCCACTCCAATCACAACTCCTGAGAGAATGTTTGTGTTTGTATCATAACCAATCATCGAAACATTCCAATCTGGTTTTACCAAAGGCAATTTAGCAGTGTAGTGGTTCAATGATTTGAGCCTCATCTCGAGGCCCGGTGATATTGCTCCTCCAATAAACTCATTGAATTTATTAATGAAGTTGTAAGTAATGCACGTACCCAGGCCAATGACAAGATTATTTTTCCCGGGATAAGAGTAAACAGCCGCCGCCGCTAACGCCAATCTATCAGCTCCAATTGTTTCTGGTTTGCCGACCGGTGTAGTGAATGGAAGATTTGAAAGGTGATTCAGCTTGTGGAACTTGGTTGTTGAAGTCAGAAGTTTTTCGATCTGCGCGTCATGATCAATCACCGATGAAAGAATTGTTTTTTGTGGCTTAAACCGGTCAATCAGAACCCTGACTGTTTCCAAAGATCCATCTTGTAACACTATTAATTCTTCCAATGCTGAATCAACAAATAATGCTGCCTTCAATCTGGTGTTCCCAAAGTCAAAACAAATGGTTATGGAAGCCAAGCTCTTTTGTTTAGGCGGCAAAAGTAGTGAAATGAGTAATGAGTAATCAGTAATGAGTTGAGAAAAAAATCAATGGGTAGTCAGGGGTTAGTGGTTCCCACTCATTACTCATCACTCATTATTCAAATCCTAAACCAGATAGGTTTTTGAAATGGCCGTTCAGTTTGATCTTGCCTTTTAATTGTTCCATTTCGGCCACAAGGGGAATGACCTTGGCAAGATGCCTTTTTAAGTATTCCTGTCTCTGTCTTTCGTCCAACAGGTGAAGCATTTCGTATTCTTCTTCCAACGACAATCCTACATGGTGCGCGACATCATACGCCTTGAGATCTTCATCTTTCTTTTCGAAATTTTTGTCGATCTTCAGCAGCTTATGAAGTTCACGGATGCTGTTCACTACTCTCTTCATTAACTCGCGGTTGCCTTCCTCTTTGGTGTCCGGGTAGTTTACAATGGCTCCACTGTAAAATTTATCCGGCACTTCCTTTATCACTTCCAGGATGCGAAAGATCCTTGAGCCTTTTGTTTTAATATCCATTTCACCGTTCTCATAGACTTTGGTTACTTCAACCAGTTCTACTAACGATCCATAGTCCTGTAAGCGCTTTTTAACGACGGTAGGAATTCCGAATTGCTTTTTTTGAGCATTGCATTCGTTGATCAGTTGTTTATAGCGCGGCTCGAAAATGTGGAGGTTTAGATTTTCAGCCGGATAAACAACAATGCCAAGAGGGAATATTGGAATAAAATTGGTCATACCCAAAATTAAGAAGTCAAACGTCAAACGGAAAAAGTGAAACACACATCACGAGTTAAATTTTGACCTTTGACTTTTGACTTTTCGCTTTATTTAATTCCAATAATCGTGCATATTTTACAAACGTATAATAAGAACTCATTCTTGCACAAATAAAACCCTCCAATCCGTCTAAAAAGCCAAGCTTAAAAACATAATATTTTATAAAAGAAAATATAGGTGCCAGGCAGATATTTATCCATGAAGATTTTATCGCCTGTTCGGAATATTTTTTTGCATTCAACAATGCATAACGCAACATTTTATCGGCAAACTCAGCCGCGTTTTTTGCGGTGTAATGAAGAATATTTCCTTTCAACTTTCTGATCCTGGAATTCTGAGGTAAGTGCAGGCTTTCATGTACGATGGCTTCATTCCAGTTGGCATGGGAGCGATTGAACAATCGTATGTGCTTGTCGCCTCCCCACTCTCCAAAGCGCAAATGTTTATTGCCAAGAAAATTTTTAAATTTTATTTCGAAAACTTCTGCCCGGTCGTCCAATGGCAGACTCAACAAGGAATTTTTTAATTCAGCGTCAATGGATTCATCTGCATCAAGGTTTAGTATCCAGTCATACCTGGCAAAGGTTGTGGCTTTGTTCTTTGTCTTTCCAAACCCTTCCCAGCTTTCTTCAACCAGCCGAACGCCGGCATCGCGAACAATATTTTTAGTGTTATCTGTGCTCCCATTGTCGAGGACAACAACGTCGTCCGTAAGTTCGATTAGACTTTGAAGACAACGCCCTATTTCCTCTTCTTCATTTTTGCATATGATCACTACAGAGATTTTTTGCATTCGAACATAGTTTCAAGCGTTGAAAAATGCCAAAGCCTGCCTGTCGGCAGAACTGTCAGCAGACACGTTTCGAAAAGTTAATTATATATCTTTCACTCATTATTCTTTGCAATCTCGTGGAACTTTGGCACGGAGCCCAGCCATTTGTACCACCACAACAAAATGAAAGCGTGGATAAACACGCCGTATTGCACTTCCAGGCCTATATCAAAAACATAACTTAGTACGATAGAAATATTCAACAACCGCCAGGCAATTTGTTTTTGAAGTGGTGCGATGAAAAAAGGGATCAGCATCACCATTGAAAATAAAATAAATCCGGGCCACCCCGTGCCCGCACCATAGATCATCCACTCACTGGAAGGTAAAATTTTGTCGGCTTTGATCATTTGAGGATATTTTCGCTGATACAGCTTGTCTGTTTCATTTTTTATATCGCCGAACCCTACTCCTGTCAATGGGTGATTGTTTTGCAGCCGCCAGCCTGCTTTGATCGATATTAACCTGTTTCCGTCGTTCGAGCCACTGCGGTAGTTATCATTTTTTAAAAATGAAAGATCGTATTTTATATAGCTAATCCGGTTCTTAAAAGTTGGAAATGCCATCCAGGAAATAAATGGCAATAGTAATACTATGAAAAGCAGCCAGGAGTAGCGCGGTATTTTTCTTTGACGCCAGAGTACCCAGATAATAAAAACGAGTGTGCTGAAGTAGAAACAAATCAAGCCTGTTCTTGCTGCTAACACGTGCAAGTAAGCGACAAGAATAAATGTTATGGCAAGCAATGCAACAACAATTCGCCTTTGAAACGTTTTTCCTTTAGTTAGCAATAAAAATCCGGAGGTGAGTGTAGCGATCGAAACTAACAGACTAAATCGGACATGATCATTGCCGAGCGGCGTTTCAATCGTCTGCGCTCTTAAATATGCTTCCTGAACAGAGTTTGCGTCTTCAAGATAACGCCACAAACTCCAGCCCGTGCCCACGATGACGAGGATCAAAAACGCAAATGCAATTCTTTGCCAATCCTTGTCCGTGAAATAATTGAGCCCTGCAAAACAAACCGGCAATAACAGAAGGGGTAGTTTGATGCGAAGTATTTGGGACCATGTAGCAATATCTTGACTCCAAAAACCAGAGACCAATGGTAAGAGAAGTAATAAACTCATTGACCAAAGCAAGGGAGAAAAAAAGAAAGTTTTTAGTTGATCCGTTATATTTCTGTGAACAAGACATGCGCCTGCGAAAACTGTTAAGCCCAATGATAACAACATTCTTGAAAATAAAAGACCGCTCAGCATAATGAGTATGCTGATGAAAATGACTAGCTTTCGTGACGAACCAATCTTACCTTTTCTTACATCGTTCATGTTATTTTTGCTAAAGGCAAGTTACGGGTATAAGATAAAAGTTATGCTCGAAAATCAATTTGAACCCATGCACGAGCAGTTAATCCAACAAATAAGAAATGGTGACACAAAAGCATTAGCGCGGGCTATTTCATTTATTGAAAATGAACACAAGGGCTATGAAGATATAATGCTGGCTGTTGCAACCAGCAACTCGACAAGCGTGATCGGCGTCACGGGCCCACCCGGGGCGGGTAAAAGCACATTGGTGGACGCATTGGTCGGTGAATTGCTCAAGGAAAATAAACGGGTCGCCGTGCTTTGTGTTGACCCCTCTTCGCCTTTCAATCTCGGTGCGCTGCTAGGTGACCGTATTCGCATGAGCGAATGGTATACACATCCAAACGTTTTTATCAGGTCTTTGGCAACAAGAGGGTCATTAGGTGGGTTGAGTCCAAAAATCATAGAGATAACCGATGTTCTAAAATCAGTTGGGTTTGATCAGATCATTATTGAAACCGTAGGGGTTGGCCAAAGTGAAATTGAAATTGCGGGCGTTGCTGATACTACTGTTGTCGTCATGATCCCTGAAAGTGGCGACGAGATACAAACCATGAAGGCAGGGATAATGGAGATCGCAGATATTTTTGTCATCAATAAAAGTGACAGGCCGGGCGCTGACCTGTTTGAAAAAAATCTCCGCCTTATGATAGCTCCTGCCTTTCATAAAACCTCTCACGAAATACCAGTGATAAAAACGGTTTCAACAGAAAAAAAAGGAATTCGTGAATTGACACGGGTGCTTAATGATTGCTCAAAAGAAGATAGAAATGAGCAAAGGCGTTTATCACTGTTAACCGATAAAGCCTGGCATTTATTGGTCCAGAAAAAAATGAAAGGCGTCAATAAAACAGCGTTAAGACAAATGGTGCAGGTAGAGTCTAAAAAAGGAAAATTTAATTTATACGCATTTGTGCAAAATTTCGATCAATGATCGGGGAAAAATAGTTTGGGTGATGTGTGAAATATCTTCTGTCGTCACGGCCTAAGAATGTAAATTGCAGCTATGATCGATTACTTAGCGGGTTTGAATGAAAGGCAGCGTGAAGCCGTACTCCACGTCAATGGACCTTTAATGATCGTGGCTGGTGCTGGGAGTGGAAAAACTAAGGTGCTCACCACCCGCATTGCCCACCTGATGGCAAATGGTGTAGATGCATTCCACATACTCGCTCTTACCTTCACAAATAAAGCCGCCAAGGAGATGAAGGAGCGAGTGGAAAAGATCTTAGGTAACAATGAAGCCCGCAATTTATACATTGGAACGTTCCACTCGGTTTTTGCAAGAGTACTTCGGATAGAAGCGGACAAGATCGGGTATCCCAACAACTTTACGATTTATGACACTGATGATGCAAAGGCAGTCGTCAAAACGGTTATTCACGAATTGGATCTTGACGACAAGCACTACAAACCGTCCACGGTTTACAACCGCATTTCCTCCGCTAAAAACTCATTGGTAGGGCCGGAAGAGTATGCAAGAGATTACTACATTCAACAGGAAGACATGCGGGCCAACCGACCTGCTACTTCACAGATTTATTCGGCGTATGTGAAACGCTGTTTTAAAAACGGCGCCATGGATTTTGATGACCTCCTGCTGAAGTTTTATGAACTGCTCACGAAGATCCCCGAGGCCCTGAGCAAATATCAGCGCAAGTTTCAGTTTATTTTGATCGATGAATACCAGGATACTAATCCTGCGCAGTACGCCGTCATAAAATTATTGGGTGCGCAACACGAAAATGTTTGTGTTGTTGGTGATGATGCGCAAAGCATCTACAGTTTTCGTGGTGCCACCATTCAAAATATTTTGCAGTTTCAGAAAGACTATGAAGATGTAAAGGTGGTGAAGCTGGAACAGAACTATCGCAGCACGCAAAGTATATTGAATATTGCCAATGAAGTGATCAAAAACAACAAAGGACAAATTCCGAAAATTCTATGGACAGAAAATGCGGCCGGTGAAAAAATAAAGCTGGTTCGCACCATGACTGATAATGAAGAAGGAAAATTTGTTGCGGATACCATCCAGGAGCAGAAGCTGCGCAATCATTATCACAACAAAGATTTTGCAATACTTTATCGCACCAATGCCCAGAGCCGTGCTTTTGAAGAAAGCCTGCGTCGAATGGGAATTCCTTACACCATGTATGGAGGTATCAGTTTTTACCAGCGAAAAGAGGTGAAGGATCTATTGGCTTATTTGCGTGTAATCGTAAATCCGAAGGATGAAGAAAGTTTGAAACGGATCATCAACTATCCTGTCAGAGGGATCGGTAAAACCAGCATCGATAAGGCTGTACTGTTTGCCAATGAAAACGACACCAGCATGTGGGATGTGCTGTTAAATGCGCCCAAATTCGGTTACAGAGCGGGTGCACTCGAATCGATTGAAAGCTTTGTCACGTTGATCAAAATGTTTCAGAGTGAGCTGCCCAAAAGAAACGCTTATGATATTGCTTTTGCCGTCGGTAAGCAGTCAGGGTTGATAAGGGATCTGTTTGATCGCAGGCAGGAAGGCGATGATGCGATCCAGAGATATGAGAACATCCAGGAGCTTCTGAATTCTATCAAGGAGTTCACAGAAACCCCCAGCAACGAAGAAGGAGAAGTTGGCGATAAAACTTTAGGAGCTTACCTGCAGCAGATTACTTTACTTACAAACGAAGATGAAAAAGATGCAAATGCTGACACTGTAAAGGTGATGACCATTCATTCTGCAAAAGGATTGGAGTTTGCGTGTGTGTTTGCCTGCGGGTTGGAAGAAATGCTTTTTCCGAACGCGATGAGCATTAATACCAGGGAAGAATTGGAAGAGGAGCGTCGATTATTTTATGTGGTCATAACACGAGCCAAATATAAATTGTGGATCACCTACGCCAACACACGATACAAATTTGGCCAGCTTGTGCAGAATGAGCCGAGTCGATTCATCGATGAAATTCCGGGCGAATTCCTGGATAAAAGTTTTGCGGGTGGCGGTATAAGAAATCAATCAGGGGCATTCGATAGTTGGGCCAGTCAATCAGCATTTGAGAGAATGAATCGTGGATTTGAATCTTCTATGCTTGATGGTCGAGGATCAAAAGCGGAGAGATCAAAGCCATCTTATTTAACTCCCAATGTTAAGTCTCAAACAAAAGAACACATTCCTTCTCCCGACTTCAAGGCAAGCGATACGAGTAATTTGCAGGTGGGCCAAAAGGTAGAGCATCAAAAATTTGGGTTTGGCCAGGTAATAAAAGTCGAGGGTGCCATACATAACCCAATTGCAACAGTTAGGTTTGAGCAAAATGGAGAAAAAAAGATAATGTTGAATTATGCAAAGCTGAGAATTGTAGAATAGCTGGATGAACTCAGCTGTCGTACAGACCACAAATTTTATGAGCGCCTTTTTCGATGTAATTGTAATTGGAGTAGGCTCTATGGGTTCTTCCACCTGCTATCATCTTTCCAATCGTGGCTTTAAAGTTTTGGGTCTGGAGCAATTTGATATATCTCATGAATTTGGAGCGCATGCAGGACAAAGCCGCATCATTCGAAGAGCCTATTTTGAGAATTCTGATTATGTTCCCTTGCTAACAAAAGCGTATGAAAATTGGAAAGCCCTGGAGACGGAAACGGCAACCCAGGTCTATTTTCAAACCGGTCTTGTTTATTTCGGTCCCGCTGAACATTTGTTGATGAAAGGCGTGAAGCAATCGGCTTCTTTATATAACATTCCTTTAGAGCATATAGACAACGAATCAGCAGCAAAACGTTTTCCTCAATTCAAAATACCAGGTGATTTTGAAATTTTATTTGAACCTGAGGCCGGTTTCATTACTCCTGAAAATGCGATAAGACTCTATGCAAAACAGGCCAGAAAAAAAGGAGCCGAAATTCATACAAGGGAGAAAGTAAGTGAATGGAGAAAAGAGGGAGATGGTGTCGTCGTCACCACCGATAAAAATATATATCGATGTAATAAACTAATTATAACTGCAGGCGCTTGGGCGGGAAAAATTATCCCCTTTCTTTCAGAAAAAATCAAAGTCACGCGACAATTTGTGGCGTGGATACAGCCACATTCGAGTGCCTCAGCGCCAGGGATGCAACAGTGGGATCATTTCGCGCTCGGTGAATTCCCGTGCTGGTTGATGACTGATAATTTTACGCAAGGCTGTTATTATGGATTTCCGATCCTACCCGAGTCAGAATTCGGAGAGCCTGCAGGATTGAAATTAGCCCATCATTATCCCGCTATGACGACGGATCCGGATCACGTAAATAGGCTGATGATGGCATGTGATGAAGAGGACTTAAAATATGTATTGGATAAATACTTACCCGGTTGTTTTGAATCGTTGCTTTCCTACAAGATTTGTTTGTATGCCAACTCACCCGACGAAGATTTCATCGTCGACTTGCTTCCCGGCCATGAGGATCGTGTTGCCATAGCTTGCGGTTTTAGCGGCCACGGGTTTAAATTTGCTTCAATGATTGGCGAAATACTTGCCGACCTGGCGACACGGGGCAAAACGGACTTGCCAATTGAATTCCTGGGTCTCAAACGTTTTCTCGCTTAGAAATGGTCTCCACGTCTGAATCTTCTTGCAAAGGGCCGTAATGGCACATTTAATGCGGTATAGGCCAAAAAGGGTTTTACCCATGAAAATGATTTTCCCGTTTTTGACCCTTGCGTTTATTTCCTTTCTTGATTTCGCTGGCATAGCCCAGTCATCCACTAATGATATTAAAGCAGCCCGGCAACTCGTGGATGATGAACAAAAAGTTTTCAGGGATTTTTTGATGACGGCGCCGCTGAATGCAAACATTAAAAAAGGAATGCAAAAATTTGCCATTAATGACGTAAACAGTCTTCAAAATAATCTTCAATTCCTGGCTACAGCTCCTCGGGACAAAAGGATCAAAGGCATTCGAAGCCTTTCTTATTTTATGAAGGAGATACAGGAACAACTTAAGGAAGATAAAATAAACCAGCTTGATTTACCGGAAATCGTAAAAAAATATAAACAGACGCTCAACGATCTGCTCAGCAGAAAAAGTGACGAAGCTGTGGATAGAAATTTTAAATACCTGAATTGGCGAAGCTGCCAGCTATTGGCAAATGCATTTTGGGAATTTGAAGAAAAGCAGCAGATGGCTGACATCAGCGCTTACAAAAGAGTGGTCGAAACTCCCGACTATATTTTTTCATTTTTAGAAACTAAGCCTGGATTTTACTACACTGATTCACTGATAATTTTTATGGCTGAAAATTATCCGGAGCAATTGTTATCCTACCTCCAGAAAAAAAATAACACGGTTACGAACAGTATCCGCAACCAAAAAAATATTTATGTACAGCAACTGCTATCATTTTCGTCAAATAGCCTGGCGTCGGAGTTAGCACCATTCACTGAACAAATTGCTTATCATGAACTGACGATTGACGACGTTCTTAGCAGGCGGAAGAAAGTGAACGATTATTTCCAATTGCTGGTAAACACGGTAATGAGCAACAGGCAAAAAATGGATCAGGGTGATGATCCGGAATTCCAAACAGCGTTATTAAATGCATTAGAAGAAAAGTCACTTGATTTTTATGTGAAAAAGATCAATGACCTCCATACCTCTCCCGACGCCGAACGTTTTCAATCTGTGCAATCGCTTCGTCCGCAAGACATCTATTATATTATTGTCAGCGCTGATGAAGAAATGTATACATCAACTTACCTGGGTCTTTACAAAAGGCTCATGTCGCATTTTAAGGATCGGCCTGCCGATTCCATACTCAACCTCGTACACAACGACAAGTTCAGAAGGTTCATGAGAATTGCCGCCACTTACAATACACTCACGGATTTTCTCCATCATATGCCGGATACAAGGGCGAAGGACCTGCTCCACTCGTTCATTGGAAATATTGAAAGCAGTGATGAAGAAGAAGCCGTTGCCAACGCGGTCGACGTGGCAGATGCATTCATCACTTTATCAAAAGATCCCGTTTTTAACGGATATGTAGAGGAGGAATTGAGTGCCGGTTTAAAAAAAAGCCAGCGGAACGATCGTTACCAAAGCATCAAACTTTATTCAATACTGCAGCGGGTATATGACCTCGTAAATAGCGATCCATCCTCCAATAACCTGTCAGCAAATTATAAAGCATTGTCTTATTCATCATTAAAGGATAAGAAAGGAAATGTTTCTGAGCTGGTTCTTTTTTATGGCGACGAAGATGGAAAGAGCTCGTACAATAGTTTCATGAGTCTTTTCAGAGATAAGAAGCAATGGGATGTCGACATGAACGATTCATGGGTAACGATTAGTTCATTGCAAGGTCAGCCGATAAAAATTTATGCTAACCTTCCTCTAAAAAATGAAGATGAGAAAGATCTTGCAGCCCAGGAGGCCCTGGCTGCCTACCTGCAGCAACAATCAATTCGACCCTCTATTCTTATTCACCGCGGTCATAGTTATCACCTGGCGGCTACACTGAAATATCTTGACGCTTCGGTTAAACTGGCAATTCTTGGCTCTTGCGGCGGGTATAAGAATATGAAAAAAATCATGGAACTAAATCCTGATGTGCATATCATTGCTTCGAAACAAGTAGGATCGATGGCGGTTAACGATCCCCTGCTTGATCATCTGAATGATTATCTCATCCAAGGAAAAGATATTGATTGGGTGAATTTCTGGAATGAATTGAATGATTCTTTTAAAAAGGAATCAAATACGGCGAAACTTTTTGAAGAATATATACCACCTTATAAAAATGTAAGCTCTTATGTCATCAGGTTATACAACTATCACAATGACGGCACTGTAGCAAAGCAATAGCATTAATTCTTATTTCTGAACCTGCCAAAAAGGTCGTAGTTAATTTTCAGCTTGCCATCCTTATCATCTTTTGCTCTCAGAAAAATGCTAATTCCCGTTTTGGCATTGAGTCCTTTATTTTCAGGAATCTTATCCTGATGTTTTTTCTGACCATGCAACGGAATTTGTATGGACAGATCGGTGTTATTTGCAAAGCTATACACGCCTTCTACGTACATGCTAGCAGCTGTTGACCGGATCTCCATGCGATTTACACGGATCTCATTGCCATTTAAATCAAGCCTGTCTTTTAATTCTGCAAAACTGATGCTGCTCAAATTTCTTTTTTGCAAAAAGTTATTGTCAATTTCCATCAGGGGAACAAAATTTTCCAACTTTCCATTCCTTAGAGAAAAATCAACGTATCCTTTATTGGCAGGTTTATAAAGATTGTTGTCGGCGTCCAGCATGGAACTCAGGCTGATATCGGCAGAGAAACTGCCGCTAATATTTTCGGATTTCAGGGACTCCAATCCAAAATTATTGAACGAGCGGAAAAGTTCTTTTACATTCACATTTTGCATTTTCGATCGCAGCACCAGGTCGCTCTTATTGCCATTATCTTTTGAAAGAGCGCTGAAATTAATTGACCCACCTGCATGGAGTAGCGAAAAATTATCGAGCTTGATGATGTCGTTAGTCAAGGTAAGATTACCCCTCACATTAGTTGCGGAAAACTTTTTATAAATCACTTTTTCTGCCTGGATCGTCAAATACGCATTGCAGGCATCGAAAAGGCGGTCTATTTTGTTATTCAGTCGTTCAAAAAAAGAATATCCAGTTTTTTTCTTTGCGGAAGTTTTTCTATGAAGGGAAGATCTTAGTTCGCTGATATCAATACGGGGCGAATAGATGTTCCAGTCAAAAACCGCCTTGGATGGGTCCGTGTTGAAAAAATTGAGGAAATTATTCACTCTTCCATGAATAGAGATATTGTTGCTGTTTGCCGTGGTGTTCATTTTCCTGACCAGCATGTCACCATTTTTAAATTCTAACTGGATATCTGTTTTTCTGAAATTAAGATTGCGTGGGTTATAAGTGATATCGCCATCATTGATCCTGACAGTCCCATTCAGATTATAGATTGTGTCGGACTTCGTCTCCAGCGGTCCTTCGTAAGTGAGCGTGGCCTCTCCCTTGCCGCTGTTGAGATCTAACCTTCCACTGGCGATAGCTTTGTCCAATTGGGAAAGATCAAAGATCGTATGAACATTACACCGGATATACGGATGAATCAGGTTGTACACTGTGATGTCCTTGCTATCGAAAGAATTTTTTTCCCATTGACCTTTTATTTCTGTAAAACGCATAAATGAATTCTTATCGTCTCTTGGTTTTGAGGAGTCGATTTCATTTTTAAAGAGCCCATCGAAGCTGCAATGTTCGAAGCGCGTAGGTGAAATGTCAAGAGATGCATCGCTTACTGAGAATGAAATACTCGCCAGGGGGTAATGTAAATATTTCATTTCCCCTGATAACAGAGCCTCTACTTTTTGCAAGGGCCTGGATAAATGATAGCTCGCAATTCTTTTAGCTGCTTTAGGTGGAAAGATAGAAGCGGCCTCATTCAGGGTCAGGTTGCTGGTTTTAAGATGAAGAGTAAAATGGGGATCGGCGCCCAGAAAAAAATTTGCTGATAAACGATAGGATTGTCTGTCTAACCTGGCAAGCTGATTTGTTAGGGAAAGCTTTTTATCCGAACGATCATAAAGGATTTTCCATTCGCCAACCAATTTTTTGTTGGTGAGGTAGCTCCCCTTCCTGGTATTAAAGGATGAGTTTTTTATTATGCTCCTGCAGTCCGTTTTGAACGTGATCTGCTCATTCTCTTCATACAAATTGCATTTCAATTTTTCAAACCATACATTATAAAACTTGTATTTGCCATCGTCCTCAAAGGAAACATTCATGTTCTTTAGTGCGATTTTTTTTATACTGATTTTCTCTTGAGATTTTGACTGCGGCCTAAGGATCTTCCAGTTCTTATTCCCAAGGGAGTCGGCGAAGAAAATAATTTTGCCGTCCGTCAGCCTGATATATTCCGGAATCTTTTTGCCGGTCAGGACATCCAAAATACCAAAGCCCAGGTAAAGATGCTGGGCAAATAAAAGCTCTTTTTTATGATTATTAAAGTCTGAATCTTGTACATGCAGATTCCTTACGCCAATAGAAATGCCAGGAAAATTATGAATGGGATCGATCGTAAGATCGTCAAAACTTATCTTACCCGATATTTTTTTAGTGATGTCCGACTGGACCGACGCAATTATATTTTCCTTATTTATTTTGACATAGACAAGGGCAGCGGCCAGTAAGAGGATCCATACAGAAATAAAGGCGACCAATGCCCCGATGATATACCTGATCCATTTCCTTTTCATTGATAAAGAGGATGGGAAGATAATAGCGAAGCTGTACAAATTGAGTGCCGTGGGTCCGTGTTAATACGCTGATTAAAAGATAATTGGTTATTTATTACAAGTTTTGCCTATTCGGAACGGCATTTGCTATAAGGTGGGCAGATCAAGCCTTGTTGTCCTATTGTGAAATTTAAACCTGAATAACTATGTCTCTTGAAGACAATTCAATCGCTGAGCGGCACGCATGTTACTATTTGACATTTAACGTTGTCGATTGGATTGATATTTTTGTAAAGCCGGTGTTTAAGCAGATCATCGTTGAATCACTGAATCATTTTATAGCAAAGAAGGGGTTAACTGTGCATGCCTGGTGTTTAATGACCAATCACCTGCATTTGATAGCTCAAACGAAGCAGGGGTTCGGTCTGTCGCTTCTTGCAGACGATTTCAAAAAATTCACTACTAAAATTATACTGGAAGATATAGTGGCTGAGCCCGAGATAAGACGTAATTGGGTAATGAAAAAATTTGAAGAGGCAAGCATCGCGATGAAATTGCTTGATAAATTCCAGGTTTGGCAAACCCCAGTTAATTCTGTTTATATTGATCTTCATGATGAAGACATGATGAATGAAAAAATAGATTATATTCATTACAACCCGGTGCGTGACAGAATTGTTAGTCATGCCGAAGATTATTTGCACAGTTCTGCAAGAGACTACATTGGCATCAAAGGACTGGTCAATGTGTCCATCGCGGACGAAAAATTAGGATCAACCTCGATCATACGCTACATGTCATCTTACCGTCGTTAGCCGCAAAATTGTTCTTGCATCGATGAATTAATTCAACCCATTTATTTTTTACGTAGCGTTTAATTTTGCCGGAATTTTAAACTTTTATTTGCAACTATGGTCTTTATATAGCAACAAGCTTCTCTTGCTTTCCACAGTACGAACAAGCTCTTTTAAGATTAGCAATAAAATAAACTCGAAGTCTTTTGCCACAATTTTTTTCATTGTGTCTTAAGATGTATTTTTTAACCAAACAAGTAAATCTATGAAGACAAGTAAAAAAACGATGATTACTACGCTCGCATTGAGTATTTCTTTGGCGGGTTTTAGCCAGGTAGGAGTTCGCACAGTTACGAGTGCAGCAGCAAATGCGTCACTGAGCGCTAACGCTGCCCAACGAGCTGTGACAGCGACTACCCAGGCAACAAGGACAACCGTTCAGACAACAACATCTCAAGCGGGTCAGGCATCTGCAAAAGCATCAGCGCAGGCACAGAAAGGGTTGACAACTGCTTCGGATGCGAAGGCCAAAACAAATACTAAGGCCAACGTAAAGGCAGGCGATAACTATAACCAGATCGCTGTCGATCATGCAAACGATGCCGCCTTAGGAAATGCCAATGATCATTCTGCTCTTATTTCCAAAGACGCTTCAGTGAGCGCAAATACAAATGCTAGTGTTACCACAACGAGTCCGAATAGTAATTCCAGTACAAATGCCAACAGTCAAAATAATTTAGGATCAAAAGTTTCAACCATTGCAAAAGACAAGTCGACGACAGGAACTGATAAGGCTGAAGCGATCAAATCGGAAATAGACGCCAATGGAAAGGCTGTTCTTACAACAGGAGCCGAAAAGTCAGACGAAGCAAAAACTCAGGCTAGTGTAAAGGCTGCCGCGGAGGCAAAAGCAAAAAGCAATACGAAATCAAATGTTCACTAAATAGTGTGAGCATTAAATATTTAATATTTAAACATCCCATTCACGTTCGAATGGGATGTTTCATAAATAGTATGTTATGAAAAAAATATTGATTCTTATTTTGGTTAGTGTTTGTTTTGGTTGTTTTGTCCAGGCGCAAACAGATAGTACTAAAAAGTCAAAGCCGCAATTAAAATTGAGTGTGAACTATAACAGTAATTTGAATTACTATGGAAGAACGGACAGTCTGAGAAGCAGTGGCTTTTTTCCACTGGCGGAACTGTGGTTCACTGAGAATTTTTATATTAACGCGGCTCCAATATTTGTAAATAATAAATCCGCTTCATTTGAGTACGCGGGAACCGTAGCAACTGCCGGCTACCAATTTTTCACAAGTGATAAAAAATGGTTCGGCAATTTTTATGTACTAAAACCATTCTATGAGAGCAATAGCCAATTGGTTCAGTCGGCTCTAAAGGCGCAAGGCGCTTTTAGCCTTACAAACCTTAATAAGCTCGTCAATGTCATCGGAGGTGCTGATGTTAAATACAGCGACAAGCTCGACTTTGGAGTGACCGGTGGGCTGGATCATATTTTTCGGAAACAGTTTGAAGATAATTCAGTTCTTGTAGTGGATCCTTCCGCATATTTATTTGCCGGCACTCAAGAGTTTACCAGGTCTTATTATAAAAAAAGTAATTTTTTGATCTTTCCTGGCGTCGGTCAAACCGTTTCACAGGAAGTTAAAAACTTCAACATTCTCTCCTATGAGTTTTCAGTGCCGATAATTTACGCGAAGCAAAAATTTCAGTTGCTGTTTACACCTGCCTATGTTATTCCCCAAAATCTCATTACAGTGGAAGGTCGTCCTGATCTTTCCGAGCAAGGAAAGAAAACGTTGTACGCGACCGTCGGATTCAAACTGATCTTGTAAGGCAATTCTTAAGTCTATAATGAAAGAAGGGTTGATAGAAATCAACCCTGTATTAAAATCCAATATCCTATGAAAAACCAGTTCTATAAATACAAAAGCTGGTCCATAAAATTTTTAAAGCGAAATCAAAAGGTTTTTCCATTGTTAGGCTGGTATTTTGTGGAATTCTTTTCCCAAACGAGGTTTATCCGGAGGTCTACAATACTGTGTTGCATCTCGGGGCAATACATCAAGTTATCCCTGCTTCTCATCAAACAAATTATTCTGCTGTGTTACAAATGATTCTTTTTGTGATTGACAGGAATCAAGATGACTTTATTCCATTTTCATGAACTTAAAATATTTTTTTATGAAACCAGGTAGCAGATTAACAGTAGCAAAAACACTGCTTGTTCTTTTTTGCTTCGCCCTGTTCTCTTTTGCTTCAAAATGGGGCGGTGATAGTTTTGAAATTTGGCTGAACGGTAAAATGGTACTTCAGCAATTTGTGCATGTATCGAAAGGCGTTCAAACCCTCCAGTTAAGTCAAACTTCTGAAAATGAGAAGTTGGACATTTATTACAGCCATTGTGGTCGAACCGGAAGCAATAGGTACATCACTATTAAAGATGAGAATGGTCGTCCGCTCAAGGTTTGGAAGTTTTCTGATTCTAACGCGGCGATGTCATTTAGATTGAAAGAGATTTTGGGCTTGAAAAAGAATAAGGATAGCAGGCTGAGTCTTTTCTATTCATCCAAACAACTTCCAGCTGGCAGGTTGCTTGCGACATTGAACACGTCAAAGGAAAATAGCATTGCCAGCAAATAAGGAGAGCTGACCTCACTTTCAATGAACCCGATTTTTTAGAGAAGTATTTTATAAAATTTTTCCAGCTCTGCCAGTTCTGTAGGTGAGAGTGGTTCGTTATTATCATATTTTGATTTAAAAAACAATACTCTTTTGTGCTGTGGATATTTCTCCAGGATAGATGAAACCATTCGACCAATGGTTTCATCTTTTGTATATAATGGTTTCGGCGTTGGGGGAGTGGACTTATAGCGGGTTGGTCTTTTTAATATTTCCGCTTCTAATGTGGCAAGCCAATTAGGTGGTATTGTTCCAATCTTAGCGGCTTTTTTATAAAGTCCTTCTAATTGTTTTTTGCTTAGCCCGCCTCTCTCCTGGTACTGAAATGATAAACTTTGAATGAATGAGGAATGAGGATAGACAAGCAGCGCTGCCTGCAATATATCATTGATAATATCTACGTCAGGTTTTTTTCTGTACATAACAGAAATTAAAATTTTAGTTTATGCAGGAACAATTTTTCTCCCGAACGGCATGAGGGAAATTTCTACGAGTTTAAAGTGTTGTCGGCCCCAGGGAATTCCAATGATCGTAATGCACAAAATAAATCCCATTACGATGTGAATGATAGCAGTGTACCATCCCCCGCACAAGATCCAGATAAGGTTGAAAACAAGATTTAAGCAACCCAGGTCGCTGCCATCGCTGATTATTTTTTTGCCGAATGGCCACAATACCACTTGGGCCAATTTAAAACATTGGAGACCCCAGGGAATGCCAATGACAGTAATACACAAAACGAGGCCGCCAATAAAATATCCAAGGGCAGCGAGCAAGCCACCAAAAATTAACCAAACCAGGTTTCCCAATAGATTGTCCATCTCTTGTTTTTGTTACAATAAAAGAAGTGATAGGATATAGACGACCAGTAGTGTTGTCGTGCCCATAAGAATTGTGGCTACAGAATAGGCTCTCAACATTGCTTTCATCTCAAGATCTGAAAATTTCGAAATTACCCAGAAATAAGCATCGTTTGAATGAGAGATCAAAGCCAACATGAAAAAGGGAGTCGGAGCTATCTATCCCAATTCGATGTCAAAATTCACGAGCTCACGAAACAGGCGAAGACGTTTGTCAATGTCTTCTTTTTTTATTTCTTTCAACCTGATGGGGCCGAATTTTTCTACGCAAAAACTTGCCATCGCGCTTCCGACAATAATGGCGGTTTTCATGTTCTCAAATGATACATCTCTTGTTTTTGCTAAATGTCCGATAAATCCGCCCGCAAATGTATCCCCGGCGCCAGTGGGATCAAACACATCTTCCAATGGTAAGGCAGGAGCAAAAAAAACTTTGTCACCGTGAAAAAGCAGGGCACCATGTTCGCCTTTTTTTACAATAAGAAATTTCGGACCCATAAGCAAAATGGATCGGGCGGCTTTTACCAGCGAATACTGTCCACTGAGCTGCCTGGCTTCTGCATCATTCACCAATAAGACGTCTATTTGACTCAACACTTTTTCAAGGTCGGTCATTGCAGTTTCCATCCAAAAATTCATTGTGTCCATGACAATCAACTTCGGCCTTTTTTTTAATTGTCTTATCACGCTCATTTGGACGGCTGGTTGCAAATTTCCCAGCATTAAGAATTCTGACCCCTGGTAATTCTCCGGCATTTGGGGGTTGAAATCAGCAAGGACATTCAGGTCAGTTATCAACGTGTCACGGCTATTCATATCCGCATGGTAACGCCCACTCCAGAAAAAAGATTTTTTATCTTTTCTCGTTTCCACTCCATCCATTGCTACGCCCCTGGTAATGAGCTGGTCTATTTCTTCTTTCGGGAAATCGTATCCGATGATAGAAACCTGGTTGATCGGCCGTATAAAATTGCTGGCCGCATAAGCTGCATAAATGGCCGAGCCACCAATGATCTGGTCTGTTTTTCCAAAAGGTGTTTCTATTGCATCGAAGGCCATTGTGCCAACAACTATCAGGGACATGCACCGGGAAATTAGTAATTAGGAATTTGTTATGGCGGGCAATATTAAGCAAAAGTTTCAAGTTCGGCACCCGCAGTTTAAACCTCTGTGAAACGCGATCAGGCTTCAAAAGCCGGCGACATGGAACATCAATATGAGTGCTTATCTTTGGGTATGGCCCAACCACTACGTCGGAAATCATCAAAAAGGGAAGTCATACTTATCAAAGCAGCTTCCATGTTCAAGGATAAGGGCTTTGCCGCCTCCTCGATGCGTGATCTGGCCGAAACAGTTGGCATCGAAGCAGCCAGCCTGTACAACCATATTAAATCCAAATCGGAGATCTTGCAGGAGATCATTTTTCATGCGGCTACCGAGTGCAATGTTCACCTGGAAGAAGTAGACGTGGAAGAGAAGTCCTCGCTAAAAAAAATTGAAGAGATCATCCGCTTTCATGTGCGCATGATGCTGAACCGTTTTGAAGAATATCATGTGATGACTCATGAATGGATACATCTTTCTGAGCCCCATCTCACAAATTTTATCGGCCAGCGCCGCAGTTATGTACAGCGACTTGAGGCCATCGTTGAACAGGGAATAAAAAATAAAGAAATGAAACCCGTTGTACCTTATGTAGCTGTACTCACCATTCTTTCTGCAGTACGTGGTCTCGAATTCTGGCACCGCAGCCAGAAAAAATATTCTCCGCAGCAAATGGAAGATAATATGGTGATGCATTTGATCACAGGCCTCCAGGCGTGATTTATTTATTTTTACCTCTTTCTTTGTTCAGGGAATTAATAATTGCGAATTTGGAATCAGACTCCTTGTGCCATGTCAATACACTTTCAAAAGCTTGAGGTGAAAGAAGTCAGAAGAGAAACTCCCGAGTGTGTTTCCGTATTGTTTCGAGTTCCGGACGAAATAAAAAAAGATTTTTTATACAAGCAAGGGCAAAGTCTTACCATGCGCACTTTTTTGGGTGGTGAAGAAGTTCGAAGAACTTACTCCATTTGCGCTTCGCCACTTGACAATGAGTGGAGGGTAGCGATCAAAAAACAGGAAGGCGGCCTATTTTCAAATTTTGCGAATGAAACATTGAAGCCAGGTGATTTCTTGGAAGTAATGGAGCCGGTGGGGAAATTTTATACAGAACTTCAGCCCGGGAATAAAAAAACTTATGTGGCATTTGCGGCTGGCAGCGGCATCACTCCCGTTATTTCTATTATCAAAACTACATTGCGAATCGAGCCACAAAGTCAATTCACGCTAGTGTACGGAAATAAGTATAAAAACTCTATCATTTTTAAGGAGGAACTGGAGGCATTGAAAGATAAATTTATTGACCGGTTTAGGATCATTCATATTTTAAGTCGTGAGCGAACCGATGCGTCAATAAACAGTGGAAGAATTGATCTCAATAAATTGAATGGACTGAGCAAGTTGATCCGTTACAAGAATGTGGACGAATTTTTTATCTGCGGCCCCGAGGAGATGATCTTTTGTGTAAAGGAGTTTTTGGAGAGCAATGGTATTGACAAAAAGAAGATACACTTTGAATTATTTACTACGCCCGGAGAAGTGAAAGGCACAAGGACTAAGGAACAAGTTACGCGAAGGCAAGAAGGACCAAAAAGCAAGATCAGCGTTAAGCTTGATGGAATAAGTTTTGATTTTGAGCTTGGCGTGAATGACGAACCCATATTGGATGCTGCGTTAAAGCAAGGAGCAGACTTGCCCTTTGCCTGCAAAGGAGGTGTATGCTGCACCTGTAAAGCGAAACTCATCCAGGGGAAAGTTGATATGGAAGTGCATTGGGGACTGGAAGAAGAAGAGATTGAACAAGGATATATTCTAACTTGCCAGTCTCATCCCAAGACGGAAACGGTGGCAGTAGATTTCGACATAAAATAAAACGTACGATCTTTCTAAAATTTTTTACGAATGAAATTTATTGTTAATGATGATTACGAAGCGTTGTCAATTCACGCTGCAAATGACCTGATTGAAGCGACCCGGTCATCGAAAAATCCTCTTGTGTGTACTGCCTCCGGCGATAGCCCGGCCGGATCATACAAAAAGATCGTCGAGAAAGTTCAGAAAAAACAATTGGATGTTTCAGACTGGCTTTTTGTTGGATTAGATGAGTGGGTTGGAATGAATGGAAGTGATGAAGGCAGTTGCCGCTATCATTTAGATCAACAATTGTTTTGTCCTTTGCAAATAGCCGAGGAAAAGATCTGTTTCTTTGACGGAAAAGCAAAAGATTTGGAAGAAGAATGTCAGCGAGTCGAAAATTTTATTCAAAAGCACAATGGCATAAATGTGGCCATACTAGGTTTGGGCATGAATGGGCATGTAGGAATGAATGAGCCGGGCACCGCACGAACCATCCGTTCGCACGCTGCAGATCTTCACAGTACTACGCAACAGGTAGGTCAAAAATATTTCAGGAAGGAACAAGAACTTCGCCAGGGCATAACCTTAGGACTAGCCACATTGATGGAAGCAAAACATCTTATGCTATTGATCAATGGCAAGCATAAAGCTGAAATTACAAAGAGGGTATTTGAAGAAAAAATTTCAGAGGAGCTACCTGCCAGTTTGCTGCGAGGTCATCCCAGTTTTAGCGTTTATCTTGAACCAGCTTCGGCACAGCTAATGCGGCTACAGTTACAAAAATCATGAAAAAAGAAACAATTCTTGGAATTGATCTTGGCGGCACCAATGTGCGTGGAGGATCGGTTAGAGAAAATAAATTGTCTTCGATCCTTTCTCAGCGTATTAATTCCAGCGGCTCAGTTGACGAAGTCTTAGCACAATTGTTTGACCTGGTTGATCGTTCACTTGATGCTTCACCCAACGCGATCGGGATAGGTGTTCCAGGATTAGTGGATACTGAACAATTGTTTATGATGTCGTCAATATTCCATCTTGGAAGCAGGTGCCATTGAGAAAACTAATTGCAGATCGTTATCATTTACCTGTTTTCATTAATAATGATGCAAACTGCTTTGCCCTTGGTGAATTTTATTTTGGAAAAGGCAGGGGATCCGATTCGATGATTGGATTAACGATCGGAACGGGACTCGGGAGCGGAATAATTATCAATAAAAAATTATATCCCGGCAAACACGGAGGAGCCGGTGAATTTGGAATGATCGATTATCTGGACAAATATGTTGAATACTATGCCAGCGGCCAGTTTTTTCAAAATGTTTACCAAGTGGATGGGCAGGCTGTTTTTAAAAAAGCAGAAGAAGGAGACAGAGAGGCAATGAAAATGTATGAAGAAATGGGCGCTCATTTGGGAAATGCGATCAAGATGGTCTTGTATGCTTTAGATGTAGAGTTAATCGTACTCGGCGGATCAGTTCGAAAGGCATGGCCTTATTTTAATACTTCGATGTGGAGGCAAATCAAAACACTTGCCTTTCAAAAAGCAAAGGAGAATGTTCGAATCGAGATTTCAGAACTAGAAAACAGTGGGATACTTGGAGCAGCCGCTCTGTATTACGACGTGCACTCGTGATTTTTTCATAATGTAGTAAGGTGTTGACTTTTTGGTTATCTATAAGATTTAGACGAGTGATTGGCCGCAATCTACTCGTATCATGGTCATTTTACCTGCTGTTCAATTTATCACTTAATTCTTCCAGCAACTTCTTCCCTTTTTCTACATCGGCTTTTATTTTTTCTGTTTCAAAGTTTTTTTCCTGATTGAATGATTGCATGTGTTTATCTAGTTCCTGGACCAATTGTTTAACCCGGCTGTCTTTAGATGATTGTGCCTTTTGTTTAATTATCCTGATTTTTTCATAATCCACAATCCCTTCTCTTAATTTTTCAAAGCGGATACTGCTATTAGCACCGGGATAGATTAGAAAGCAATCACCCGCGGCCCATGAACCAAAACGTGCATCTCTCAAAGGATCGGCTGGCCAGGCATCGTAGGCCCATCTCAGGAAACCATCGTAATGGTGCGCATATGTGTACCAACCCAACCATCTGCCCTCAATGGGAGGAGAAAATATGAAGGTGTTAGGTTTTGGTGGGGTACAGCAAATATAGAATGTTGACGTGCGGGCTTGTGAGGAGCGTTTATCGACCTGGTCAACGCGGGGTTCTTGTCCAAAAACTGAAGAGTAATCACTCACCAGCATATCGAGTTCCGGGTGCCAGTCCCCGGCATAAGTTATAAGCCATTTCTTTGAGTTGTCTTTAACCACTTTTATTGCAGCCAGCGTTTGATCCATTCCACTTTCATTGATACCGATATAAGTTTTATTGAGCCAGCCTTTCTTTTGGAGATGTATCCGGAGGTCATTTAAAAAAATATTGTATGCCGTTTTGAATGTGTCCGATTGGGGAGGCCACGATTCATAAACATAGTTACCTGTTTTTTCATTCATATAACGAAACCGGTTGTTGTAGGGCAGCGGCGAATAAATGGTAATGGCCTTGTCTATGCCGAGACTCATTGCCAACTCTACGTACTGATCAAAAATATTATAATCAAATTTCCATGATCCATTTTTTTGTTTTATCCATTCTATCATTCCCCCTTCGGTGCTGTATTCATTGTCTCCCCACGGAGAATGTACGCCATAGGTAGTAATGAACGTGCCGCCCACATCAGCATACAATTGCAAATGTTTTTTCAGCAACTCCTTATGCTCCTTGCCCCAGGGCTTAACGTGATAATATTCTGCGATCACCCACGGATTTTGCCAGAGGTCCAGCCGAAACCTCCAGTCATGCGGTTTAGGCAATGATTGATTTTGCACCCTGACTTTTATATTCAAATCGACATGTTCATTCTCTGCCTGCACTTTGATGGTGCCAGTATACGTGCCAGGTTCGGCATCTTCGGGTATGTTGATGGACAGCCAGGCAGGTCTTACTGTTTTTCCCGGCAGATCAAAACGATCAGTTCCGCCGCTGGTCAGTGGGACAAATCTGTCCGGCAATAAATATGCTCTGTCGGATGGTCCTCCACCGCAGCTTGCATCTTTTGCATTGTAAGGATAATTGGATAAAACATAGCAGACTTTATTGAGCTGAATATTTTTTTCACTCAATATTTTGCCCTTTTCATTCCTGAGATCATTTAAAATAAAATGAACTTGATCAACTGTGTCCTTCGACCAGGCAAGGATCTGAGCATTTAATCTTTCGCCTTTCCACCCGCTTTCGGACCACGACAAAGTTTCAGCATTTAATCCGGGCACCTCAGTTCTGAAATATGATTCATTGGTAGATGCGAATGAGACGTGAAATGCCTTCTTCAGGGCATTCCAGGCGCTGATGTTTATTGTTGAATCATAAGTGTATTCTTCCTGGTAATGTGAACCAGGGACTGGTAATTTCGAAAAATCGACCTGGCCTTTGTATACTTGTCCATAAACGACCGGAGCAAGTAAATAGAACAAACAACACCCCAATAAAACACTTTTCATAGTCTTTGTTTTTTTAACAACACGGACAGGAGAAGATCCTGTCCGTAACTTGCCACCTTGCAAGTTAACTATTTAAGCCATTGAGAATTTCGGGCATCTGTCGATGCGAATTCTATTGAATAAATTAATCCTGTCTTAAAAAAATATTGAATCAACGTGCAGGTTTTATTTTATAACCGGATGTGGCATAGTATAAAATATACAGGTAGCAGGGCAACATCAGGGCAAGGAATACTAATTGGAAATTGATCGTCGCCTTCAAATATCCGAATAGGAGTGGAATGATAGCTCCCCCTGCGATGCCCATGATCAACAGTGCGGAGCCAATTTCGGTAAATCTGCCGAGGCGGTTAATGGCCAAAGGAAAAATGGCTGGCCACATTAAAGCATTTGCCAGCCCTAAAGCCGCGACAAAACCAACAGAGACATACCCTTTCGTAACAAAGACTCCGATAGTGAGCAGAACTCCAACGATTGCAGAGACGCGCAGGGCTTTTTCCTGCGATATATATTTTGGAATAGTAAATACGCCAATCAGATATCCCAGCAACATACTTCCAAGTGTGAAAGAAGTAAAATATTTGTATTCATCTAATGGTATACCAAAACTTTTTCCATAGATACCAATCGCATCACCTGCCATTACTTCAACACCCACATAAACAAAAATGCAAAGCACGCCTAATAAAAGATGAGGGAATTGCAATACGTTGGTCTTGTTGGCCGCCATACTTTGACCGATGGGTTCCGCGTTTGCTTGTGAAGCATCGATATCCGGCAAGGATGATTTTCGTATCATGATGGCCAATATGAATAAAATAACTGCAATCACGATATAAGGATAGATGATACGACCCGCCAACTCATTTAACAAAGTTTCTTTCGTAGCAACATCCGTGGTCGCATCGATCTTCGCCTGGAGCTGATTTGCATTTTTCAGAACGATTGTGCTCAATATAATCGGGCTTAATATGCCTGCGCCCTTATTGCAAATACCCATGATGCTAATGCGTTGCGCAGCGCTTTCAATGGGTCCAACAATACTGATATAAGGGTTGGATGCTGTTTGTAATAATGCAAGGCCCATTCCCTGCACAAACAGACCTGTGAGAAATAACCCGAAACTTCTGCTATTGGCCGCGGGGATAAAAATGAGTGCCCCGATAGCCATGACAACTAAACCCCAGCTCATACCCATTTTCATCCCGGTCATTTTTAAGAGAGATGACGAAGGAATGGCGAGAAAAAAATAAGCCATATAAAAAGCAAACGTTACAAAAAAGGCTTCAGCATCGGTTTTTAGATTGCACGCCAACTTTAGAAAAGGGATCAGCGTGCCATTCATCCATGTAACGAAACCGAAGATGAAAAATAAGGCCCCAATGATAACGACCGGGTTTAGTGCAGATTTGCGCGTCATATTTCCTTTGTGATTTTGACCGGAGGTTAGCGATCCAAAGATGTCCTGATCATTTGTGAATCTCAACTGTCCAATTAGCAAGATAATATTAATAAAGCACTCTTCAGTCAAT
This sequence comes from Bacteroidota bacterium, assembly GCA_005883765.1. Taxonomy (GTDB): domain Bacteria; phylum Bacteroidota; class Bacteroidia; order Chitinophagales; family Chitinophagaceae; genus VBAU01. The sequence goes on from VBAQ01000157.1 coordinate 70,088, forward strand.
GCCGGGAACGTCCGCGCAAACGATTGCCTGATTACTTCAGCGAATGTTTTTTTAATTTGTTCCCGATAAAATGAGCTCAGATATATGTTAGAAGAAGTTTTATCATCGTACGGAATAAATACAACAGCGAAAATTCAACCGCACGGAAGTGGGTTGATCCATAATACGTGGAAGGTTACTGATCAATCCAACGAATACATCCTCCAACGCATAAATCACAACGTATTTAAACAACCCGAATACATAGCCAGGAATATCGAAGCCATTGCTTCATGGCTTGAAAAAAATCAGCCCGAATACTTTTTTGTAACTCCGCTGGAGACAGAAAACAATGGAAGTTTGTTACACATTACCGGAGAGGGTTATTTTCGACTTCTTCCTTTTGTAAAGGATTCCCTTACCTATGATACCGCGCAATCCCCACAACAGGCTTTTGAAGCCGCCCGGCAATTTGGTTTGTTTACTTGCGTACTGAGGGATTTTCCTGTAGAAAATCTAAAGATTACACTCCCAAATTTTCATAATTTGAATTACCGCTATATTCAGTTCGAAAATTCCATTCAACATGGCAATCCTGTTCGAATGAAAGAAAGTGAAAAAGATATAGAGTATCTCCTCTCCCGGAATTACATTGTTTCAACTTACAAACAAATCGTTTCAAGCAAAGAATTTAAAATGCGAGTCACTCATCATGATACCAAGATCAGCAATGTGCTCTTTGATAAACATGGACAAGGAATTTGTGTGATTGATCTCGATACCGTGATGCCTGGTTATTTTATAAGTGATGTGGGCGATATGATGCGTACCTACCTGTCGCCGGTAAGTGAGGAAGAAAAAGATTTTGAAAAAATTCAGATCCGGGAAGATTTTTTTGAGGCGATTGCCCGGGGTTATTTGAAAGAAATGGGAGAAGAACTTAGTCCAACGGAGACAGGGCATTTCGTTTATTCAGGGATATTCATGATCTATATGCAGGCATTGCGATTTCTTACAGATCATCTCAATAATGATATTTATTATGGTTCTTTGTACGAGGGCCATAATCATGTCAGGGCAAAAAACCAGATCGTCCTTTTAGAGAAATTGCTCGGGAAAGAAAACGAACTCACAAAAATCGTGAGCAGGATCAGTCCTAACAGGCATTAGTTTTGTAAATTTGTGAGATTAAAAATTGATCATGTCTGTTCAGGAGCTAGAAAAAATTTTCCAGGCGAAAATCGATGACGAAGTGAAGATCGAGCCGAAAGATTGGATGCCGGAAAAATACCGGCAAAATCTCATTCGGCAGGTTAGCCAGCACGCGCATAGTGAGATCGTAGGGATGTTGCCTGAAGGAAACTGGATCACAAGAGCTCCATCCTTGAAACGCAAAGCAATTCTCCTGGCCAAGGTACAGGATGAAGCGGGCCATGGTTTGTATTTGTATTCAGCGACAGAAACTTTAGGAGTAACAAGAGAACAAACGATCAACGAGCTGCACAGCGGTAAAGCCAAATATTCCTCGATTTTTAATTATCCAACATTGACTTGGGCGGACATAGGTGCGATTGGTTGGTTAGTGGATGGAGCCGCCATATTGAACCAGGTAATGCTGACGCGGACATCTTATGGACCCTATGCGAGAGCGATGGTAAGAATTTGTAAGGAGGAAAGTTTTCATCAGCGGCAAGGTTTTGAGATTTTGCTTGTTCTTTCAAGGGGATCAAAAGAACAAAGGGCCATGTGCCAGGATGCGGTCGATAGATGGTGGTGGCCGAGCCTGATGATGTTTGGTCCGCATGACAGTGATTCCACACATTCCGATCAAAGTATGAAATGGAAGATCAAAAGAAAAAGTAATGATGAGCTGAGACAAAATTTTGTGGACATGATCGCGGAGCAGGTAAAAGTTTTGGGGATGACTCTCCCAGATCCTCAATTAACATGGAATGTCAAAAAAGAGCACTATGATTTTGGAGAAATCAACTGGGAAGAATTCTGGAACGTGGTAAAAGGGAATGGGCCATGTAATAAGCAAAGGCTTGACGCCAGGAAAAAAGCATGGCAAGATGGTGAGTGGGTGAGAGAAGCAGCCGCGGTTTATGCTGAGAAAAGGAGGGCAAGACAACAGGTTGCGGCTTAATTAATAATTAAGAATTAATAATGAATAATTTTTTTAGAAAGCTTTATTACGGAGATATTCCTGAAGAAAAAACGGGAGCTGGATCGCAACAAGTTCCGAAAGTCTCCCCCACGGGGGGAGATTCAGAGGGCGCCTCTGATTGGCCTCTTTGGGAAATTTTTATTCGCAGCAAGCAAGGATTAGATCATAAACACGTTGGCAGCTTACATGCAGCCGACGCGCAAATGGCCATTGAAAACGCCAGGGATGTGTACACAAGAAGAATGGAAGGCGTAAGCATTTGGGTAGTAGAATCAAAACATATCCATGCCTCCAATCCCGACGATGCAGAAAATTTTTATGAGCCCGCCGAGGACAAAGTCTATCGTCATCCTACTTTTTATGATTTGCCTGATGAAGTAAAACACATGTAGGTAGTTGACTGGTTGATTAGTTGACTGGTCCAATGCCTCCTAAAGAGTTTACGTTATGGAAGAAAAAAATCAAAGCTTTACCGAATTGGATGTTTGGAAAAAAGCCAGAATCTTGAAAAATGAACTAAAGGAAATTGCAGATAAATTTCCTCCTGAAGAAAAATATAGGCTCACCGATCAATTGATTCGTTCTTCCAGATCCATTAACGCTAATATTGCGGAAGGTCATGGAAGATTCACATATAAAGATCAACTTCATTTTTGCATACAGGCTCGTGGTTGATTGAGCGAAACATACAATCATTTGATTGACGCGTTTGATTGTCGATATATTAATCACGATCGATTGAATTATTTTAAGATTCTGATCGACGAAGTCGGTAGGTTGCTGAATGTGTATATTACTTTTTTGAGAAATAATCTATGAATAGAGAAAAGCTGATCAACCAATCAACTGATGCCCTAATCAACTATACACTGCACCTCGCAGACGATGCTCTTATACTTGGGCATCGGAATAGTGAATGGTGTGGACATGGACCCGTATTGGAACAAGATATTGCCATCACCAATATTTCCCTTGACTTAATCGGCCAGGCAAGAAATTTTTACCAGTATGTTGCTCGCCAGATAAATGATTTTCAAAAAACGGAGTCTTCACAGGCGCCCTCTCTTTTGGAGAGGGGTTTTGGGGGTGAGGTCACTGAAGATACCCTCGCTTATCTAAGGGACAACCGTGAATTCAAAAACTGTCTGTTGGTTGAACAACCAAATGGTGATTGGGCAAAAACGATCCTGCGCCAATTTTTATTCAGCGCTTATCAGTTCTATTTATACCAGGAATTACAAGACAGCAAGGATGAACAATTGGCTGCAATAGCGGAGAAGTCGTTAAAAGAAGTTACTTATCATTTGCGCTGGGGCAGTGAATGGGTAATTCGATTAGGTGATGGGACGGACGAAAGTCATCAGAGGATGCTGAAAGCGATAGAGGAATTATGGATGTATACCGGCGAACTATTTACAGCTACGGCTTATGAGTCGCAGGCAGTGGCCGAAGGATCGGGAGTTGACGTGCGATTATTGAAAGCTCCCTGGGAAGAAAAGATAGAAGAAATATTTTCTGAAGCAACGTTGCCTTATCCCCCCTTATCGGGAGGGGGCAAGGGGGAGGCGGTCTTCCAACAAACAGGAGGGAAGGAAGGAAAACATACAGAACATTTAGGCTATATTCTAGCCGAATTACAGTTTATGCAGAGAACATATCCAGGAAGTGAATGGTAAGAGTTTTTCTTAGATTATATAATTGTCTTGATGAAATCATCCAGCCTCCAACAAATCATTTTATCCTTGCTTGCTATTGCGTTTTGCTTTTTTATCCCTCACTATGCACACCTGCCTATTTTCATCTATCCCGTCGTCGTGTTGTTAGTAATCTGGTTGTTTTTAAAATATATTTCAAAAGAAAACTTTACTAATCTTTTTTTCAGTTTCAAGAGATTCGAATTTGAGGCGGTGTGGCTAGGGATCATTGCTGCGATATTATTATCCTGTTTCTTTCAATTTGCATGGGAGCCCCTTATAAATAAAATTCTTCCTGGTGAAAAAATAGATCTATCTGATTTTTCAGGCATTCGCGGAAATACCGTGAATTATGTTATTATGCTTCTCCTGGCTCTGTTAGTAGGTGGTTTTTATGAAGAACTGGTTTTTCACGGCTTCATTTTTACAAGACTTGAAAAAATATTTCGGGGTAAAGCCATTATCGCAGTATTCATCATAACAAATATCATTTTTGGAGCCTACCATTTTCAGCAAGGCATAAAAGGAATATTGCTGGCCACGATTGCGGGTGCCTCCTATCAGGTTTTAATATTGAAGTTTAACCGAAATTTGTGGTATGGATTATTTTTTCATGCTTTTTTTGATTTTATTGGTTTAACGCTTATTTACCTTGGAAAAATTTCATGACAACTCATCAAATAGATAAAGAAACAATTTATTCTTACCTGGAAGAAGTTAAGGATCCCGAAGTGCCGGCATTGAATGTTATTGATATGGGAATCGTGCGGGATGTCGTGTTACATGATGACGATTGCCTCGAAATTATGATTACACCTACTTATTCAGGCTGTCCTGCAATGGATGTAATAAGCATGAATATTCGGATCATGCTGTCGATGCTAGGCTTCAAAAAAATAAAGATCACACAAGTTCTTTCGCCTGCATGGACAACTGACTGGATGAGTGAAGAAGGAAAACGGAAGCTAAGAGATTATGGGATCGCTCCTCCCAATCCAAAACAACAAGTGTGCAACGATAAATTATTTGCCGTTCATGAGGCGGTGCAATGCCCTCATTGCGACTCGTGGCATACCCATCGTGTGAGTGAGTTCGGTTCTACTCCCTGCAAGGCTTTATATGTTTGCGATGAGTGCAAGGAGCCTTTCGATTATTTTAAATGCCACTAAAAAAAATTGCAGATTGCAGATTGCAGATTTTAGATTTGTGTAATTAATCAGCAGTCTCATGTCTCCTATCCTTTTTGAAATAAAAGATTCGATAGGTTTTATCACGCTCAACCGCCCGGAAAAATTAAATTCTTTCAACCGTGAAATGGCTTTGCTCATGCAGCAGAAATTAGATGACTGCAAAGGCAAAGACGTGAGATGTGTCTATATTACCGGCGCGGGTAAAGGATTTTGCGCAGGGCAGGATCTGACTGAAGTGACAGAACCAGGCGCACCAGGCTTTAATGAAATTCTTGCCGAGCACTATAATCCGATTATTACAAGAATCCGGAAACTGGAAAAGCCCGTAGTAGCCGCAGTCAATGGAGTGGCTGCTGGTGCCGGTGCCAATATTGCTTTGTGTTGCGACATAGCTATTGCTGCAGAGTCGGCGTCCTTTATACAAGCCTTTTCAAAAATTGGTTTAGTGCCTGACAGCAGCGGCACTTATTTTTTGCCAAGGCTGATCGGCTGGCAAAAGGCCTCTGCTTTAATGATGCTGGGCACAAAGGTTTCTGCTCAAGAAGCAGAAAGGATCGGCATGATCTACCAGTTTTTTCCGGATGGGACTTTTTCTGAGAATTCAATGAACATTGCCAGGTATCTTGCACAAATGCCCACCCTTGCACTGGCATACACTAAGCAGTTACTGAATAATTCCCTTTCGACGCACTTTGACGAACAACTGCAGGATGAAAATATTTTTCAGCAAAGGGCTGCGCAAACCGAGGACTTTAAAGAAGGTCTAACAGCCTTTGTGGAGAAAAGAAAAGGGAATTTTAGAGGCCAGTAGAACAAGAACTAAGATTTGTATGATTTATAAGGAAATTACAGGAGAAATTATTGGTTGTGCGATGGAAGTTCATCGAACATTAGGTCCTGGCTTTCAGGAATATTTTTATCAAAGAGCATTAGTCGATGATACGGTTACCGTCGAAATAAAGGCACGAAATGAGCTGGAAGATGTCCATTGGGCCCAATCTATTAACTATTTAGAGACTTCATCCTATCCAATAGGGCTTTTAATAAATTTTGGAGCAAAGAGCTTACAGTTCAAAAGACTTTACAATAAAAAATTTCCTCTTAATCAAAATAAATCCTATGAATCTTAGTTCCGCTGTAGTTACGCACATGATGGAAAATGATTTTTTTAGCCAGTGGATGGGAGTTGAAGTGCTGGAAGTAAAAGAAGGATATAGCAGAATTAGAATGGCCATCAGAAAAGAGATGGTGAATGGCTTTGGCATTGTGCATGGCGGCCTTCCTTTTTCATTGGCCGATAGTGCCTTTGCATTTGCCTGTAATAACCGCAACAATTTATCAGTCGCCCTGGATGTTACCATCACATTTATGAAAGCCGTGAATGTGGGAGATGTACTGACTGCCGAAGCGAAGGAAATTCATAATGGAAGGAGCACGGGT
>VBAQ01000369.1 GCA_005883765.1 Bacteroidota bacterium
ACGTCGCTACAACAAATTAGTAAGGCGATCACGGACCTCAGCGATATTTCCAAGGGCATGAATCCCGAAGTGATCACGAACCAGGGCTTGATCGAGGTGTTACGAAAAGAGATAACGCGGCTCAGGGAAATGAACCTGTTTGAATTGGATTACGGCATCAGCGGCAACGCCGTTTTTATGGATTCACAAAAGGAATTGGTTATTTTCAGAATTATCCAGGAAGCTCTCAATAATATCATTAAGCATGCGGCGGCGTCTTCTGTCAGACTGAGTTTGGATTACAGTTTTGACCATATCGATGTTTCGATAGCGGACAATGGCAAAGGATTTTGTAAAAAAACTGTTGCGGAAAATAAGAATTCAAATGCGGGCCTAAACAATATGCAGAAAAGAGCTCTGCTGTTTAATGGCAAAACAACTATCGACAGTAAAATCGGTTCAGGAACCACTATATTCATCACTATTCCCTACTGACCATGGAAAAAGAAACTGCTTATATAAAAGTTGCCCTGGCTGACGACCATGTCTTATTGAGAAATGCCCTGGCGGCCCTGATCAATAGCTTCGGCGATTGCAGGGTAATTAATGAGTCAAATAATGGAAAAGAGTTAATAGACTTTCTCAAAAAGGGGTTAGTTCCTGATGTTACTGTGTTAGACCTTAACATGCCTGAAATAGATGGATTTGAGACCGCCCGCTTCATACAAAAAAACTTTCCACAAGTACACGTACTGATGCTCACAATGTATGATTCAGAACTCTCCCTGATAAGACTGCTCCAGGCGGGGGTAAAAGGTTTTTTAAAAAAGGATATACATCCATCGGAATTGAAATTTGCCATTCACTCTGTGGTAAATGCCGGGTATTATTATTCGAATCATACTGCTGATAAATTGGCAAACCTGTTTCGTTCAGGGCATGAGAAGAAAAATCCTTTGCAAAATGCTATGCTGACGGAACAGGAACTGCAATTTTTAAAACTCGCATGCTCTGATCTGACCTACAAGGAAGTTGCACAGAAAATGTCTCTCAACCCAAGGGCGGTCGATAATCTAAGAGACCAGTTATTTTTTAAACTGGAAGTAAAAAGCCGGGTAGGCCTTGCGATGGTGGCAATTAAAAATGGAATAGTGACTTTCTAAAAGTCATTGATGCTTCTTAGCTACAAAATAAGCTCTTGGTTCGCCCAAAGTAAATTTCTTTTTGCCCGGGATGCTCCTAATCTCCCGCATTGAAAGTCCGAATTTCATCATTGTGTTTTCCGTCTCATTCACAGAGTAAATATAATCTACTGTCTTTTTTTTCTCCTCTGCACCATTATTTGGGATCATTGTAATTTCCGATTCGATGCGTGTGGGATTAAAGAAAAACTTATTGTCGACCAGGTAACGCAAACCATTTACATCTGACCAGGTTCTCGTGACAAAATTTTTAAAAACAATTTCCGCGATGGTCCAGCTGTTGGCGATGAAGATTCCACCTTGCTTAGTGTGTGATCCGATCGTTGAAAATAATTTCTCGGTTTCTTCCCTCGTAAAAAAAGAAAGATTATTCCCAAGGCATATTACCAGATCAAATATTCCTGTGGGTTCATATCCGATCACATCATCCTCGATACAAGTGACGACTAAATTCTCTCGCTGGGAGACTTCCCTCACTTCATTCACATAAGCGCCGAGGTTGTCGACCGCTGTCACTTGAATCCCGTTTCTTGCTAGTGCTAACGCGTGCCGTCCATACCCGCACATAAGATCCAGCACTTTATCGCCAGGCTTGAGTTGCCCTTTGTCGATTAGAAAATCGATCTCTGCTTTTGTCAGTCCATCGGGGATCAGACTTCGCCATATCTCTTTATAATGGCCATCAAAAAAACGGCTGTTGATATTTTCTGCCTGGCTCGATCGCATGAGAGTGTTTAAGGTGAGTTTATTCAAGCAGTTTATTTCTCATAGCGTACATTACGAGCCCCGCAATTGTTTTGGCGTTGACTTTTTGCTTCATGTTTTGACGTATGGTCTCAATTGTGCGGGGGCTCAGAAAGACTTCCTTGGAAATCTCTTCTGTGGTTTTATCCTCTGCACTTAGTTTTAAGATCTTTATCTCTTTCTCAGAAAATTTTACAGGATTCGGGTAGAACTGCCTGATCGTCTTCTTGTGCTGGAGTTTCAAAAGCACGGCCTTGTTCACCAGGTCATTGAAATAAAAATCATCATTCATGCAGGTAATGATAGCCTGGTAGATCTCTTCGGGATCAGTGGTTTTGGTAAGATAGGCATTGGCCCCCATCTCCATCATTTTGGTGATCATTTCCTGGTCGTCATACATCGTAAGCACGATAATCTTCACTACCTCGTATTCTTTTCTTATCATGCCGATGGCATTTATGCCA
>VBAQ01000371.1 GCA_005883765.1 Bacteroidota bacterium
ATATCCATGGCCCCCGCCGCCTTCATCGAGTATTGGATAATAACAAACTGTACAACGCCTGTGAGTGCAAGAGCAATGATGAACGCAAAAATCGCACTCCGCGTCTTGTATTGGTAACGACGGAAATAATAGATCATCACAATGGCAGGAATCGTGAGAAGACCCAGGAGGTGAACGCCAATGGAAAGACCCATCATGAAGAAGGTGAAAATGATCCAGCGGTCAGCGCGGCTTTTTGCTAATTGATCACTCCCTGCTCTTTCATCAGCATGTTCCCATTTGAGCATACCCCAAAAAGTGATTGCTGTAAAAAATGAAGAAAGACCATACACTTCTCCCTCCACGGCGCTAAACCAGAATGAATCGCTGAAACAATAAGCCATGGCGCCAACTACACCGGCGCTCATGACAGTAAATATTTGCTGGTCAGACATATCTTCGCCTACCGTGACAAACATTTTACGGGCAAAATGCGTGATAGTCCAGAAAAGAAAAAGAATAGTAAACCCACTGGCAAAAGCGCTCATCATGTTTACAGCGTGAGCAGCATGCAAAGGATTATTGCCAAATAGAATAATAAAAAAACGTCCGAGCAAAATATGAAGAGGAGCTCCCGGCGGATGCGGTAGTTGTAATTTATAAGCACTCGAAACAAATTCTCCACAGTCCCAAAAACTTCCCGTTGCCTCGCGGGAAACAAAATAGACACCACAGGCGATAACACCCACTACCCAGCCGGTAATGTTGTTGACTTTTCTAAAATTCATAAAGGCTTGTTTTGGAGACAGGCCTGCCTCCACTAAAAGTTTCGGCGGGCGAGGCAAAAATAGTGTTTCGAGATAGATTCAAAACTTAATTTTATTATAAAAGAATGTCAGCGATCTCCTTCCAGGAATTTACTCTTCGGTGTCTTCCTTCATTTTGTAAAAGATTATGTGGCTGGGAAAATAAAAAAGTTGTTCCCTTGAATGGATCAAGATTTTTAAAATGATCATCGATCATCATGTCCGCTTCGACGATGGTCTTTGAGCCGCAAAAAACAATTTGCTGCCAGGTGATGAATGGAAAATGCTCACGCAGCCATTCGTATTTCTCCAGTAAACTTTGCGGGAATTCAGTGGCTGCCGAAACTACAAAGATCTCATAGCGGCGATTCAATTCGTTTAAGATATTTTGGCTCTCACTCACCACGCTTGCCGTCCGAAAAAAATCTTTTGTGCGGACATATTCTTTGCCTTTGGGAAAAGCAACTGATTCGGGTTTACCGATTACTTCCTCCAGGGTTCTTCTTCTGCCAAAATCCCTTTCATCAAACAAGAAAAATTGCTCGGTAGTATCTGCAAGAACACCGTCCATATCTACTGCGATTCGTTCCATGTAATGAGTAATGAGTAATCAGTAATGAGTAATCAGTGATGAGTAATAATGGCGTACGGAAATATTCTATCCGATCAGCCCGGTCAGTTGCTTAAATGTATTAACGAGATGATGGCCAAGCGACTTCAGTTCTTCTTCGGTTTTATACTTTAACCGACAAGCGATGTCCACAGCAGTTTCTACCTCAATAACAGA
>VBAQ01000372.1 GCA_005883765.1 Bacteroidota bacterium
TAATTTTAATTACTCATTACTCATTACTGATCACTCATTACTCAAAATATACTCTGACTGTCTGATAGAAAAGCTGATTCTGCATGATAGATGAAACCTGTTTTGCTTTTTCCGAAAAACCTTTTAATCCGAACAATCCGGCAGCGTTGCCTTTATTGATGGCTATTTCAAGGTAACCTGCGCTGTTAAAGAGCGCCAGCTTTTCTCCCTCTGCCACATCGGCGTAAGATTCACTGATGCTTTCGATCACCTCATCTCTTTTAAAAACGATCCTGAAATGGCGGCCTTTGCGTTGTTCTTCAAATTGCGCACGGGTAATATTGACAATGACATTCTCAAAGTTATCA
>VBAQ01000016.1 GCA_005883765.1 Bacteroidota bacterium
TGTCAAATCCAAGCTCCATCTAATAGTATAATGTCAAAAAAAATCGTACTGGTTGGAGGCGGGGGACACTGCATATCTTGTATTGAAGTAATCGAATCAACGAGGAAATATGAGATCCATGGAATTCTTGACGTTTCAGAAAAAGTTGGTAAGAAAGTTTTGGATCACCCCATCATTGGGACGGACTCAGACATTGACAAATACGCCCGTGAAAATTTTTGTTTTATTGTTACAGCCGGCCATATCAAGACTTCGGAAATCAGGGAAAAGCTTTACGGATTAATTAAAAAGGCAAATGGAACAATGGAAACTATTGTTGCCGGGTCGGCAATAGTGTCAAAATATAGTTCTATTGGTGAAGGATCTATTATCATGCACAATGCTTTTGTAAATGCAGGGGCGCGGATAGGAATCAATTGCATTGTGAATTCGGGTGCACTTATTGAACATCAAGTTCAGATCGGAGACCACACGCACATCTCCACGATGGCAACTATCAATGGCGACTGCGCGATCGGGCAGAAAACATTTATTGGAAGCAACTCGGTAGTAAATCAAGGAGTGAAAATAACAGAAAATGTCATCGTCGGCTCCGGATCCGTCGTACATAAAAATATTCTTTCGCCCGGCACCTATGCTGGTAATCCTTATAAAAAGCTGGCTGATTAAATGAATAAGGTTTTGATCATTGCGGAAGCGGGGGTGAATCACAATGGCGACCTGCAAACAGGAAAAAAACTCATTGACGCAGCCAAAGACGCGGGCGCTGATATCATAAAATTTCAAACATTTAAGGCGGAGAAGATCGCAAGCCGCTCGGCTAAAAAAGCCGGTTACCAGGTGGCTAATATGCAAAGCGCTGATGAGTCACAGCTCAACATGCTAAGAAAACTCGAGCTGAATGACGAGATGCATTCAGAGCTGCAAAACTATTGCAGCGAAAAAAAAATTGAATTTCTATCGACCCCATTTGATTTAGACAGCATTCATTATTTACATTCGATCGGAATAACTGTTGGCAAAATTCCTTCTGGTGAGATCACCAATCTACCCTACCTGGAAGAAATGGCAAAAAATTTTTCACGCATTATTCTATCAACGGGGATGTGTTATTTATCAGAAATAAAAGATGCGCTGAATGTTTTACTAAAATGCGGGATCAAAAAAGAAAATATCACCGTGTTACATTGTAACACGGAATATCCTACGCCAATGGAAGATGTGAATTTGCTCGCAATGCTTACAATAAAAAATGAATTGGGAGTACGGGTTGGTTATTCAGATCACACCGCAGGCATAGAAGTTCCGATCGCAGCAGTTGCTCTAGGTGCAGAAATTATTGAAAAGCATTTCACGCTGGATAGAAATATGGAAGGACCGGATCACAAAGCTTCCCTGGAACCAGCGGAATTAATGGCAATGGTGAATGCCATCCGCAACATTGAACTTGCCATGGGGAATGGAGTGAAGCAACCCTCCGCTTCAGAAACGAAGAACATCTCCATCGCAAGAAAAAGTCTTGTCACAACGCACAAGCTTGAACCCGGCCACGTCATAACCAAAGAAGACGTCACAACCAAAAGACCGGGCAATGGTATCTCCCCTATGCGCATAAATGAGATCATAGGAAAAAAGCTGGTTAAATCGACTGAAGAAGATGAGGTATTAACCGAGGCGCACTTCGATCAATGAAAATTGCATTTCTTACAAGTTCGCGGGCAGATTTCGGAATTTATCTCCCACTACTAAAGGCAATGAGAAAAGATCCTTTTTTCGATCTGCACATCATTGCTTTTGGAACTCATCTGTCCTCTTTCCATGGGCACACAGTTGATGATATTCTGGGGGAAGGATTTACCATTGATCATCGTATTGAAACCGTCATGGCTTCGGACACCGCGGAGTCCATCGCGACCAGCATGGCTATCACGTCGATGAAATTTGTAGCCGTCTGGCAACGCGAACAGGGTAATTATGACCTGGTTTTTTGCCTGGGGGACCGATATGAAATGTTCGCTGCGGTCAGCGCGGCAACTCCTTTCGGAATTAAGTTCGCGCACATTCACGGGGGAGAGACCACCCTGGGTTCGATCGACAACCAGTTCAGGCATTGTTTGTCCATTTTTTCAGCTATTCATTTCACTTCGATTGAACAGTATTCAGAACGGGTGAAGGAAATCACGGGAAGCAAAGCCAACATACATACAGTCGGAGCTTTGGGGCTTGACAATCTGAAGGAATTGACATTACTATCTGCGGATCAGTTTCGCAAAAAATATCAAATCGGTCTCAGCAGGCCATCCATTCTTGTTACTTATCATCCGCAGACCGTACAACCTGAGGCAAACGAGTCGAATGCGGAGCAACTTGTGACCGCCTTAGAAAATTTTAAGGACTTCGAGATAATTATCACTATGCCCAACGCTGACACGACGGGCAATAGCATGCGAAGAGTTTATACCGTCTTTGCCTCGGAAAATAACAAGGTTCATCTTGTTGAAAAGTTCGGCCCCCTCGGGTATTTTAGTTGCATGGCGCTGTGCCGACTAGTCGTTGGAAATTCTTCAAGCGGCATCATCGAGGCGGCTAGTCTTAAAAAGTATGTTGTAAATATTGGCGATAGGCAGAAAGGCCGGTCTGTTTCAGATAACGTAATTCAAGCTGAGGCTGATTCGGCATCCATCATCCGGGCATGCAGGAAGGCCCTTAACAACGGAGAATATAAAGGGGGAAACATTTATTTTAAACAAAGTGCATCAGATGCAATAATCGAGGTATTAAAGAAATGGAAGTAGTAAATGAACATAAAAGTCATTGCATTCAATTGACCTCAACCGCCCGGGAAGCTTTGAAGATTTTGGATCAGTTACCGGACAACGAAATACGAACACTGTTTGTACTGGATAAAAACAGAATGGTTGGGACTCTTACTGATGGAGATATCAGGCGTGGTCTGCTGAAAGACAGAGAAATTTCTGAAAGCGTCTCTTTATATATGAATGCGAATTTCAGAAGCCTCAAATGGAATGAGATTAGTCCCGAAAACCTTTCTAAATTTAGAAAAGATGATATTTGGTTTTTACCAGTCCTTAACGACGAGAGTGAAATTGTGCAGATTGTCAATCTGAAAAATATCCGTACAATAATTCCTACAGTTGCCCTGATCATGGCCGGAGGTCGTGGTGAAAGATTAAGGCCATTGACTGATACCTTGCCCAAACCGATGCTTACTGTAAACAATAAGCCCATCATTGAAATAAATATTGACAGGCTTATAAGTTTCGGCATTAAAGAGTTTTACATAAGTGTAAGATACTTGAAGGAAAAGATTATTGAATACTTCGGGGATGGAAGTTCAAAAAACATTAGCATCAAATATATAGATGAAAAAGAACCATTGGGTACATTGGGAGCTTCTTCCTTGATCGATAATATTGGATACGACCAACTCTTGGTAATGAATTCCGATATACTTACTAACATAGATTTTGAAGATTTTTTCAACTTTTATCAATCGAAGAATGCCGTAATGTGTACGGCGAGCATTCCCTATAACGTGCAGGTTCCATACGGGATAATGCAACTCGACGGAGCCGACTTTGTTACCGGGTTGGTCGAAAAACCTACTTATACCTATTATGCAAATGCGGGGATTTATTTTATAAGCAGAGATATTCTTAAGATGGTTCCAAAAGGAATTGCTTTCAATGCGACTGACCTGATGGAACAGCTTATCCAGAAGAAGCAAAAACTGGTGCAATATCCGATACTACAGTATTGGCTTGACATAGGCAAGTATGATGACTATGTCCGGGCACAGCAGGATTATAAACACATAAATTTTTGAAGTTGTTTGATGATACATTGTTCGTGATTCCTGCACGGGGAGGGAGCAAAGGCTTACCGGGAAAAAATATCAAACTATTGAACGGTAAACCTCTCATACATTATAGCATCGATTTTGCCCGTTTATTTGTTCCCGATAAAAATATTTGTGTAACGACTGATAGCAAAGAAATTGCTGAGTGTGTTGAAAAGATCAACTACAAAACACTTTTCCTGAGACCAGAAAAACTGGCTACCGATGAGGCAGGATCAGGTGAAGTTCTGTTACATGCCATTGGAGAATATGAAAAGCGAACTGGGAACTATGAGAGAATCGTTTTATTGCAACCTACATCTCCCTTTCGCTTAAAACGACACTTGAATGAAGCATCCAGCTTGTATAATTCCACAATTGACATGGTCGTATCGGTTAGGGAATCTGAAGCCAATCCCTATTACAATATATTTGAAGAAGGCGAAGATGGCTTTTTGAAAAAATCAAAGGATGGGCATTATTCGAAGCGGCAGGATTGCCCATCTGTTTACCAGTATAATGGATCAATTTACATTATCAACGCTTCGTCTTTAAAAAAACGGCCGTTGAATGAATTTGAAAAAATAGTGAAGTACATTATGCCCGCAGAGTATTCAATCGATTTGGACACTCCTTATGACTGGACGGTGGCAGAATGCTTGACAGATAAAATGGATTATTATGGACGCTGATTTAGAATTGGAAGCGGAATCGTTTGATTCGCAAATAGAGGAAAGGATCAGGAATGGACACATTCCCGACCTGCGGTACACAAAAAGGTGTGAATACTTTTACAACAACGTGTGGAGACACCCGGACCTTGTAAAACTCCATTTTGGTGAAATATTTACAAAAATTAACGATGCCATTAAGCGATTTGTCGACAAACCAGTTCCTCAAATATTAGAGGTCGGATGTGGTCCGGGATTTATATGCCTGGAGCTTGCAAGAAATGGCTATGATGTTACAGGCATTGATCTTTCACCTCAATGCATCAGGGTCGCCAGGGAATTTTCAGAAAAAGACCCGGACAGATTAAGCAGGGGGGAGTTGAAGTATATTGATGGAGATTTTTTTTCAACCGGCCAGCTCAATGGGAAATTCGACGCCATTGTTTTTCTTGGAGCATTGCATCACTTCCCGGACCAGGTTCAAACACTAAAGCGTGCAAATGAATTATTGGACCAGGCTGGAGTAATCATTGTTGACGAACCTAGCCAGGACCGAGTCGATAAAAGAAATGCAGCTATTTACCAGTTTACAAAAACGTTATTGTCCTTGACAAACGGATTTTATGAAAAGGTTTCCACCTATTCAAGTACAGAGAAAATTGAAGAAGACGTGCAGAAGGCCTTTCATAGAATGAGGTATGAAGAAGCTTCAGGAGAAAAACTACAATCGTTCAACGATAATGCAGCAGGTTTCAAAGAAATGTATCCGGCGCTGACATCGACTTTTCAACAATTGGATTACCAGGAGCGTTATGCCTTTTATCATGACTTGATTGGAGGATTGCGGTTTTCGGACGAAATGAATAAACAAATTGCAAATACCATAAAATTATTTGATAAATATTTATGTGAGACTGGCGTTATTCAATCAACTGAGTTTTTGTTTGTCGGGCGGAAAAAATAGTGGATGAAAAATATCAGGGTCATTGCAAGGTTAGATATCAAAGGTCCGAACCTCGTGAAAGGAATTCACCTCGAGGGATTAAGGGGACTCGGAAAGCCCGAGGATTTCGCCCAATATTATTATGAGAATGGAGCAGATGAACTGTTTTACCAGGATGTAGTGGCCAGTTTATATGAGCGTAACAGCCTCCACGATATTATTTCTACCACTGCACGAAAAAGCTTTATCCCACTCACAGTCGGAGGCGGCATCAGGAATTTACAGGACATTCGTGACGTGTTGCGCGCTGGCGCGGATAAGGTTTGCATAAATACAGCAGCCATTCGGAATCCTGAATTTATAAAAGAAGCAGTTCTAAAATTCGGATCGTCAACGATTGTTGTGGCGATTGAGGCCATTAAGCAGGGGGACGGGGAATACTTAGCCTTTATTGACAATGGTAGGGAGTATACGGGAGTGGAGGTAATAAGCTGGGCAAAAAAGATCCAGGAGTTAGGCGTGGGAGAAGTGGTCATAACATCTGTCGATAGGGAAGGAACAGGAATGGGATATGATGTTGAATTAGTAAAAAGAGTAAGTGAAATTACCGCTATTCCCCTGATAGCACATGGGGGTGCAGGTAAGCTCAAACATTTCGTGGACGTCATTCAAAAGGGAAAAGCAGATGCTGTTGCCATCGCTTCCGTAATTCACTATAATTTTGTAAAGAACAATAGGATAGAAATGGCAAATAAGACCGAGGGTAATACAGAATTTTTGGAAAGCGGCCGCCATTTTACAAGAATAAGTGAGCCTGTGAGTATTTTAGAAATAAAAGAATATTTAAATGAACACCACATTGGATGTCGGATTTAAGAAGTTAGAAACAGAAAAGGAAGACAAAGTAGCGATCATTGACTACAATTTAGGGAATTTATTTAGTGTATATCATGCGTGCGCTTCTTTAGGCTATAATCCTAAAATAACGAATCAAAAAGCGGATGTTATTGATGCTGATTATTTAATACTCCCGGGAGTAGGGGCATTTGGGGATGCAATGGACACCTTAAAAAGATTGGATCTCGTCGCGCCGATTAAGGAGTATATAGCAACTGGAAAGCCTTTTTTGGGAGTTTGTTTGGGACTGCAACTTTTATTTACGGAAAGTGAAGAATTTGGCAATCATAAAGGGTTGAATATTGTTGAGGGAGTCGTTCACAAGTTTCCGTCGATCGATAAAATGGGAAATATCTTAAAAGTTCCCCAAATAGAATGGAATCAAATTTTTTTGACTGACAAAACAAAATGGGAAAAGTCGCCTTTGAATTGTTGTAAGAATGGGGATTTCATGTATTTCGTGCATTCGTATTATGTATTGCCGAGTAATAAGAGTGTTGTACTTTCTACGACTACCTACGGCCTTGAATATTGCTCATCTATAATCTCCAATAATATTTTTGCCTGCCAGTTTCATCCTGAAAAAAGCGGGCAACATGGCATTGAAATCTATAAAAGTTTTTTTGGTCAAAACGTGCATGCACTCTGAATACTTTTCCAATTGAATTTTTATTATGGCTGTTCTATTACCTTAAATAAAAATAAGGTGAACGATGTACAATAAAGATTTTAATTTAAAACAAATGGAATACAAGAATACAAAGGAAAGATATAACCTCCCGACCGAAGTAAAGTTTTGTAAAAAATGCACTATGTCCAATCAAAGACCTCGCATCAGCTTTGACGAAGAGGGCGTTTGTTCTGCCTGCAGATATGCAGAGTATAAAAAGACGAAGGTAGATTGGAAACAGAGAGAACAAGAATTGCGCACTCTACTGGATCGTTTCAGAAGGAACGATGGCTCTTATGATTTAATAGTACCCTGTAGTGGAGGTAAAGATGCTTCCTATATAGCTCATGAATTAAAGCATAAATATGGAATGAATCCCCTCACCGTAACCTGGGCTGCACACTTGTATACAGACATTGGCTGGCAGAATCTGCACAATATGACAAGGATAGGGAATTTGGCAAATATACTTGGAACCCCGCCCGGGAAAACTCATAGAAAAATTACCAAACTTTTTTTTGACATACTCGGAGAACCATTTCAAGGCTTCGTCTATGGTCAAACAAATTTTCCTATGCAAATAGCATTGCGTTATCAAATCCCCCTCGTAATGTATGGTGAAAATGGTGAAGTCGAGTATGGCGGCGATATGAAAAATGCCTTTATTCCCACCAGGGATTATCGAACCGATCACAAAAAACATTATTTCTCTAATATGCCCCCCGAAGAACTCACAAGTCACGGCATTAGCGAAACCGATCTTGTGCCCTATATGGCTCCTTCAAATGAAGATTTGGAAAAGTTAGGATTAGAACTCCATTTTTATGGTTATTACAAAAAGTGGACGCCACAGGAGAATTATTATTATTGTGTTGAAAACACGGGCTTTCAGGCTAATCCTGTCCGCAGTGAAGGAACATATTCCAAATACGCGTCTTTAGATGACCGAATCGATGGGTTTCATTACTATTTAAGCTATATCAAATTTGGGATCGGAAGATGCACTTCTGACACAGCTCACGAGATAAGGGATGAACATATTACCCGGGAAGAAGGAATGTCGTTGGTTAAAAAATTTGACGGAGAGTTTCCTGGCAAATACTTTGAAACATTTCTTTCATATTGCGATATAACTGAAGAATACTTTCGGGAGGTTATTGATTCATGGAGAAGCCCCCATCTTTGGAAAAAAGTCGACGGAACATGGAAATTGCGTCATAATATCAATAAAACAGGAGTGGATGATTAACGATGAATAGAATACTATTTAACTGGTATTATCACCGGCAGGACCTTACAGAATATCTTTTAGAAACTTTTGCCGACCATCAGCTGTATTTTTTATTTTACGCGAAGGAAGAACAAGTTCCTGAATACCTGCATAAGTATTCGAATGTCACTATAATTTTTTGGAATGATTTTAACACTCCTTATAAGCTATTAAAATCCATTAATCCCGATTGCATAGTTTTTCATGATATAGAGTCTTTCTACCAGGTTGGCTTAAACATAGCGGCAAAAAATTCTCAGGTACTCACATTTGTATTGCAACATGGCTTACGATCAGGTTATGATGTAAATTATATTTTAGAAAATAGCTCGCCACATCAAAAGATGACTGTCAGTGATACTTCCCTTAAAACACTATTTTTTTTTCTGTCATCTTTAAGATTTAGAAATCTATCTTCAGCATTCAGACTGATAAAATTTATAGTTGACAGAAAGGCTTTTGAGCTCACACGAGCGTTAAAAAGAAATCAATTTTCATTGCGGCATGCTGATTATTATATCGAGTTTTCAGAATTGAATACCACTTACCACAAAGAAAGAGACAATATACCCATCGATAAATTTATCATAACCGGGAATCCTCTTTTCGATGGTTACATTAATGCCTTTAAGACAGAGCATGCAAACAAAAAAACAGGTGATTATGTTCTATTGATTGATGGCCCTCTTGAGTGCGATAACGGTGCGGACGTACCCCGTTTAACCATCGAGGAAAAAAATCGTTACCTGTTGCAAATTGCGAACCTTTCAGGTAAAGAGGGATTTCCACTTAAAGTAAAACTACATCCCAAAAGCTATGCTACCGCTGAGCTAGTCCTTGCAACGAATCTATCTTATTGCAGAAATGAGAACATAATTCAACTTGCAAAAGATGCACGGTATGTAATATTCATTCATTATTCTTCCGTCACGCCTGTTATTTGGTTTTATAAAGATTGTGTCTATATCAACCTGGGAGGTGAAGTGCAAGAAAAGCTTTTTGACATAGTTGGAATAGCTGGGTTTACTTTAGACGAGATTCTTGGTGATAGATTAAAGCTAAGCGAAATTGCAAAATCTGCTTCTTTTGAACAATTAGAAAAATTGTTGTATACAATTGACGGTATGTCGGCCGTCAGAGTAAAGAATACAATAATAAAAAAGATTGAGGCGCGGAAAAGGAATAATGCCTGGCCGGCCTTATACACAACATAGGTACGT
>VBAQ01000366.1 GCA_005883765.1 Bacteroidota bacterium
TCAATGACAAAAATGCCCCGGGATCTCAAACTCGCTGTAATGGTCCTCATGGCATCGTCGTGTTCACGCCGGGTGGCAAAATATCCGAAACTGGTAAAAAAATTAAACGCATAATCGAAATAGTTTATCCAAAAAGGCAGGCGGATATCATGTTGGTAGAAATGCAGATTGCCTTTTTCTTGCAAAGAATCCTTCCGGGCAAGTTGGTTGGCATACTCAATGCTTTTAAATGAAAGGTCAATTCCAGTCACATCAAATTGCATTTCGGCTAAAATTCGACTGTGTCGACCTCGTCCGCAAGCTGCATCCAGCATTTGGCTTCGTGCGGGTGGTTCCAAAAAATGAATCAGCCTCTCGATGAATTCTCTCGCTTCCTCCTCATCCCTTTCAAAATAAAGCCTGTGATAAAATGGTGAATCAAACCACTCCTTGTACCATGGTTTTGCGCTAATCCTCGCCATTATAAATTTTTCTTTAACAAATATCATTGTTTTTTGACCGACGTTTTTTATTTTATTGCGGCCGAAACATTTATTTGCGATTAATCAAATCATATAGCCATTCTATCCTTATTTTTGTTTTCTGCAATATTTAATTAAGCGAACAGGACCTTAAACCTTTAAATTTATTTGTGGCATTGATTAAAAGTATTTCTGGAATCAGGGGAACGATCGGAGGAAGACCCGGGGAATCTCTGTCTCCCGTTGATGTGGTGAAATTTACCGCCGCATTCGGCAGTATTCTGAAGGGTAGTCATTCGGACAGGACAATTTCATCAAGAATTGTTGTCGGGCGTGATGGACGGATCAGCGGCGAAATGATCCATAATCTTGTCGTCAACGTTCTGGTTGCCTTAGGAATTGATGTGATTGATCTCGGATTATCTACAACGCCGACTGTTGAACTAGCTGTAAAAATGGAAAGGACTGACGGAGGAATTATTTTAACAGCCAGCCACAATTCAAAAGAATGGAATGCCTTGAAGCTGTTGAATGGTGAAGGTGAATTTATCTCGTCAGATCTCGGCACAAAGGTGCTGGAAAAAGCTGCAAAAGAAGATTTTTCTTTTACATC
This sequence comes from Bacteroidota bacterium, assembly GCA_005883765.1. Classification (GTDB taxonomy): domain Bacteria; phylum Bacteroidota; class Bacteroidia; order Chitinophagales; family Chitinophagaceae; genus VBAU01. Next base: position 1,075 of record VBAQ01000366.1, read on the forward strand.
AGTTGAAAAGCTAGGAACCATCATTCCGAATGATACTTATCTTCAAAAGCATGTCGATGCGGTAGTCAATTATCCGCTGGTGAATGCAAAAGCGATTGCGAAAAGAAATTTCAAGATCGTGGTAGATCCGATAAATTCTACCGGGGCGATCTTTGTTCCGGCATTGCTAAGGGCGCTGGGTGTAAACGATATTATTCTTTTGAACAAAGAAGTGAATGGGCAGTTTGCTCACAATCCCGAACCCTTGCCCGAAAACCTAAGCACATTAAGCAAGGAGGTCGTTAAGCTCAATGCTGACCTGGGAATTGCAGTTGATCCTGATGTTGACCGTTTGTGTTTCGTCTGCGAGGATGGAAGTATGTTTGGTGAAGAGTACACCCTCGTTGCCGTTGCCGATTATATTTTAAATAAAAAACAGGGGAACACGGTCAGCAATATGAGCAGTACCAAAGCTCTGAAAGAGATCACCCTTAGTCATGGCGGTAAATATTTCCCTTCACCGGTGGGCGAAGTGAATGTGGTAAACAAAATGAAAGAAGTTGATGCTGTGATCGGTGGTGAAGGCAATGGAGGTATTATTGTTCCCGATTTTCATTACGGTCGTGATGCGTTGATCGGTATTGGCTTGTTTCTCTCTCACCTGGCGATACAGAAGAAGACCATCAAGTCTTTACGCAAATCATATCCTGATTATTTTATTTCGAAGAATAAGATCGAGCTGGAAAATGGATACAACCTGAACGAGATTTTTGAAAAAATAAAGAAGAAATACAAGAATCATCCGGTCAATACCGAAGACGGGTTGAAAATTGAATT
>VBAQ01000367.1 GCA_005883765.1 Bacteroidota bacterium
GCTGATATGCATTTGAATGAAGATTATTATACGTATAAAAGTGATGCATTAACACACAAAGAACTTTGGTCGCTTAGTTTGATTGGATTTCTCTTATTGGTGGTTGCCTGTGTAAACTTTATAAATCTTGCAACTGCGCAATCTGTTAACCGTGCAAAAGAAATTGGTGTAAGAAAAGTTTTGGGAAGCAGCCGTACACAAATATTAAAACAGTTTTTAAATGAAACTGCATTCATCACATTTACTTCTGTATTGATTGGTTATCTATTGGCACAACTTGCGCTTCCATTCATAAGTAACCTGATGCAGAAAAAGCTTTCATTAAACCTTTTGCAAAACCCATCCATTCTTTTGTTTCTTGTATTGTTAGGAATAACAGTAAACTTTTTAGCAGGCTTTTACCCGGGCATGGTGCTTTCAGGTTTTCGCCCGATTGAAGCAATAAAAAACAAAATAAGCACAAGCAGTATTGGGGGAATTTCTATAAGAAGAGGTTTGGTTATTTTTCAGTTTGTGATTGCGCAATTCTTGATTATGGGAACCATAGTTGTGTTGCAGCAAATGCAGTTTTTCAGAAATCAACCCATGGGTTTTGATAAGAATGCAGTGGCTTTTATTGAATTGCCCAGCGATAGTTTAGACCAGCTTAAATATCCTTACTTAAAGCAGGAAATGTTGAGAGTGCCTGGTATTGAAGCGGCAAGTTTTACGCTGGATGCACCAGCCAGCTTCGGTTCAAACAACAATAGTTTTTACTTTAATGATGATCCTGTAAAAAAGGATTTTATGGTTAACCTCCAATTTGCAGATACCAGTTATCTAAATACTTTTCGTATTGCCCGGATGGCGGGGCGTATTCCTTATCCCACCGATACAGTACATGAACTTATCGTAAATGAAACGCTGGTAAGAAAATTAGGTTTTACAAATGATAAAGATATTCTTGGCAAAACAATTTCATTCGACCCAACTAAAAAGTTGCCCATTGTTGGTGTAATGCATGATTTTAACAGCAAGTCATTGAAAGAAGCGGTTTCACCATTCATACTCGCAACTAATATTCATGACAATTATATAGCGTTAAGAATAAATCCTGCAAGTATGCAATCAACCTTAACGCAAATTGAAAAAACATTTACGCATACATTTCCAACATATATGTACACGCTTGATTTTTTAGATGAGCGCATCGCACATTTTTATACAGCAGAAGCTCTGGCATCGCAGTTATTTAAGATTGCTGCATTTCTTGCAATATGCATTTCCTGTCTTGGTTTGTACGGATTGGTTTCGTTTATGGCAGCGCAAAAAACAAAAGAAGTGGGCATACGAAAAGTGTTGGGCGCATCGGCTCAAAGTATTGTATATCTTTTTTCAAAAGAGTTTACGATACTTATCGGCATTGCATTTTTAATATCTGCACCGCTGGGATATTTTTTAATGCATCAATGGCTGTCTGGTTTTTATTATCACATAGGATTGAGCTGGCTCGTGTTTATTTTGGCGATTCTTATCTCAATAATTATTGCATGGTTAACTGTTGGCTACAAAGCAATAAAAGCGGCTATAGCAAACCCTGTTAAGAGCTTAAGAACGGAATAATTGGTAAATGATGGAATGTGAGTGGCGAATGATGGAATATGAAATGTAATTAGAATGAAACCTAAATCAGAAATCACAAAAATCATACATCCTAAATAAAATTTATGCTTAAAAATTATTTCAAACTCGCAGGGCGGAATCTTATAAAGAATCTGCAGTTTACTTTTCTTAATCTCATCGGGCTTTCAACAGGTTTAGCTTGTGCTATACTGATTTATTTATGGGTGAGTGATGAGATGCATATTAATAAATTTAATGAGAATGATAGCCGCCTTTACCAGGTAATGCAACCTGCGACAGACGGTAATGAAGCCCTCGAAAATACACCCGGCCTTTTAGCAAGTTCATTAGCCAAAGAAATGCCGGAAGTCGAGTATGCCGCTTCTGTTATTCCATCCACATGGTTTTCAAACAAAGGGTTATTTTCTTTTGATAACTCACATATAAGAGTGGATGCAGAGCCAGCCATTTTATTGATGGTGATAAGAGCCAGTTGTTTGCAGGAAAAAATAATATTGCCGTCTCCAAAGAACTTGCATTAAGATTATTCGGCACAACCAATAACACTATTGGCAAAACAATTGAATGGAACCAGGAAGGTTTTAATGATAATTATGTTATAACAGGCGTGTTCGAAAAATTCACATCAAATTCTACTATACAATTTGATGCAATATTTAATTATGCCCTGTTTTTTGACAAGCGTCCGCAATTATTGCAATGGGATAATAACGACCCAAGTACTTACCTGCTTTTGAAGAAAGATGTTAATGTGTCTCTGGTTAATAAAAAATTAGCAGGCTTTTTAAAAACAAAAAATGCACAATCAACAGAAACACTATTTGCACAGCGTTTCTCTGATACTTATCTATACAATCATTACGAAAATGCTGTGCCGTCCGGCGGCAGAATAGAATATGTAAAACTGTTTTCCATCATCGCCATTTTTATACTGCTGATTGCCTGCATCAACTTCATGAATTTATCTACAGCAAAAGCATTAAAAAGAATTAAAGAAGTAGGCATACAAAAAGTAATGGGCGCAAACAGGAGTTCACTCGTTGTTCAATACCTGTCAGAATCATTGCTCATGGCTTTTCTGTCTTTATTTATAGCAATGATTATTGTAGTTATTTTATTGCCTGCCTTTCAGCAAATGACAGGTAAGTATTTTAATGTTCAGTTTACCGGCGGTTTTGCAGCCGCCATTCTTACCATCACCTTTCTTACAGGTATTATTGCGGGCAGTTATCCTGCCTTATATCTTTCCGGCTTTAGACCTGCTTTGATATTAAAAGGCAAGTTGAAAAATTCTATTGGTGAAATATTAGTGCGTAAAGGCCTTGTTGTGTTTCAATTTGCCGCTTCTGTTGTGCTGATTGTATCGGTGCTAGTAGTATATCAGCAAATGCAATTAATAGAAACTACGAATCTTGGTTATAACAGAGACCATGTAATATATTTTGATAAGGGCGGAAAACTATCCGATAATAAAAACGATTATAAGCAAGGCGCTGTTTACAAAGACATGGCAACACTTATTCAACAAATAAAAACCATACCGGGTGTTGTTGATGCTTCTAACTTCAGGCACAGCATAGTAAACAGAGATGGCGGCACTACGGATGTAACATGGCAGGGGAAATCGCCTAACGACCAGACTTCATTTACTGACATTGCAAGTGGTTATGATTTTATTGAAACGCTTGGTATTAAAATGAAAGAAGGGCGCAGCTATTCAACAGCTTTTGGTTCAGACAATGATAAAGTTGTTTTTAATGAAGCTGCTGTTAAAGCAATGGGGCTTACAAATCCTGTCGGGAAAACAGTAACCATCTGGGGCAATCAAAAGCAAATAATCGGCGTAACAGAGGATTTTCATTTTCAATCTTTATATGAAAATATCAAGCCTTGCTTTTTTGATTTAAGCATGAACCAACGTGTTGCTAAAATTATTGTAAGAATAAAAGCCGGCGATGAAAAAGCAACTATTGAAAGACTTTCAAAATTTTATGAATCTTATACCGGCGAAGCACTTGATTACAAATTTCTCGATAGCGATTACCAGGCTTTGTATGCATCAGAAGAACGTGTTGCCGCCCTCTCAAAATACTTTGCAGGCATTGCTGTTATTATTTCCTGTTTGGGTTTGTTTGGATTAGCCGCATTCACTGCACAAAAAAGAAGAAAGGAAATCAGCATTCGTAAAGTAATCGGTGCATCCGTAAGTACTTTGGCGACTATGTTGTCGAAAGATTTTTTGATACTGGTATCTGTTTCATTATTGATAGCCTTGCCGTTTTCGTGGTGGATTACAAATCACTGGCTGCAAAGTTTTGCTTATCGCATTACAATTACTCCATTCGTATTTATAATAACAGCCGTGTTTGTAATAGCGATTACCTTGTTTACAGTGAGCTTCCAGGCAATAAAAGCAGCGATTGCAAATCCTGTTAAATCTTTACGAACAGAGTGAGCAAACCTGCCGGCCGGTAGGCAGGGATTTAATCCCGACCATAGCGTCGGGGTAAAGAGTTTGAGAATGGAATAAGGAGGTGAATGGTGAACAAAAGCAACTTGTGAACTTGTAAACTTAGAACTTATGTTTAAAAATTATTTCAAAACCGCATTCAGAAGTTTGATCCGTAACAGGAATTACACTATTATCAACATCGCCGGATTGGCTGTTGGTATTGCCGTTTGTATGATGATCTTTATCATTATACAGTTTCATACAAGCTATGATGATTTTCATAAAAACAAAGACCGTATTTATCGTGTGTTAACCGAATATCATCATGCAGATGCAGCAACTGTTTCTTATGGGAAAGACATTCCTTTTCCAATGCCCACAGGATTGAAAACGGCTTTTCCTCAAATAGAACAAGTAGCTCCAATTTTTGCAAGCCACGATGATAAATTGCTGATAACTGACGATAACGGAACAACGGTAAAGCAAT
>VBAQ01000368.1 GCA_005883765.1 Bacteroidota bacterium
GTGTATGTGTAGGCCAGCGAACCATACAAACCTTTGAAAAATAATTTTTCAATTTGTGTTGTAAAGACAAATGAACTTCCCCTGCTTGTATTAGCTAATACAATGGCATTACCAGAAATTTGTGAATTGATCCTTCTCGCGCTAGCAGTGGAAAAATAGCCTCTTGTATATGATCCGGTGGTGACAGTAGCATCGGGTTTCTTCTGGTTCGCATCAAACATGTAAGTAGCGTTGATGTCTTTTGTGTAAAGTGCTTCCACGGTTAATTTCCAGGTTTTGCCGAGTTGTCTGTCAAACGCGAGATCTGTTCTCCACACTTGTGGAAATTTGTATTTAGGATCGGTGACAACAAAATCAGAAGAAGCAACTTTTCCCGCAACTGTCGGGAAATAAGTTGGATATTTTGTCCCGATAGCTGTATTATAAAATGGGTTGTAAGCTTGAGAATTGGAGCTGAACAAAAAATCGCTCATGGTAACTCCGGCACTGGTATTGGTTACACTTGCAGAATACTGGTACATTCCACTATTCGTAGGAATGTTGGTGAGATAAACATAAGGAATGCGTCCGGTAAACAAACCAGTTCCGCCGCGGAGAATAAGCGATCTATCGCCGTAGAGATCCCAACGGAATCCTGCACGGGGAGAGAATAATGCCTTGGCGTCCGGCCATCTTCCATTGTTATAATGTACCGACTGGCCTTTTAAATCCTGGAAACTAAGAGCTGTATTGGCCGGATTTTCTAAAGGCTGCTCGGGGTAGATGGGTTTGTCCATGCGTATGCCTATGGTAAATTTCAAATTGGGGCTCACATTGATCTCATCCTGCACATAGCCAGACAGCTGGCCAATTTTAAGTTGTGCGGAAAATACGGCATCTTGTCCCGAGATCAGTGAATATGTTTGTGCATATTTCAGCGGTGCACGATCGCTTGTAAAATCATCTACACTGGCAAACACATAGTATCCCTGCGATCCACGCATGAACATATTTCCGACCTTTTGATATTCGTAGGAAACTCCGGCTGTCAGGCTATGTTTTCCCACGTAATAAGAAAAATTATCCGTGATCGTCAATACATCGTTGTGGACTTTATTATTATTGCCGTTAAAAGGTTCATTGCCCACACTAATGAAATTGCGTTTGTCCCCGGGAGTGGCCCCAAGAATGTCTATAAAGGGAAAGGTTGCGCCTGCGTGAGTCTTATCACTTTGAATTTTTGTAAATGTTGCCAGGAATTGATTTGACATTCGCTTGCTGAAATTACTATTCAACTCCAGGGCACCTGAGCGAACGATATCTTCCTGCTGGTAAAGGGTGCTGCTGAACGCCATTGCCGAGTTTGAAAATTTTGGTCCGTACGTGGCACCGGCAAAAGTACCACCGACATTGCCGCTTTGCGAAGGTTGAAAATCTTGCGTGCCTTTAAAGTCGCTATATTTTAATGTTAGTTTGTGCTTGGTACTGATATTCCAGTCGATCTTTCCAAGTATTTTATGATTTTCATTTTTAAACGCGGCGAAATTATCATACAGACCCGGATCGTACTTAAAAGTACTATTTAGATAACTGGCCACTTTTTTTAGTGAATCGACGGGAACATCGGAAATATTTCCGCTTCCTGACCCTCCTTTGGGAGTCCACGTAATTCCTGCTGCAGGAGGTTTCGTTTCGTATTCGCCATTTACAAAATAGAATAATTTGTTTTTGATAATTGGTCCACCAAAGCTGGCTCCATAAACCTTGCTTTCGGATTTCGGATTACTTGCTTTCTGCCCTGCAATTTTATATCCTCTCAGGTTCTGATTTTGCCAATAGGCATAAGCGGTACCGTGATAGGTATTCGTTCCACTCTTTGTAATAGCGGCTATATTACCACCAGTAAAATTTCCCTGGCGCACGTCGTAGGGAGCAAGACTTACCGAAACTTCTTCGATGGCATCTAACGAAACCGGATTATTGCCGCCACCCGGCAATGGATCTGTGCTTAAGCCAAAATTATTATTCAGGTTCGCGCCATCAACGGTTATATTGT
>VBAQ01000017.1 GCA_005883765.1 Bacteroidota bacterium
AAAGCAAAAGTTAACCAGGCTGAGGCAAGGGCAAAGCAAATGGAAATCAGTGAAAGTTTACTGAATGATAATATCCGTCTGCAGGTGAGCCAGGCATATTTGAATTGGCTGAGCAGTCAGAAAAAAATTGAAGTGTACGCAAAGGCGGTAGAGCAGGCGACAGAAAATTACAGGATCGTGAAAAATAAATATAACAATAGTCTCGCAACCACTACCGATCTGTTGGACGCTGATGTAGCGCAGTTGCAGGCAAAAATGAACCTGGTGTTTGCAAAGGCCGATGCCGTGGTTGTTTACAATAAACTGTTGCAAACGGCGGGTCTGTTGCAGGAAAGCATAAAGTAAAATATAAATAAACTATGGCGCAAACTAACGAAACGAACAATAGAAACGGGAAAAAACGAAACCCGGTGTTTCTAATTATTCTTCTAATATTAATTATCGGGGGCGGATGGTTTGGCATCTCGAAATATATTCACAGCAAGCATCATGAGGAAACGGATGATGCCCAGGTGAGTGCTGATATTATTCCTGTTATCCCGCATGTGTCCGGTTATGTAAAACAAGTGATGGTGCACGATAACCAGGAAATAAAAAAAGGTGATACCCTGGTGATCCTTGATGACAGGGATTACAGAATCAAGTTGGAAGAAGCTGACGCGGCATTCGCCACGGCTCAAACGAATCTTGGAACCGCAAGAGCTACGACGTCGGCGGCGAGGGCAAACATTGCGAGTTCCCAGGCTTCTGTTGGTACCGTGGATGCACAAATTGAGGCCGCAAAAGTGAACCTTTGGAGAGCATCCCAGGATTATGATCGCTATGCTAATCTCATCACAGATCATTCGATCACGCAGCAGCAATATGAACAGGCCCTGGCTGCAAAACAAACAGCCGAAAAACAACTCGCGATTTTGGAGGAACAAAAAAAGCAAGCTTCCCAGCAAACCAATGTTGTCGCCCAGCAAAGTAATGCCACGGCACAGCAGATAAATGTTGCCAACGCGGCCATTCGTCAAAAACAGGTCGATGTGGACGCTGCCAGGCTGAACCTTTCCTACACGGTCATCACCGCACAACAGGATGGCAAGGTGTCTAAAATAAATGTGCAACCCGGGCAATTTGTGCAGGCGGGGCAAGCTCTGTTCAGTCTTGTGCACAGCACTAAAGTGTGGGTGGTTGCAAACTTTAAAGAGACGCAGCTTAACAAAATGAGAGAGGGTCAGCAAGTAGTTGTCACGGCAGACGCTTTTCCTAAGCACAAATTCGAGGCAAGGCTCTCTTCTTTTTCTCCGGCTACCGGAGCGACTTTTGCTTTATTACCACCCGATAACGCAACGGGCAATTTTGTGAAAGTCGTTCAACGCTTACCGGTGAAAATAGAATTCACTGATCTGTCTGATTCATTGGTAAAAAAATTAAGGCCTGGATTAAATGTATCGGTCGATGTCCATTTGGATTAAATCGTCAACTGTGAGTGGTGAGTAGTGAGCAATAGAAAAGGAACTCAACGATAGAAAATTTTTCAAAATTTGAGTGGACGGGTAAGTCGGGGGACTCACAACTGACAACTCACCACTCACGCTACAATATGCAACAGGATTCTTTGGTTGAATATGGCTCCCGTAGGGTGATCATTACAGTGACGGCGATCATTTGTGCATTGCTCGAAATCGTTGACACAACGATCGTGAATGTTGCCCTGAACGACATGAAAGGCAATCTCGGTGCTACAACAAATGAAATTGGTTGGGTCGTAACGGCCTATGCTATAGGGAATGTGATCATCATTCCGATGACTAGCTGGTTGTCGCAGCAGTTCGGACGAAGAAATTATTTTGCGGCCTCGATAGTCATCTTCACCATATTTTCCTTTTTATGTGGAAATTCAACATCTATTGAAGAGCTGATCATTTTCCGTTTTTTGCAGGGAGTCGGCGGTGGTGCTCTGCTGGTCACTTCCCAAACAATCATTACAGAAAGTTATCCCGTCGAAAAGAGGGGAATGGCCCAGGCGATCTACGGAATGGGCGTTATTATCGGTCCTACGCTTGGGCCACCATTAGGAGGATATATTACGGACCATGTCAACTGGCCTTATATTTTTTATATCAACATTCCATTAGGCGTGATCGCTGCGCTTCTCACATTGCAATTTGTAAGAAGCCCAAAGTACACTGAGAAAAGCGTTGCAAAAGATATCGACTGGATAGGAATCGGGTTCCTTGCCATTTTTGTTGGATCCCTTCAATATGTTTTAGAGAAAGGGCAGGAGAAAGATTGGTTCAATGACAGCGTCATTACTGTGCTTACAGTCTTCAGTATACTCGGGTGTTTCTTTTTCATCTGGCGGGAAACCATATTCAGAAATCCGGTTGTGAATTTAAGAGTACTAAGTAATGGCAATTTGCGGATCGGGACCATCATGTCTTTCATTCTTGGTTTTGGTTTGTACGGTTCTACTTTTATTATTCCTCTCTATACGCAATCAATTCTCGGATGGACAGCCACGCAAGCAGGATTACTTTTTGTTCCCGCAGCGTTAACGACAGCATTCATGATGCCGATCATTGGTCAGCTGCTTCAGAAAGGAGCAAAACAGCAATATCTTGTTTCACTGGGATTGTTATCATTTTTCTTTTTCTGTTTTTGGGGTTTTAAGATCCTGACACCCGATACTCCAAAATCGGCTTTTTTCTGGCCGCTGATATTACGCGGCGTGGCGATGGGCATGCTTTTCATTCCTATCACCACTTTATCCCTTAGTACATTAAAAGGACGACAGATCGGGGAAGGAGCAGCATTCACCGGAATGATGCGGCAGCTCGGTGGTTCGTTCGGCGTGGCGATCATTAGCACCTTTATGTCAAGAAAAATAATGGTGCATCGAAATGATCTTATTTCTAAGCTCGATGTGACCGATCCTGATCTGCAAAACAGGATCTCGGCAATGCAACATTCGTTTGCGGCCAACGGTCAACCTCCTCAGGCAGCATACACGGCACTGGAGTATGCGGTAGCGAAACAGGCGGCCGTGTTAGCTTACATGGATGCATTTCTTTACATCGGCCTGTTATTTCTTATCTGCATTCCCTTTGTGTTGTTGGTAAGAGGGAGGAAGAATAAACAGCTACAAATGGAGATGCATTGATGCCATAAGTATTTTACAGGTGTGAAATCTAAAAGGCTTTTTTCCAACTGTTGTTTGTCCTGTTGTAATCAGGCAATTTATTATCTGGATCGAGGATAACTTCTTTTACTTCGGTTGTAGTGGGTACACTAAATGTCCATAGGGCTCCCCTTTGCCAAACTTCTACCGGTAAATTTATTCTGTGCTCTTTGCCATTTGCTTCTCTCACAACGGCTATAACCGGCATGACCATTTTTTCCATATTTTCAATCGTAACTTCTGAACCATTCGTTGGTTTGTCGTCGATATATGTTACGCCCCTGACCGCCTGGTCAAGTTTCCATGTGTTTAATACCCAACCTTTCCAGAACCAACCAAGATCCTCGCCTGAAACGTTCTCCATCGTATGAAAAAAATCCCAGGGAGTAGGGTGCTTGAATGCCCAGCGCCTGATATATTCGCGGAATGCGCCATCAAATCGATTAGAATCCAAAACAATATTGCGCAAAGATTGGAGCATCATTGAGGGTTTTAAGTACGCAGCTACTCCAAGGTTTTCCTGCTGAATGACTTCGGGTATATTCATCAATCCATCCATTTGATCACTAAAGGCATACTTCGTCACATCGCCAGTGAAAAAGGATACACTGGCAAATTCACCATGATTAAAATTTTGAGTGGAAAGTCCATTTATGAAAGTGTTGAAGCCTTCATCCATCCAGGCGTATTTTCTTTCATTGCTGCCAACGATCATAGGGAACCAGGTATGTCCAAACTCGTGATCCGTTACTCCCCATAATCCATTACCTGTGTCATTGAAACCGCAAAACACAATGCCGGGATACTCCATGCCCGCCACAATTCCTGCAACATTTGTTGCAACAGGATAGGGAAACTCAAACCATTTCGCCGAATTGTATTCAATGGAACCCTTGACCATTTCAGTAGAGCGCTGCCACCCATTTTTCTTTATGCTTTCAACTGGATACACACTGGCGGCAACTGATTTTTTTCCGCTGGGCAAATTCATTCGTGCGGCGTCCCACACGAATGCTCGCGACGCGGCCCAGGAGACGTCCCTGGCATTCTGAATTTTAAATTTCCATGTGCAGCTTGGCTTATTGGGTCGTGAATTTTTATCAGTGACCTCCTTATCACTTCTTATCATTACGGTTTTGTCACTATTCTTTGCTTCGTTCCAGCGACTGATCTGCGCAGCTGTCAGGCAATCTTGTGGATTTTGTAATTCTCCCGAACCAACTACAATCAGATCCGCAGGCGCAGTAATGCTATATTCAATGTCGCCGTATTCAAGGTAAAATTCTCCCGCGCCGAGGTAAGGTAACGTGTTCCAACCCTGCACATCATCGTACACGCACATGCGCGGGTACCATTGAGCTACTTCATAGATCCACCCGTTTTTTGTTCTTAGCCTTCCCATACGATCCGTTCCATATTCGGGAATATCAAATTGGTAACCGATCTTCAGCTTAACTACTCCTCCTGCTTTTACTTCATTGCTTAACCAAACCTGCATTCGCGTGTCCGTAATAAGATATTTGGGTGAGTAAGATTTTCCTCCTTCGTCTACAGCAATTGATTTTATTTGATCCCCTTCTGTAAATTTTGCATTAGCCCAGCGGCCACCGGTTTCCGTAGTAGTGGCAGAGGCGCGGGAGTCATTGCGATAAATATTCTGGTCGACCTGCAGCCAAAGAAATTTCAAATTAGAAGGACTGTTGTTGCTGTAGATGATCTCGACTTCCCCGGTTACGCGATGCAAACCCGTATCGAGTGTGCAATTGATCTTATAGTCAGCTCGATTTTGCCAATACTTTGGGCCGGGTTCGCCGCTGCCAGTACGATAATCATTGGCTGATGGCGGGTAGAAAAGGGGATCGAAAGCCTCATGATTATTATACTTTGATTGGCTTGTTTCTTTTGACGTTTGCGCAAACGCTGCCACAACTAAAAAACAGCCCAAAAAACCCAATACAATTATTTTCATCTCGTGTTATTTATCTGTAAAATAGTGTAAAGCAAATTAAAGGCCGTACCGTCTAAAAGGCATTTGTAAATGTTCATGGAAATAATGATTCCGCAACTTCAATATTCTCGGGCTTACCTACGTCAACGAACTTATCACCCGTATGATCATAGCCCAGAATAAGATGGTTGGCGGCAAGGTATAAATAAACATCAACCAAAGAAAATTTGCCGGCAAATGGCATTAGCGAAAATATTTCCGGTTCAAAAATAACAACGCAGCTATATGCTTTTTCAATGAGTCTTGATTGAGGTATAACTATTTTTTCTTCGCCTGTTTTTGTATTTCTCCATCCGCAAAGCCGGTTATTCTGATCAAACAAAAAATATCGTGAAGTTTTTCGATTGGTTACTGCAAATGAAATTAATGGCTTGTGTTGGTCATGAAAGGAAACAAGTTTATTGAGATTAAGATCGGTAAGGATATCTACATTGCACGTAATAAATTTTTGTCCAGGTATAAAAAGATCCCTTGCTTTTAATAACCCGCCACCGGTTTCAAGCACCTCATAGCTTTCATCGCTGATGATGATATTGCTGCCCCAGCCGTTATTTTTTTTTATTGCCTCAATCACCTGGTCGGCAAAATGATGAACATTAACGACCACGTCCCGGATTCCGTATCGTTGAAGATATTCAACGTTACGCTGAAGCAATGATTTGCCGTTCACCAAAGCAAGACCTTTGGGATGTTTATCGGTCCATGGTTTAAAACGGCTGCCAAGTCCGGCAGAAAAGATCATGGCACCCCCTACCCCTAAAGCGGAGTTTATCATGTTACTCACTGACGAATCTTTAAGTAGCCTTCAATATTTTCTAATTGCTCCACGTGCATTTTCTTTTTCATCCTGAATTTTGGGTATCGTTTACTCCCTTCAGGGGCTGGGGGTATTCTTCCATTGCCGTTGATCTTGTACACAATGCTTCAGGTCAATTTTTACTTTGAATTTATTTCTTAGATGCCGGGCTAAGGCATCGGCGGCATAAACGCTTCGATGCTGGCCTCCCGTACAACCAAAACTTACCATCAAGCTTTCACGGCCCCGCGTGATATAATCCTCCACAGTGATGTCGACAAGATCAAACACGCTATTTAAGAATTCCGTCATCTTTGTTTGTTGCTCAATAAAGTCCATCACGGTTTTATCTCGTCCATGCATGGTTTTAAATTCTTCGATACGACCCGGATTTAAGATGCCCCGGCAATCAAACACAAATCCTCCGCCATGACCAGATTCATCTTGCGGTATCGCCTGGCGATACGAGAAACTGCAAATTTTAACTACAAGTGGTGTTTGTTCATCTGCCTGCAGTGGAGTAAACTGCCCGATGACTTCATCGCCCACACAAATGCTTAATACTTTACTAAATTCGGGGACGCCAATGCCCAGGCTTTGATTTTCAAAAAACCATTTCAGGTTTTTGAGCGCCAGCGGAATGCTCGTTAAAAATTGGGCCTTGCGCTCAAACAATCCACGAAATCCATAGGCGCCGAGGACCTGTAACAATCGTATCAGCACATAACCATTATATTGGCTGCGAAAAATATTTCGATCAACTGATGAGTCGATCAATTCTTCGAAGGCATTGATGTAGTCTACCAACAAATTCTCTTTCCAGTCATCGGGTAAATTAGCCCTTGCTTGCCAGAGCATAGATGCTACATCATATTGCGGGGCTCCCTTCATACCACCCTGGTAGTCGATGAAATTAATGGTCTCCGCCTGCTGTCCCGCCGCGGAGGAGGTAATTAAAATATTCCGGCTTTGGAAGTCGCGGAACATAAAATATTTGTACTCCGTGTGAGTGAGGTAATTGCTCAGCGCTTCGAAATCGTCAATCAGTTTTTGTTTGTCGTAAGGTCTTCGCAAGGCATCCAGGAAATAATACTTGAAATAAAGAAGATCCGCCATGATGGCCTGCTTACCAAACTCGGTGTTGGTGAGACAGAAGTGGTAATTGAGCCCATCATCACCTTTAACCTGCAGGGTGGCCAAAGCTTCAAGGCTTTTTTTGAAAAGAGAATAAACCTTATCTGTCAGCCCCTCCGTTTCCAGGATGTTTAGAAGTGATGTATCACCAAAATCTTCCTGGAGGTAAACACTTATGTCATCATTGACTGCAAGGATATTTGCTGACGGTAGATTTTTTTTGCGAAAATGTTTTGAGAAATAAATGAACGTCTCATTTTCCTTTATGTTAGCGCCATACGTTCCGATCACGGATCCATTAGTTCCGTGTAGGCGAAAATACCGTCGCTCGCTGCCTGATTGAGGCAGAACATCCAGGGAAGAAAGGTCTTGTCCTTTCCATTCTTTATATAATTGCGAGACGGCATCGATCATCGGCTGCATTGGGCAAAAATAATGAAATGGCGTTTGGGCAAATGAATCAATTTCTGGTCATTTTGGTTCTGTTTCCCTGATCTACACAAAAAGGCCGCAATTGGATTATTTTTGTGTAACGATTGTAAGCAATGAGTAATCAGCCCCAAAATAAAATCCGTATCGTTACCGCAGCAAGTCTTTTTGATGGTCACGATGCTGCCATAAACATTATGCGCCGCATTATGCAAAGTAAGGGCGCAGAGATCATTCACCTCGGCCACAACCGCAGCGTAAAAGAAATTGTGGAGGCAGCCATTGAAGAGGATGTCCAGGGTATTGCCATCACCAGTTACCAGGGAGGTCATGTTGAATTTTTCAAGTACATGAAAGACCTATTGGTAGAAAATGGTTGTGGGCACATCAAAATTTTTGGTGGTGGCGGTGGAACAATTTTGCCTGAAGAAATTGAAGAGCTGCAGAAATATGGGATCACAAGAATCTATTCTCCCGATGATGGTCGTCATATGGGACTTGAGGGCATGATCGAGGATGTAATTAGACAATGCGGTCTCCCCCTAGTCCCCTCCGGTGGAGGGGGGACTATGACGCATTCCGATTTTTGGGAAGCGCCGAAGAAATGGAATGGGAAACTTCCATTGGGAGAAAAAAAGGACATAAGGAAAGTAGCAAGAGCAATTACGCTGGCTGAAATGGGGATGAATGAATCAGTCTATAATGGTTCAATCACTGTCAATCAGTTCAAAGCTGATCCGCTCGTTTATGCAAAACTGAAAGAATATTCCTTAACTCACCGGAAAGAATCGACAGTTGCTGAGTCAGTCTTATGGGACAAATTGAGGAACAAAAAAGAGGGTTATAAATTTCTCAGGCAACATATCATTGGGCAATTCATTGCTGATTTTGTTTGCTTAAAGAAAGGCTTGGTTATCGAAGTGGACGGCAATCATCATCAGCTTCCGGAAATGAAGCTTACTGATGAGGAAAGAAGCAGAGCTCTGAAGGAACTCGGTTTTGACGTATTGCGATTTAATAACGAGGAAATTCTTTATCATGGTGATGAAGTAATTGACAAAATACATTCACGTCTTTCTAAACTTCCTGATAAAAAAATTGATGAGGAGAAAATAGGAGTCTACACAGACTCCTCCCCCACCGGGGGTTCCCGAAGGGAAGGAACGAAGTTCGGGGAGGGGGCTTCGGTCCTTGGCATTACAGGCACAGGCGGCGCTGGAAAAAGCAGTGTAACCGACGAAATAGTGAGACGATTTCTAAACAACTTCACCGATAAAACCATTGCGGTTATTTCTGTTGATCCTTCAAAGAGAAAAACAGGTGGCGCGTTGCTCGGTGACAGGATCAGGATGAACTCCATTTCTCATCCAAGAGCCTATATGCGCAGCCTGGCAACAAGAGAAAGCGATAAGGCATTAAGCGCACATGTGGAAGAAGCCATTGACGTTTGTAAAGCGGCAGGCTTTGATTTTATCATTCTGGAAAGTGCCGGCGTCGGGCAAAGTGATGTGAGCATTTCAGACTACTGCGACGTGAGCCTGTACGTGATGACACCGGAATATGGAGCCGCATCTCAACTCGAGAAAATAAATATGCTCGATTATGCCGACGTGATCGCCATCAACAAATTTGACAAGGCGGGAGCATTGGATGCATTGAGTGATGTTCGAAAGCAGTACAAAAGAAATCATCAATTATTTAAGTCAAAGGATGAGGAGTTGCCGATCATCGGAACAGTAGCGAGCAAATTCAATGATGATGGCGTGAATCATTTGTTTGAATTACTTCTGAAGGCAATTGAAAAGAAAA
>VBAQ01000018.1:0-558 GCA_005883765.1 Bacteroidota bacterium
GAAGTAAGGAAAGAATATCAGGTAGGCCATGTTCTTCCACAAATTGGCCGCCAGATAACCTATAAAAAGCCATGCTTTGAACTTGGATTGTTTTTCCGGTTGGGAGAACGCCAAAAAATTGACCTTTATGCGTTCCGCGCATGGTGTAACGTGCAGCTACTTTATCTTCCTCAATTACTGCGTCATCTAATGTCCATTGAATATCTGGAAAGCCGCCTCGCATCATTCCAATGATTGCAAGGTAACCGCTTGGGCCACGCATCGGCTCAGGACTGCCGGGCACATAAAATATTGCATCCGTACTTACTAATTCTGTTGCAAGTTTTTCATCCGCGGTATTGATGAACTGGACAAAACGGTTCATAATATCCTTGTTGTTTTCCGTTGCCATTCTGCTTACATTTAAATTACTTTTTCTAAGTTATGCCCTTTCATTCTTTTTATAAGAACCTCTTTTTTTAGGTGCTTCAATAGCGGCTAAGTTAGCAATATCTTCAATGCTCATTACTCTTTTCATTAATCCTGCTTGCATGGCTGGAGTTACGCTTAATGATTTAT
>VBAQ01000018.1:594-1139 GCA_005883765.1 Bacteroidota bacterium
AATTTTCTCGCGGAAAGCATTTGTAAGCCTTGTAAATCTTCTCATGCTCATTCTCATAGTAAGATTTTGCCTTTCTACACAACTTGTTGATACAAACTTTGGATTTGGATCGCCTATGATTCTTGTTTTCTTAATGCCTGTACATTCAGCCGGAGAATACTTCTTTTCTTGTTCGTTTGTTCCTTCGCTACCACCGTACATTTTTACTAATTGTGCATAGTCAATATCATTGTCGAAAGCCCTATCAACAGCGACTAAATATGCTTTATGTCCATCTGTTGCTAGCTGAACTCTGTTCTTTAATCTGTCGGCTACATCGTACATAAAATCACAAGCTGAATGAGCATCCCGATCACCAATCAACCATGAAACGATTAATTTACTATCAGCATCAATAGCCGTCCATGTCCAAACATCGCCCGAACCTTCACGCATTTCCTGAGTTACATGCTTTTGCTTCGCATAGCAAAAAGACCAAATCTCATCACACTGCACCCTTTCAGAGCGAACATTTTTTACTGTCTCATTGTGAAATTTTTGACAAG
>VBAQ01000019.1 GCA_005883765.1 Bacteroidota bacterium
TGCGGCGATAGCAATACTCCACCAGGGGAGATATAGGCCACCTACGACAGCAAGCAAGGCGGTTAGGGTAATCGCAACTAAAAGTTTCATCTCAAAAGGAATTTTTAATTCTTAATTCTTCGAAAAATTCATCGTCCATTTTACCCGTTTGTCACCGGTTTCATTTCTCTTCATCATCCACAAAGAATAATATTTCCCATGCATCCATGTAACAACAAAATCGTCATAAAATTTACTGCCGGGAT
>VBAQ01000020.1 GCA_005883765.1 Bacteroidota bacterium
TCATTAACTCATCCTTCCATACCTCCACAGCAAGGCTATCCCACCACAATTGATAAACCGTCTGGCCTTTTGAATCAGCTGATGCCTTGAGATCCCAGTTCCTTATTATATCCAGGTATTTCTTTGCCTCAGCGCTCAGCTCATTTTGTCTGATATATTTTAAAAGCAAAGGCCTCGCATCTTCCGCCGTAACATTGAAATAATCAGTCTGCAATCTCTTCATGTCATCAATCGTGACTTGCTGCATGTTTTGCAATTGATGGCTAATGGAGATCGCTCTTGCATTAATATAATTACCCGGAATAAAATAAGGATAGGCAGAATCAGCCGGTCTTTGATTGGCGCTTACTAAAAAGCCCTGCTGTGGATTTATTGCGTGAGGATTCTCATTTTGTGGAATAAACCCCTGCCAGATATAGCTGCTGTCTTGTCCCGGCATTATCATCATACCCTGGCCATACCAGCGTGCTGGAAATTTTGCCTGTTGCCAAATGGCAATATCGCCGCTCTTCGAGGCAAACACAAAGTTTTGCCCCGGGCAAGCATATGTTTTGATTGCCTCTAAATAATCATCATAAGCCTTTGCACGATTTAATTTATAAAAAGTCAACCCTTCATTGCTGGCATCATGAGCGGTCCATCGGCACGCGATGGCTTTCTCTTTTGCCAGGGTATCGGGAAAACTTTTGTCAAACATCACCGGACCGAAAATGGTATACGCTACCGTATCGTAAATATCATGAACACCACGGATTTTAAGAGTATCGATACGCAACTGTGTATTCAACCATTGATTATTGAACCAGTATTGTTTTTTACTATCGTCTTTGAATTTTATTTCGTAGAAATCTTTTACATCACGTTGAGCATTGGTTACACCCCATGCAATATTATCGTTGAAGCCAATGATGACATTTGGCGAACCAGGAAATGTAGCTCCGTAAGCATTTACATCCGGCGAGTTCAATTGCATCTCGTACCAGATTGAGGGAAAGGTTAGATCAAGATGTGGATCATTGCAAAGTATCGGCGCGCCACTTTTTGTCTTGATTCCTGCAACAGCCCAGTTATTACTTCCGTTATCAGGATCCTGTTTTATAACTTCTGCCAGGTTCATTGAATCCTTTCTTCCAAAATAGAGCGAATCGGCTGATGAAGGCCTCACAGGAACAATTCCCGGTGCATCGAACTTAGTTCCCGCAGGAACGATCGGTATCAACGAATCAGGCACTTCCGGGTACAAAATTTTAAATTCAGAAAAGGGAATGAATGATTTTTCATTTGTTAGTTCAAGATCTTCCACGTTGCCGGCGAGTGTGCGGCTCATTTGTTTCAGAAACAGCGCGATTTTCAAGTTGCTCCATTTCTCCGGCTTATAACCAAGCAATTTATATTCGATTGGCAGCTGGGCTTCGGTCAAACTTTCAATGTATGCATTTACGCCAGCTGTGTATGCGTCGCAGACAGTCTTGCTTACCGGATCGGCCTCGAATTCTTTCAATGCATTTTGCGCGGCCCAAACCATTCCGCTTCTTCTTGTCTCCCTGTCCACTTTTAGTATGGCGGGGTTGTTTCCAAAAATCTCACACAACCGTCCCGCGGCATACATGGTTTGCAATTCCATTTGAAACAAGCGAAACCTGGCGTGCAGATAACCTTGCACAAAATAGAGATCTTCATTGTTATCAGCGAACACGTGCGGTACAAGCCTTTCATCAAAATATACATTCACCTTGCCTTTGAGAGTTGGGAACGCCAGGTCAGCATCAAAATCCGCATCGGCGGCTTCGGCATTTTGCCAAAACCCATGTTGAGGACTTAGGAACTTTCCGAGCGGCGGGATAGAACCCCATTTTTTATTAAGAGCAAATACAAGCAGAACAGTAATTATTGCAGAGATAACAAAAGAGACAAATCGCATAAGCAATTAATAAGAACGAAAGATAGAAAAGAACAGGGAATGAAGAAAGATTTTGCAGGTAAGATTTTTGTTGTTTGCGAAATGGTATAACTCTCTTTAGTTTCTCCCTGCGTCGCGGCAAAGATTTAAATTGGCGCCATGATGCGTTAATCAATTCTATGATTATCCCATTCCCCTTACTGTATTGTAAACTTCCGCCCTTCAGTAATTCCCTTCCACTTATCCGTTCTGAAAGGGGACGCAGGAAATCCTTCCTTATTAAATAAATTGTCCTTCCCTGCATTGTCCATCCAGCCAAACCGTACAGCTGCCGGATAACGTATCTCTTCGCTGTGTACTACAACATCATCTCCTTCGATCGTTGCAACGGCAGGATAAAATTGTCCGCCCATTCCTGCTATCTCAAATCCTTTCAGTTCACCATTTTTAGCTACTAACCCACCACCGATGTTTGTAAAATTGATAATGATTTTATTTCCGTCAATCTTCATTGATTTATACAGAGGGCCGCTATAGACGACATTTTTCTTATAAACATGGTTCAGGGCAATCGTTGCAAGGCGTTTACCAACATCCTGTTTGTCTTTTGGATGAATGTCGGTTGAGTTCCCGATGTCTGTGGTGACTGCCATGCCTGTATTGGGTAATGACAGAGTCATCATTTGAGCCTCACGAAGCTCGGCCCATGTGCTTCCTTTTTTGCTGTTTCCGTTCTCTGCATTAAAGCTGGCAAGCTGTACAAAATAAAATGGAAAATTTCCTGCACCCCAATGTTTACGCCAGTCAGTGATCATTAGCGGAAACGCCTTCCTGTATTGGTACGCACGACCTGCATTCGACTCTCCCTGGTACCATATCACTCCTTCAAAAGCATAAGGAATCAGCGGGCTGACCATAGCATTGAATAATAATGTGGGATAGCTGTTGGGACCAACAGAGCTTGCATCTCCGGAAATTTGTTCCACTTTAAATGCCCAATTCCCATCCAGTGAAATAACATTTCCACCGACAGTTAATTTCATGTCCGTGCTCTCGCCATAAATACCGCCGCCACCACCTGTATCTTCAACACGAACCGCAATAACGTTTTTTCCAGCTTTTAAAACGCCGGTGGGTATGGCATATTTTCTATGCGTGTTGTAAGAATTTGTACCACCAACTTTTACTCCGTTTACATACGTAACATCATTGTCATCGATCATGGCTAACTCAATTGTCGCTTCTCTATCCGCGTCATTAGGGGAAATATCAACTGTTTTACGAAACCAAACAACACCGTCGAGATCACCCAACTGTCTTTGTTCCCATAAAGATGGCAATTTCATTTGCGGCCATTTGACGTCATCAATATCTGTATTCTTCCAGTTGGCTGCCTCACCGGGTGAGGGCAAGGCCCCTTGCAGCATTTCTATCTTTTTCATGACCGCTTCATTGCGCACTTTCGCCAATGAATCAAGATCGAGTAAAGGCATTTGTGCAATCATGCTTTTAAACTCATCGCTGTTCTCAAACGCTTCACGGCTCGTCCATGTTTCTACATGTGTGCCACCCCATGAAGTGTTTATCAAACCGATCGGTATTTTTAATTGATTGTATAGTTCCCTTGCAAAAAAATATCCCGCAGCCGTAAAATCTCCTGCTGTTGCAGGACTGCACACTTTCCATTCACCCTGTCGAATATCTTTCTGAGGTGTTGCGCTGATCGTGTTTGGAACTTTAATCTGACGGATCGAAGGATAATTTGCTGTCGCAATTTCCTGCTGGTAATTGTCTACTTTACCCCAGCCTTCAATCGGCATTTCCATATTTGATTGACCACTGCATATCCAAACTACGCCAACCAACACATTCTTGAATGTAACAGTATTCGTTCCTTTTACCACAAGTTGGTAAGGGCCGCCTGCCGATTCTTTGTCAAGGTTGATTTTCCAGTCTCCATTTTTATCGGCAATGACAGATTTGGATTGATGATTGAACCGTATAGTGATCTTTTCATTGGCATCGGCCCAACCCCAAACCGGAATGGGCCTGTCACGCTGCAGCACCATATTGTCTCCGAAGATCTTTGGAAGGGTTACGTTGGCAAGGATTTGAGATGTTACAATAAGCGCAAGTGATAATAGAAAATTTCTTTTCATTTCAAGTGATTGAAGAGATAAATATAATAAAGTGAATTTTAAATTTCTTTACGCAATTATCCCTGGGCATGCATAGCTTTCCATCCATGCCACTAACTCATGGGGTTTCTTAGATTTTGTTTGAACTATTTGCTGATTGATGAGACGATGACTGACAATGTCAGATGAATTCATAAGCTCCTATTCAATAATTCAAGGTAAATAATTTAGCATTACTTCCTTTGCTCTGCTTGTACCACTTGTTGTTGCTGCTTTTGCTGCGCCTGTTGCTGTCTTGCTCTTTTTCTGAAAAATCCTCTGAATAGAAAATTATGTTGAAGGGCTTCCATGTCCTCATCAAATTTCTTTGTGCCTGCTTTGAGATTTTCTACAGTGGTTCTAAGGTTGTCCGCCGTCCCCTGATCATGTAATACAACTCCGGCAAGATTACTGCTGTCTTTCAACTTTTGGCTGACATCGTTTAAATTATCAGTCAGTTCCTTGGCATTTCTTGATGCTTCCTGTATTTGCAGAGACGCCGACTTCAACCTGGAGAACAATATGGTATCATTTACCAACTCATTGGTGAGTGCGCCTTGCTTCTGTAATTTGGATGTATAATCGGCAAGGTTAGCTGTAAGCAGTTGAATATTGGTCGAAGCCATTTGCAATGTAGCCGCAGTGGCCGCAAGCTGACGGGCCATACTGTCATCAGTCAGGAGTTTGCCGACTGTTCCCTCACCGTTTGCCAATCGTTTACTCACGACTTTGAAATCAGTTGTGATAGCTGAAAGATTTTTATTGCTTTCCTGGAGCGTATTCATCATCTGTGCACTGTTGATCGGCATTTCTGTTTGTAAGGTATCTCCCGATCTTACGGCAGGTGTGTTCTGTGTTCCGCCATAAATAATGACTATCCTGTTTCCGATCAATCCATCCGAACCAATTTTTGCTTTTGAATCTTTACGTATAAAATCCTCCGAATGCTTTTCAATTCTCATTTCTACCTCGACCTGTGTCTGGCTGAGGAGTTTTAATTTTTTTACCGTTCCCACCTTTACGCCGGAGAACCAGATATTATTGCCTTTCTGTAATCCCCCAACATCATTAAAAACGGCGTTTAGCGCGATGGTCTTTTGAAATGTTTTTCTTTGTCCGCCTAAAACGAGTATTCCGCCTAAAAGAATGGCGATCCCAAAAAAGATAAATAGCCCAACAATTATGGCTCTCCTGCTTTGTTCTGCTTTCATGTGCATTTTTTTTATTTACACTAGCCACCGGTTCTTTCCGGCTATAGACCCGGTACCTTTTATTCTATAAAATTATAGTCATAAAAACCCTTTACTCTTTCATCGTCCGTGTCAAATACTTCGTCAAAATCACCCTGGCGTAGAAATTTTCCATCGATCAGCATCAATAGCCTGTCACCTGTTTTTTTTGCACAGGTAAGGTCGTGGGTGATGATCACAGAGCTGGTCTTATATCGCTTCTGGACTTCATTGATCAGGTCGTTGATCTCATAGCTGGTCAAAGGATCCAATCCTGCTGTGGGCTCATCATATAGAATCACCTCCGGTTTCATAATGAGCATCCGTGCAATGCCTATCCGTTTTTGCTGACCACCTGAGAGCTCGGATGGCATCTGGTCACTGGTCTCTGCCAATCCCACTGCATCCAACACATCTTTCACAGCTTCATCGATCTTGTCCTCTGAAATATCTCTTATGTTTCTCCTCATTGGAAATTCAAGGTTTTCCCTCACTGTCATGCTATCGTATAGCGCACTGTGCTGAAATAGAAAACCGATCTTCAAACGCAGCTCTATCAATTCTTTTTTATTGAGTTTGTGCACATCCTTGCCCAACACTTTCACAATACCTTTGTCTGGTTTCATCAGCCCGGCAATAATTTTTATCAGCACAGATTTTCCTGATCCCGAGCGGCCGAGCACAATAACATTCTCCCCTTTATGCAAATCAAAATCTATCCCCTGCAAAACGTGGTTATCGTCAAAAGATTTATACAATCCCTTGATGGAGATCACCACTTCTTTTCCATGATTATGTGTTTCTTTAATATTGTTCATTTTTATTTATTGCATGTATAGAGGGTTAAAAAATTTCACAATAACCATTTCCTCAATGAAAACGAGAAACATGATTATAACGACAGATGAGTTTGCCGCTTTGCCGACGCCTTCGGTGCCTTCTGTCGTGGTGAATCCCTTATAGCACCCGATAATTCCTATCGTGAAGCCAAAAAGAATGGATCGCACCAGGGTTGAAGTAATTTCAGCATATCCTATTTTAAAAAATGCGTCATGTATGAAAACCGTAAGGCTGGTTTGGTCCTTGCCATGCACGTCTAGAAATGATCCCAACAATCCTATAAACGCGCTATACAACGTTAGGATCGGCACCATAAAAGTCGTTGCGAGCACACGCGTTACAACTAAATATTTATATGGGTCGATGGCTGAAACTTCCATCGCATCTATTTGCTCGGTCACTTTCATTGAACCCAACTCGGCTCCCAGCTGCGAGCCCACCTTACCAGCGCAGATAAGCGCGGTTATCAAAGGCGCCAACGCTTTTATTATCGCTATCCCAATCATAGACGGCAGCCAGGAAGTAGCTCCGAAATCCGCTAAAGCCGGGCGTGAATGATCAGTGAATACGATGCCGGTAATAAAAGCCGTTAGAGTAATAAGGGAAAGGGACTTATAGCCCACCTTATAACATTGTTTTACCACCTCCTGGTACTCAAACGGGGGAGTAGCTGCCTCCTTAAAAAACTGACCTATGAATCTTGAGATGTCATAGATACCGATAAAAAACTCGTCGATGCCTTTTGAGATAAAATATTTCGCGGGTTGATTAGAAGTTGTATCCATTGCCCTATCGTCTTTAGTAATAGGACATATACAATTTTCTTTCCAGAAGTCTGTGCGGTGGATAAAGCTTTGTAAGTGCTGAGCTTATGTGGAAGCGAAAAGATTTATTTTATTAACAGTGGGATTTCTATTCACTGCCGGGCACCTCAGCCGGGGCATGGAAGGGTCATGAGGGTTGTGCCCTTGCTGATGTGATGCGATAACTCCACTCGAAAATTCGAAGAATTGAACGGCAAACGAGTTAACTCAGCCCATAGGCAGTGCAATGGGAAATATTCGAATGATCTTTACCAACCTGTTTTTATAATAACCTTGTAACTCGGAAATATGTACACCTCTTTTATGGCCCGAAGAAGAATGAATAAAACTCAAATGACCGTCAGGATTTTCAGTAACGATTCCCATGTGACCTACTACTTTCTTTTTTACGTTTTTGCCACTAAAAAGAATTAAGTCACCCGTTTTTGCATCAGCGGCATCTACTTCCGAACCGAGCTTTGCAAATTGCGCTGCAGTCCTTGGTACCGGTATTCCAAAATGACGGGAAACATAGTTTACAAAACCAGAACAGTCCACACCCACTTTCGGATTCACTGAGCCCCACAAGTAAGGCGTGCCTATCAAAGTTTTTGCGTAATCAACAAATTGCCGGGCGATCGTGTCCACCTGGTAGGAAAGACTGTCTGTATGATTTTTCAGAACGACCGCTGTTGCCGCAAATTTTGTGATCGTTCTTTTTGCGGCTTTAACCGGCAGGCGAAAAATGGAAAGGATGGCCAC
>VBAQ01000021.1:0-8637 GCA_005883765.1 Bacteroidota bacterium
TGATTTACTTCCCGGCGGATGCGGTCAGCAAATTCATAACTTTTTTGATAGTCATCGCTGGCTATATATACAAATGAAAGGTTACGCAAAGGGGTTCTCCAATTACGATCCAACTCCAGAGTTTTAAGCAGTTGTTTTTCCGCTTCATCGATCCGTTGGGCAGCGAGTAATGCTTCTCCCAATTGGTTATTCTTAATCAAAGAAAGCGGATCGGAACGGAGCGCTAATTCCGCTTCCTCTACCATGCGTTTCTTATCATTTATGATGGTGTAATAATGTGAAGCCACATAATGTGCATCAGAAGAATCGGGAGAGATCAAAAAGGCTTTATTAATATTATTGAGTGCTTCATCGAATTGAAATTCGAAATACAATTGCAACATTGCCATAGCCAGGTATGATTGCGGTAGCTGACTGTTTAACTGAATCGCTTTACGTGAAGCTGCTCTAACCTTTTCCATCACATTGGCAGGATTTACATTGCCAATAGAAGTCAACGCAGCATAACAGGAAGCGATCATGGCATGCGCATTGGCAAGAGAAGAGTCTAACATAATTGCTTCGTCAAAAAATTGAATGGCTTTATGATAATCGGAAGGGGTTCCTTTATTGTAAAAAAATAATCCTTTCAGGTAAAGCTGGTAAGCTTCCATGTTTTGAGAAGGTTCCGGAGTATCAACTGTTTTGTTTACCAGCTGTGTTCTCATACGGTTGGCAATAATGCCGGCAATTTCATCCTGCAATTCGAAAATGTCATTAAGGTTCCTGTCAAATGTTTCCGACCAAAGTTGATAACCATCCGCAGTATTCACCAATTCAGCATTGATGCGAACTCTATTGCCGGCTTTTCTCACACTTCCTTCCAACACTTTGTTTACATTAAGTGCTTTTCCTATTTCACGAACATCCTGGCTCTTTCCTTTAAAACTAAAAGCAGAAGTACGGCATATAACCTGCAATCCTTCAATTTTGGAGAGTGTGTTAATCAGTTCTTCGGCAATACCATCACTGAAATATTCATTGTCGGCATCGTTACTCATGTTCACGAATGGTAAAACGGCAAGCTTGTTCTTGGGTTCGGATGTCTTTCCTTTCAGATCAATTGGCTGCGGGACTGCCAGACCTTCATTAGCGATCGCAAAAACTTCTACCGGTCTTGAAACATTCTTCAGGTTAAACAGTCCCATCGAAATGGTATTGATTACGGGTTGATTTTTTATTTCATCAAATACTTTATCTGAAATAAATACCGAACCGGCTACAGCAAAGGATTCTATTCGCGAAGCAATGTTTACACCGTCACCATATACGCCGCTATCATCAACGGTGATATCTCCGATATGGATACCGATGCGCAACGGCACCTGCGGCGTTTTTCGAAATAGCAACTGCATAGCTACGGCAGCGTTGACGGCATGAATAGCGCTGGTAAAAATGCTGAGTGTGCCATCGCCATAGTATTGAATAATCTTACCCCCATGATCTGACATCGCTTTTTCAAAAACTTCCCTGTGCCGGGTACGGCGCTCAATTGCAGCCTGCTCATTTTTTTGCATAAGAGCAGTGTATCCTTCCATGTCTGTGAACATTATAGCAGCTAATTGACGAGTGGCTTCCATGAAGGGGATAAAAATAGATCAAAAATACTTGCCAGTCTGTTGAGATTAGACTTCAGGATAAACTCTGTGTCACCTACAACGTGGCCACATCCATCAATTTTGCCAATGGTATTGCTCATAAAACACTAGCTTAATTTCAAATTTCTTAGCCGTTGGTGGTGTTTACCGAAGCGTCACCAACAACCGTAGCTGAGTCCAGGGGGCGAGTCAGCGCGTTCAAATGCTGGTTACACCGCACGCCTTCTTTTTAAAAAGCCGAGAAAATTATCCTACCTTTTATTTACAATCTTTCAAGATGAAAAAAATAATATTTCTCTTCTTCATCACTATTATAACTTCTGGTAAGCTTATGTCACAGCCAATCACAAAATCTGCAAAAGAAAAAAAACCTACCATTGCCATCCTCGATGGTTTTGCCAATGCTTTCAATGCACACGACGCAAATAAGATCGTTTCCTACATGACTGATGATTGCATATTCGAAGCGTCAGCAGGTCCTGATGCAGATGGAGAAAAATTTGTTGGCAAAGAAGCGGCGAAAAAAGCTTTTGAAGATGTTTTCAAAAATTATCCCGATGCCAAATGGAGCAATCCCCGTCATTTTATCTCAGGCGACAGGGCTGTGTCGGAATGGACATTCACCGGAACGAAGCCGGATGGAAGTAAGGTGGAAGTCACAGGTTGTGATCTTTTTACTTTTAGGGACGGAAAAATTTATATCAAAAACTCTTACCGAAAAAATCGGCCGCCAATTCCTAAAAACTGACCTTGCATATTTTCACGCCGTTGTTAGTGCTTAGCAACAGTTCACCAACAACCGAAGCTGAGCCATTACTATTTCTTCCCAGCCCGAGCCTCTGAAAAATATCCTGGTAAAAAGTCTAACTTAATTTCAAATTCCAATTATGCGCCACTTCGTGTTTCTATTTATCTCTTCATTGATCGGCAAAATGGTATCAGCACAATTGGGCTACACTTTAACCTACAAGGATAGTTCATCTTCAACTGTAAAAATTTCTATACAACCCGCAACACCAGTTGCTTCAGCTGCAAGTTTTGTGATGCCCCGCTCCGTTCCCGGGGGTTATTCTATTTATATTTACGACAAATTCCTTGAAGACGTTCATGCTGTCAGCACAAGTGGTGAAAAGCTGGCGATGATAAAAGATCTGAACGACGCTCCGCGTTGGAATTGTACCGACACAAGTAAAAAAATTTCCAGAATTGAATACAAGATTGACCTGCATAAAATGGAAAGACAAATATTACCCGGTGATGCTTCCATCATACGCTCTGGCTTTGCAGGGATCCTCAATTATTCCATTTTTGGATGGATCGACGGAACAGAAAAACAAAATGTGCAATGCACAATAGAGACATTCGATCAATGGCCCATCTTCATCACAAACAATCCTTCTTCTTCAATGGCAAAAGGTTCACTGAAATTTACGACAGACAATTATTATCAGTTGGCTGACGGGCAAATTTTCATGGGACCACGTTTTCATGTCAAAGAATTTAATGGGATAGTCCCCTTGTTTGTAGTTTCTTATTGCCAGACTGGCGATGAATACTTAGATGATTATGCTGAGCAGGAAATGACCAGCATGAGAATATTGAAAGATTATTTCGGAGAGCTCGCTTTTCAGCATTACTCAGTCTTGTTGAGAAAGGCCATTCCGCTTGAACCTGTCAGCGCGCCGGCCCTTGCGATGGAACACTTGAAAAGTTCTACTTTTTTTGGGGACACTTCTGGTATACGCGCAGCGCCCATGAGCAAAGAGCAATTGATCAGAACGATGCCGACGTTTCTTCATCATATGAGTCATGCTTTCATTCCGCTGCGCTGTTATGGTGATGCCTACCGGCCTTATGTAATGGAGATCCCGCCCATCATCAATAATATTTGGTTCAATGAAGGCTTCATGTGGTTTCTGCCTTATGACACGCTGAAACTGGAAAGAATGAAAACCGGTTTTTATAACAACGTGTACAATGGTTCTCCGGAATTAAAAAAATTATCATTGACACAACTATCGCAAGCTGCATCCACCATGTATGGAACCGATTTCAGGATTGGCAGAGCTGTTTTTTCCCGTGGTGCATTGATGGCGTTGGAGATAAACAATTACCTGAAAGACAAAACCAGGGGAAAAAAATCCATGAAAGACGTTTATCGCTATTTATATCAATGGGCAAAACAAAACCAGAGGCCATTTACCATGGAAGAATTTCCGCTACTGATCAACAAAGCCTGCCGTGTTAATTTAAGTTCCATTTATAAAAAATGGCTGCTGCCAATTCAGTGATTGCTGAACCGATGTCGTTTTTTCATCGCCCGGCCGACAACGCAACGAGAGGAAGCTGGGTACTCATATATTCAAGCTTTGAAAGCAAGGCAAATAACATCAACAACTACCCTATATCATGTACATACTACCTCTCATCATATAAATATTCGATCTACGAAAAAAATCGTTTAGCCTTATGTCACAATTAACCAACCAATTCAGCAAAATCAATGGCCATGAGGAAGTTTCTATTACTCTATCCGTTGCTGGCATTGTTATTTGTCCTGCCCGGCTATGCATTTTCACAAACTAAATCGCAGTTATCGGGAACAGTTTCAGACAGCAGCAGCAAAGCATTGGATCTTGTAACTGTTCGGCTTTTCAAAAAAAATAACGCTGCCCCTTTGCAGGTCGCCCTGTCAAAAGATAATGGCCGCTTCCAATTGAATAAACCCGACACTGGAAATTATATTCTTTCGTTCACTCATACAGGCTTTGACGAAAAACGGATCACTATCATCGTTGATTCGCGTGCGGGAGACATGCATATCGATCCGGTGCAATTATCCAGAGCATCCGGGGTTCTCAAAGAGGTAGTTGTAACCTCACAGAGACCCCTGGTTGAGCAATCAGACGACAAAATTGTTTTTAATGCCGAAGACGACCCCGCGACAAAGACAGAAACCGCCATTGACATTTTGCGCAGGACTCCGTTCGTCACCGTCGACGGTGAGGACAACATCAAAGTGAATGGCAAATCCAATTTCAAGGTGTTGTTAAACGGCAGAGAGACCTCCATGTTCGCCAGGAATGTAAAGGAAGCATTGAGAGGATTTCCCGGTGCGTTGATCTCCAAAATCGAGGTCATTACTACTCCGTCCGCAAAATATGACGGCGAAGGAATCGGTGGTTTGATCAATATCATCACAAAGAAAAAAGTGATAGGCTATAATGGCACTCTTTCGTCATTTCACCGTACGAGTGATAAGCTGAGCAATTACGCCGTTAATGGAAATGCCAAACTGGGCAAATTTGGATTGAGCGTCTTTTTGAACGCAGGTTATTCGGACCCCGTCGCACAATACAACATCAACACTACTGTGCCGGCCATGCAGAGTGTCTACACCAGGAGAACACTGGAGGGTAACCAGTTCACCAGCGCCAACTGGAGTTTTGGAAATGCAGAATTAAGCTGGGACCTGGACACGCTCAACACCATTAGCGTTTACACGAATATTGACAGCTGGTCCAACAAAACAGTTTCCAATCAAACGATCACGACGGATTTCGCCTCCGATCCGTCGTCTGTGAGTTTGTACAATTTAAACAACAAGAGCAATAACCCGGGAGTAAATGTGGGAAGCGATTACATCAAGCATTTCAAGAAAAATAAAACTCGCGAATTCAGCATTCGATTCCTTGGTGAGTTCGGTAAGAATGACTCCAGGTTGAACAGCTTCCAGGACAATCCCGGTACAGATCGCTATCTAATCAACGACAGTTACGCCAAGAATGATCAATACACTATCCAGGCCGACAATAGTATTCCTATAAAAAAGAACGGCACTTTCGAAGGGGGAGCAAAGGCCATTCTTCGTCGTGCCAGTTCTGACTTCCAGAGCCTGGCGAAATATGATGGCACCGAAAATTATAAAGTCAATCCCGCCAACACCGATTTTTTCAAATACCGGCAAAACGTGATCAGCCTGTATAGCATGTACACTCTCAGGATAAAAAAATCAACTTTCCGAGTGGGAGTTCGCGCCGAATACACCGATGTAAATGGTGATTTCATTACTTCCCATACGCTGGTAAAGAGTGGTTATACAATGTTGCTTCCTAATATTCAATGGACGAACCGGGTCAGCAAAGTCAGCACACTGGTATTTGGTTATACCAAAAGATTGCAGCGGCCGTATATCTGGGATCTCAACCCATTTGTTAATAATAATGACTCGCTGAACATCTCATACGGCAATCCCGATCTCGGCCCACAAACCACTCACGCACTTAATGCGCAACTGAGATTTGTAAAAGGAAACACATTTGCAGGGATCAATCTTGAAGGAAGCTACAGTGGAAACAAGATCCTTCAATACTCCTTCTTCGACCCACAAACAGGAATTACAAGAACAACAAGCCTCAACATTGGGAGGGAAATTCAGTCAAGCCTAAATCTGAATTTCAATACAAAGATCACGCAGAAATGGAGTGTCTTTGCAAACGGCTCGGTGCGTTATGCCAGGGTCACCAATAATTCCAACTCCGCTCAATCCAACGCTGGTTTCGGATGCTACTTTAATTTAAGCACGTCGTACAAATTCAACAATAAATTTAGCATCAGCAGTTATCTCGGTTTATGGAAAGATCCGCAAACCATTCAAACAACTTATCCTTTCAGTACCTGGCACAATGTGGCCCTCAATTATAAGGTGTTCAAGAATAAGATCAACATTTCACTACGCACCGTGAACTACTTTGAGAAAACTCACGATTACAAAACCGTCACAAAAGATCAGAACTTTTACAGCACGAATATTACCCGCCAGATCAGGCGGGGCGCTGTGCTGGTCCTGACCTGGAATTTCGGAAAGCTCACCGAAAATGTATCGAAGAAAAAAGGTGTGAATAATGATGATATTCTGACAAAACCTGCTGCGCCTTCAGGTAATTAATTAATTGTCTGTCTCCTGTCAGCACAGTGCTTTTTGAGGTTAAGGTGGCAATACTTTCCCAAGAATTTTGCCATTTGTTATCTGTATACTTCCTCCATTTCCGTAATATAATTTGCAACTGAATATCGCGGTAAATATTTTGCTTGATGTGTGATCCGGATTGTCGATAACCTCGGTGATTGTGAATGTACTTCCCGTTTGTGAACCAAGCTGAGATAACCACGCCACAATATTTGCATCGTCGTACTATATATCCGCACCATCAATGGTAATTTATAATTTGAACATATATCGCCGAACTGCCATCTCAGGCCAGCCTTTCAAAAGCTGCAGGATCTTTTTTACAAATATCTTTCCCTAATAAGTTTCAAATGATGGAGCACATGACCAATTACTACAAACCCAAGTGCATTTACATCAATTGTATAGCTACCAACAGTTCCCCTTGTCAGCAGTTGTTCCTGGTCAAAAGACTCAAATAGCTTGTGTGATGATTGCCGGACGGCAGTTAATTCACTGATCAATTCTTCTTTTGTTCTAGTATCCGCTTTTGATGCGGCCCCATACTCATCTCCTTCAAAAGATACAAGCGGAGTGGTTTTGTCTTTCCTGGCAATTACAAGAGCCCGGTTACAAAAAATTCTTTCAGCGTCGATCATATGTTGTACCACTCCTCTTATACTCCATTTACCTTCAGCATATCGGTAACTCCATTTTTCTCCAGGAATATTTTCTAGAAAAGAAACAGAATCCGTGTGTTTGGAAAAAGCTTCTTTCAAATCATCCTGCTCCACTAAATTGATTTCATCATGAAGATGGGCAGGCACCTTTTGTAGGTCAGGTTTTGGCATCTTTTTGTAGTTAATGAACGTAAATCAAACTATTTTTTCTGTTCCAGGTTCTCATGTTCCCCCGCAATACGTGGGGAGGCAAAAAATAAGAACTCTTCATTGTCGTCCTGAGTCTCCTGCCATTGGGGCACAAGGTGTAACTCAGGAGCAGCTACCGCTTTCAGCAGAACAAGTAATCTTTCTCAAACAAGCCGTTATTGAGCAGGCGGATTGTTCCAAATGTCAACAACACATTTCCAGTTGCCATCGGCTTCCTTGCGCCAGATAGTATAACCTCGACCCGGTATGGTCATTTTTTTTCCGGTCGAGTCATCCATCGTCATTAAATTTTCGCCGGACATATAAGCCATCTTTCCATCCGGAGAAAAATGCACATCAGATGACTTCCACGTGATACTGAAGCCGGGAATTTGTCTTGAATCTTCTATAAACTTGCGCAAAGCTTCCTTGCCTTTCACTGCCGGTTGTCCTGGCGCCAGCACCACTGCATCATCGGACCAGTAGGAAACAATTTTTTCGACGTCCTTGCTTTCTTTTGCAATAGCAGACCAAGTTGAATCCGTTTTCATAATCGCAGCTTCTTCGGCTTTCAGGTCGACATTGGATTGGTTACAACCAACGGCGATGACGAAAACAACTAAAACGAGCAAAGAAAGTTTCATGATAGTTGATTTTAGTTTTATAAGGTAAGCAAATAAGGGCAGGTTGCTTTGAGATTTCTTTGCGAGGCTTTCAGCGGGACCAGGTTTGCAAAGTTGTCCAACCTCTTATCTTAGAAAAAAGAAACTTGGTATGAAAAAACTGATCATCTCAAGAAAAGACTGGTAGTGAGATTACGCATCACAGCAAGATTCAGAATGGCTGCTTAAAACCGAAAAGGTGTAAATTCAATAAAATTTGATAATGCTTTTTTCTAAATACCTATGGGTAATCCTGTTTTCCATTTTTTGCGGGATAAATGCGATCGCACAAAATAATAAAGAGCAATCTCTTCAAGCAGAGGAAGGCATGCAGTTCGCGTCCTTGTTCGATGCCCGCCTGGACTCTGCTATTATCAACAAAATTGATACAGCCATTCGCAACGGCACTTATCCTAACATCCACAGTTTGCTCATCGTGCGGAATAATAAACTGGTGTATGAAAAATACTGGCCGGGGAAAGATCAGAGCTGGGGAAGAGACCTAGGCAGCGTTGTCCATG
>VBAQ01000021.1:8676-11438 GCA_005883765.1 Bacteroidota bacterium
CTGCATGATATCAGGAGCATTTCAAAAAGCATCGTCTCTGCCTGCATAGGTATTGCTATCAGCCAGGGAAAAATAAAATCTGTTCATCAAAGAGTATTTGAATTTTTTCCCGAATATGCCAGGCAGGATACCGGGTTGAAATCATCACTTACGATTGAGCACCTTCTTAGCATGTCGTCTGGCCTGGTGTGGAATGAAGACGTTCCCTATGATAACCCGGAAAATTCTGAAATAAGAATGACACTCAGTCCGAACCAGGTGGAATATGTATTGAGTCAACCAATGGAGGCACCACCCGGCAAAATATGGAAATACAATGGAGGAACTACTCAATTGCTCGCCGCCATAATTGAAAAAACAACCGGAAAGAAAATTGATCGGTTCGCCAGTGAATATCTTTTTCAACCGTTGGGCATCACCACATTTCAATGGATGAAGTATCCGCGAGCTGATCTGCCAGCGGCGGCCTCGGGATTGAGATTGCGATCGCGGGATCTTTTAAAATTCGGGTTACTTTATTATAACCATGACATGTGGATGAACAAGCAGATAATTCCTGGTAAATGGGTCGACGAATCATTCCAATCGCACGTGTCACGGCCGGGGGGCGGTTCGTATGGATATCAATTCTGGCTTTGGCAAGACACAATAAACCGTGCACCCTCGCCGATGGTTGCCTGCGTCGGCAATGGCGATCAAAGAATTTTTTTTGACAAGACCCATGATCTGATCGTTGTCATCACAGCCGGCAATTATAACAACTGGAAAATCGCAAAAAATAGTTATGCCTTGATGAAGGATTATATCTATCCTGCATTAACCAAAAAGCAATAGAAACAATTTTCGTGAGGCATGGAATTTTACAGGGCAATTTCACTGAGGCAAATCTTACGACATCAATTCAACTCAAACCAAAGAAATGAAATACAGAACACTTGGTCAAAATGAGAAACTCTCCGCTATTGGGCTTGGTTGCATGAGCATGAGCCAGGCTTATGGCCTTCCGGACGATGAAGAATCCATCGCTACGCTTCACCTTGCATTGGAACTGGGCATTAATTTCTGGGACACGGCTGATGTTTATGGAAACGGAAAAAACGAAGAGCTTATCTCTAAAGTGCTGGCGCCGAACAGGCACAAAGTATTTATTGCTACCAAATTTGGTTTTACAACCAATGCCGACGGTGCAATAAGCTTTAACGGCTCACCTGGGTACATGAGCCAGGCCGTCGAAAAAAGTTTGAGACGTTTGAACATCGATACGATCGATCTTTATTATGCACATCGCATCGATCCGACGGTTCCCGTGGAAGAAATGGTTAGCGCCATGGCTGAACTGGTGAAACAAGGCAAGGTGCGATATGTCGGCTTGTCGGAAGCATCAGTGAGCTCCATTCGGAAAGCTCATGCTGTTTATCCTATCACTGCCGTGCAAAGTGAATATTCGTTGCTTACGAGAGATCCTGAACGAAATGGTGTGCTGGCAGTGTGTAAAGAACTTGGAATTGCATTTGTTCCGTTCAGCCCGCTGGCCCGTGGCTTAATGACGAACACACTTGATCTCTCTGCGTTGCCCGACACAGACTTTCGCAAGAAATTACCACGTTATCAGGAAGAGCATGCAAAGAACAATGAGCAACTCGCATCTTCATTTGCCCAACTCGCAAAGGAAATTGGTTGCACACCCGCGCAACTCGCCATTGCATGGGTGCTTGCACAAGGTGATCATATCATTCCGATTCCCGGAACAAAAAAGCGAAAATATCTTGCTGAGAACGCTGGCTCCGTTGATGTGGAGTTGTCTGCAGAACGATTGCAAAAAATCGAAGATCTCCTTGCGAAATTTCCCAATGTGGGTAACCGTTATGATGAAGCCAGTTGGAAAATGGTTGAT
Organism: Bacteroidota bacterium; assembly: GCA_005883765.1. Taxonomy (GTDB): domain Bacteria; phylum Bacteroidota; class Bacteroidia; order Chitinophagales; family Chitinophagaceae; genus VBAU01. The sequence goes on from VBAQ01000021.1 coordinate 10,571, forward strand.
AAAAGCAATGCATAAACAACTTGATTGTCGGAACCTGCAGTAACTCTTGAGCCTTCCTGCGAGTGATAGGTTGCGATTCAGGGCAAAGTCTAAGGTGGCAATACCTTCCCCCGAATTTTACCATTGGCTACTTGGATACTTGCTCCGTTTCCATCATACAATCTACAATTGAATGTCGCAGTAAATATTTTGCCAGAAGTATGATCGGGATTGTCGACCAGTTCTGTGATTGTAAATGTACTTCCCGTCTGCGAACCAAACTGAGATAGCCATGCTACACCATTTGCATCTACGTACTCAATATCGGCACCATCGACAGTAGAACTGCTAACATTGCCATATCCATAAGGGTAATTTCCAAGTTTGATCATTGCGGATTTTTCAGCAGAGCTGGGTTCATGGTTAAAATATTTAAGAACTTGAACGACTATCGCATTCTTTGTTGGATCCTGATCATCAGATATCAGAGTTCCCTGGTAAATATCAAAGTCATCCGGCCACAAAGAGCTTTCATCCTGAGAGTAGCCGCAGCTGAAACGGGTGTTTAGATCATTGGCTTCGTACTTCACAGCGGCCCCCTTTATAGTTGCCGTAAAATAGTAGGGGAAATTGCTGTTAGAAGTAGTTGAAGAGTCTTTCTTACAAGAGATTGCAACCAGGACTGTCACAACAAGAAAGAGGTTTTTGATTGCTCTCATAAAATTTGGCTTAATAGTGAAACACAATAAACGAATTTTTTTTGAAATATTTATGACGTGATGCGTTTGTGTACGCCGCTGGCATTAAACCACCGAAGAAATTGTTCATAAATAAACTTCCTTGCTTTCACACCTGTGGAATAGTTGTTGTGCCATATTTCCGTTATTTC
>VBAQ01000370.1 GCA_005883765.1 Bacteroidota bacterium
CTGCATGAAAATAAATATACCATGGTGCCCGGCCACAAGGTGAACGTGGTAGATACTACGGCCGCAGGCGATGTATTTAATGGAGCTCTTGCCGTTGCGTTGTGTGAAGGAAAAACGATAGAGGATTCAGTAGCCTTTGCATGCAAGGCAGCAGCCATTTCTGTTACCAGGTTGGGAGCACAGGCATCGGCTCCCCATCGCAGGGAAGTAGAAGAGTTTGACATGGCGCGTGCGTAATGATCCCGAAAAATTTTGGATCACTCAATAAAAAAATCCTCATGTTTATTGTTGAAAATTATCCGGTTGCCGTGGTTTTCTGCATCATCACCATGCTCTGCTGGGGTTCCTGGGCTAACACGCAAAAACTCGCTGGCAAGACATGGCGGTTTGAATTATTTTACTGGGACTATGTGATCGGCATTTTTATTTTTTCTCTGTTGTCAGCTTTCACATTGGGCAGCATTGGTAGCCAGGGGAGAAGTTTCATGGATGATCTGAAACAGGCGGATGCATCAAACATCTTTAGTGCCTTGGTTGGGGGCTTTATTTTTAACGCTGCGAATATTCTTTTTTCCGCAGCGATTGCTATTGCAGGCATGTCCGTTGCGTTTCCAATCGCGATCGGACTTGCCTTAGTACTCGGAGTAATTGTAAATTATGCGGCTTCGCAAAAAGGTGATCCCGTTTTTTTGTTTACCGGCGTAGGCCTGGTCGCCATCGCTATCATCATCAACGCTGTTGCTTACAGAAAAGCCAGCAGGGCAAAACAACAGGTGTCGGCCAAGGGCATTATCATTTCTTTGGTTGCTGGTGTCTTGATGTCTTTCTTCTATCGCTTCATTGCTGCTTCAATGGACCTGGAGAATTTTGAAAACCCTGGTGCAGGTAAGATGACACCGTACACAGCTGTGCTTATTTTTTCAGCGGGAATTTTTCTGAGCAATTTTATTTTCAATACCATCCTCATGAAAAAACCTTTGCACGGATCACCAACCGGGTATAAGGAATATTTTAAAGGAAGTTTTGGTGTACACATGGTGGGCGTGCTGGGTGGCTTGATCTGGGGACTCGGCAATTCCTTTAACCTGATCGCAGCCGGCAAGGCTGGACCTGCAATATCCTATGGCCTTGGGCAGGGTGCCACACTTATCGCTGCGCTATGGGGAGTATTTATCTGGAAGGAATTTCAACAAGCACCAAAAGGAACGAATGCCTCGCTAACGGCTATGTTTATATTTTTTATTGCGGGACTTGCGTTGCTTATTTATGCTGGCACCTGAGTTTAAAACTGCCAGACATAATGAAAAATTACCGGTGGTTAAATTTGCAGTCAAGGGGTGTAAAGACAATTAGTATTATTGTGTATGAACAAGGCATGCCCGCTTGCCATTTTTTTAAGTTTTCTCTTCATCATTGCTCAAGGTACCCCGGGAGATACGGTAATTGTGAAAAAGAAATATTTCACAAAGAAACTAACTGGTGCGGTTACGTTGGATGGCATACCGAATGAAGAAGCATGGAATGCCGTAGAATGGGGCGGCGATTTTATCCAATGGTCGCCTAATGAAGGTAAGCCACCGTCTCAACAAACCAACTTTAAGATCATTTATGATGATAAATTTCTTTACATCGCATACAGATGTCACGACCTGGCCGCGGATTCGATTGTAAAACGAATGGGGCGACGGGATGAATTTCCCGGTGACTGGATTGAGATAAA
>VBAQ01000164.1 GCA_005883765.1 Bacteroidota bacterium
TACCCGCGATGCTTATCACGAAAAAATAGTGAGCAATATGCAGGAGATAAAAGCACGAAAGGGAAAAGTGATCGCCGTTGTGTCAGAAGGCGACGATAGCACCATCGCCCTGTGTGATGACGTATTTATTGTTCCCGAGGCCGATGAAATTGTTGCGCCGATGTTAAGTGTGATCCCGCTTCAACTTCTCGCTTATTATATTGGTGTGGCGAAAAATTATGATGTTGATAAACCACGGAATTTAGCGAAGAGCGTGACAGTGGAATAAAAATCCCTATCCCTAAAGGCGGAATTTAGATCCCTCCAGCCGCCACTGAGAAAAATCGGACGCTTCGCTCATTCACTCATATTTTCTACGTCACCCCATCATGACACCGAAAATCGGGCAGTCCACACCCTCTCCATATGGAGTATAGAGATAAGGGAGGCTGATGTTTCGATTAGTAGAGGGAGGCAGAGTCTTCACCTTAAAAGACTATTGTGTTGGGATGAGGTGGAAACAATTATCGGCGCGGAGTGAGAACTGGGATTGACACATTCTCTTGTTGTTTCAAATTTGTAGAATTATTTGTTATGTTACCGGCTTCAATTCCCCTATTGAACTTCTGTTGCGTCGCACACTTGTAGTTCAGAATTTTTGTCGGCATTTACATAGACCTCTTATCCTTACATTTGCTTCTAAAGTTTGTAATTAGTAACTCTTCTCTTAAGGAGTGTACAACAACTCCCCTTTAGGGGATGAGGAAAATTTCCATTAAAAGCAATTACCGGGGGTATGAACGAAATTCAAAAAAGTCCCATTGGTTCACTTGGCTACGATTTTATTTCTTCTAAATACATTCCGAAAGGAAAGGACGAATATTATCTCCGCAATATTCAAAACCGGAATGGAATCAATTATCGCAAACTGACAGCTTACGAAATAGAGGCGTTGGTTCGAAACAGAAACACCTCCGATGATTGGAACAATGTTCTGGTATCAGATGCTTTTAATCCCGAGTTGGTCAGGAATTGCAAATTCTTCGGCCTGGTTCGCATAGGAAAACTCGAGCCTCTCTATTTATCCTTTCATGATATCAGGCTGACCGTAGGTTTTTACAATAGTACAATCATTAGCTGCGACTTTGGGAACAACGTGGTTGTGGATAATGTTAACTACATGAGCCATTACATTGTTGGAAACGAGGTGATCATTGTCAACGTGAATGAACTTTCTACAACAGATCATTCAAAATTTGGTAATGGAATTCTAAAAGAAGGTGAAAGTGAATCGGTCAGGATATGGCTGGAGATCTGCAATGAAAATGGCGGTCGAAGCGTGATCCCTTTTAATGGCATGTTGCCGGGAGATGCTTATTTCTGGTCAAGATACCGCGATGATGAAGTGCTGATGAAAAAATTCAAAGAATTTACCCAAAAACAATTTGACAACAAAAGAGGCTACTATGGCAAGATCGGCGACCGCACTGTGATAAAAAACAGCAAGATCCTTAAAGACGTTTGGATCGGCAGTGATGCTTATGTTAAAGGAGCCAACAAATTGAAGAACCTTACTATGAATTCTTCGCCGGAAGAAAAATCACAGATCGGGGAAGGTGTGGAACTGGTCAATGGGATCATTGGATTTGGTTGCAGGATTTTTTACGGAGTAAAAGCCGTTCGGTTTATCCTTGCTTCCCATTCTCAATTGAAATATGGCGCGAGACTGATCAATTCTTACCTCGGAAACAATTCGACGATTTCCTGTTGTGAAGTTTTGAATTCGTTGATCTTCCCTGCACACGAACAACACCACAATAATTCATTTTTATGCGCGGCCCTCGTAATGGGACAGAGTAACATGGCTGCCGGTGCCACTATTGGCTCAAATCACAATAGCCGTGGTGCTGATGGTGAACTGATCGCTGCACGAGGTTTTTGGCCAGGACTGTGCGTAAGCCTCAAACACAATTCAAAATTTGCGAGTTTTACATTGATCGCTAAGAGTGACTATGCGGACGAGTTAAACATTCCCATTCCTTTTTCATTGGTAAGTAATGACACCACTCACGACTGTCTGATCGTGATGCCAGCCTATTGGTTCATGCACAATATGTATGCGCTGGCACGCAATGCTGTAAAATATGTCGACCGCGACAAACGGACTGAAAAAATTCAATTCATCGAATACGATTACCTGGCCCCAGATAGTGTGAACGAGATATTTGAAGCGTTGGCTCTCATGAAGAAATTTACAGGGATCGCTTTTGCAAAAAAGACCAGGAAGAAATTGTCCGATAAAGAGATCTATATCACTGGTGAAAAACTACTCGAGGAAAAAAGTAGCGTCGTCAACGAACTGGAGATCCTGGCTGAAGGATTTGAGAATAGCCGTCGTAAGACGAAATTGATAAAAGTATTGCCCGCGTATCTTATTTTCAAAGAGGTCATCACATACTACGGCGTATCGCAATTGGTGGGCCTGGCTGTAGAGAAGAGAATAAACTCATTAAAAGAGTTCTGGGACTTTTTGCCGATGCGTGCAAAAAGAGCGGCATGGGTCAATGCGGGAAGCCAGCTGCTTCCGCAGGTTTCTGTTAATACCATGCTCAAGCAGATACGTTCTGGCAAGATAAAAAACTGGGACGAGGTACATAAATTCTATCAAAAAAACGGCGATCTCTACAAAGACCAGAAGCTGCAACATGCCTTCGCTTCGTTACTTGAAATAAACAAGATCGCTCCCTCAAAATTCAATAAAAAACATTTTAAAAGTTTTCTTGAACAAGCCGTTGCAACCAGGGAATGGATGATGAAAGCCATCTACGATTCGCGGGCAAAGGATCATCACAATGAATTCCGTAAGATGGTATACGAAACGCAGGAACAAATGGACAAGGTTTTGGGAAGGTTAGATGAAAATGCCTTTATCCGCCAACAGGAAAAAGAATTTGAGCAATTCAAAAGCGAGGTTAGCGGTCTTATAAAACTATTTAAGTTATAAACTAAAAACTCTTCGACGCAACGGAGGAGTCATTCCTGGAAAAAGACTTTAACAAACAGATCATTTTTTCTTAGACGTATCTTTTGACATTTTATGTGTCGTATCTGTAGACATTTTGCTCATCGTGTCTGTCGACATCTTGCTTGAAGTATCACTCATAATAGTTGAATCTGTAGTTGCCTTGCTCGATTCAGTGCCGCTATTACAAGCGGCCAATGCGCTGGCCACAACTAAAATGGCAAATATCTTTTTCATTGTATTTTGGTTTTGTTGATGAAGGGATTCCGCTGCAAAACTAAAATTTATAAGCAAGTAAAGAGAACCGAGAAGGGTTTTTATATTTCATTTTTTACGGAAAAACAAACGAACGGGCACACCCTTAAAATTGAAGTGTTGCCTCAATTGATTTTCAAGATAGTTTTTGTAGGGTTGTTTTATATCATCCGGAAAATTGCAGAAGAAGGCAAATGAAGGAACATTAGTCGGCAACTGCGTAATGTATTTTATTTTAACTGGATGCCCTCTTACGACGGGTGGGTGATAGGCTTCAATTGCTTTCAATATAATTTCATTAAGCTGGGAAGTGCTGATTTTTTTCTGCCGGTTCTGATAGACTTCAAGCGCTGTCTCAATCACTTTGAAAATACGGGTCTTTTCTTTTGCAGAAATAAACAAGATGGGCACATCGTTGAATGGTGCCAGCCTGTTCTTTAGTTCTCTTTCAAAGTCACGCGAGGTATTCGTTTGTTTGTCGACAAGATCCCATTTATTTACAAGGAGCACGATCCCTTTTCCTTTTCTTGCTGCCAAACTATAAATGCCCAGGTCCTGTGCAGTCATGCCTTTCTGTGAATCAATCAAAAGCAGGCAAACGTCGGCTTCATCAATTGCTTTTATCGCACGGATCACAGAATAAAATTCAAGATCTTCCTCCACTTTACTCTTTCGCCTGATCCCTGCCGTATCTATTAGCATAAACTCTTTCTGAAACAGGTTATAGTGCGTATCAATAGTGTCTCTCGTAGTGCCTGCAATCTCACTTACAATGGTGCGCTCCTGCCCAATCAAAGCATTCAGCAACGATGATTTTCCCACGTTCGGCTGGCCGATAATGGCAAAGCGTGGTAATATTTTTTCCTCGACATTTGCAGGCCCTTCTGGTATCAGATCGGTCAGCGCATCAAGCAATTCACCAGTGCCGCTGCCAGTCATCGAGGAAACAAAAAATGTTTTATCGAACCCCAGGCTATAAAATTCTGTCGCTTCCAGCATTCGTTCATTATTATCCACCTTGTTTACAACGACGAAAACTGGCTTTTTGCCGCGACGGAGAATGTCAGCCATCGCATCGTCAAGATCCGTTACTCCCGTAGCTGCATCAACCATAAATAGAATAGCATTCGCTTCATCAACCGCAATGACTACCTGTTTCCTGATTGCTTTTTCAAAAACCTCTTCGCTTCCCGGCACAAAACCGCCGGTATCTATTACATTAAAACTTTTCCCATTCCAGTCTGCCATGCCATATTGCCGATCGCGGGTCACTCCGCTTGTGTCATGGACAATAGCCTTGCGTTCTTCCATCAGCCGGTTAAAAAAAGTACTCTTTCCAACGTTCGGTCGTCCAACTATAGCAACAGTAAATCCTGGCATTATGAAGATAAATTTTATGATGACCCTGGTTTAAATATACCCGTATTCCTTAAGATAGGTTTCGTTGTCTCGCCACTTTGGTCGCACTTTCACAAAGAGTTCCAAAAAAACTTTTCGATCTAAAAATTTTTCAATTTCCTCCCTGGCCATCGTGCCCAACTTCTTAATCATTTTTCCTTTTTCACCGAGGATAATTGCCTTTTGTGTCTCTCTTTGAACAATAATTTCGGCTGTTATTTTTGTAAGTGTCGATTTTTCCTTGAACTCCTGTATCACCACAGCAGTATGATAAGGGATCTCTTCCTCAAACAGGGCGTAAATCTTTTCGCGTATGAGTTCACCGGCAAAAAATCTCGTCGGCAGATCGGTAAGATCTTCTTCACCAAAAAATGGTTCTCCTTCCGGAAGGAAATACATGATCGTTTGAATAAGTTCATCGAGATATAATTTTTTTAACGCTGAAATAGCGACGGCCTTCTGGCAATAGGGTTTTTCTGAAAAAAACAATACAGCCCGTTTTAATTTTTCCGGCGATGCTTCATCCATTTTATTTAGGACCACTAATGCGGGACGATTCAATTTCAAAGAAGCAAAGATTGCATCATTGACTTCAAGATCGTCCTTCGCGTCAAGTAACAATAATGCAACATCCGCATCCTCCAACGCCTTCTTTACGGCCTGCATCATGTGTTCCTGTAGTTTATATTTCGGCTCTATGATTCCCGGTGTGTCTGAAAAAATAATTTGATATTTTCCGGGTTCGGTTAGAAATCCCTTAATGCGATGCCTGGTCGTTTGAACCTTTGATGAAACAATCGCAAGTTTTTCTCCCAGCAGAGCATTCAGCAAAGTGCTTTTCCCTGCATTAGGACGACCAAAAATATTAACAAAACCAACTTTCATTAGCCAGATCTTTGGGCAAAAATAAAAGCCCCTTGCGAGGTCCGTGTTGCGAAGGGAAGATTCGAATGCAGACGCTTGAGATCTGCATCGCGACCAGCATTCGCTGCGTCGCGACTTCCGTCCCGCGATTGGCGGGATATGAGCCCCCATGTTTCAAAAAAATAAGCCTCTTGCGAGGCTGTCCTTGTTGCGAAGGGAAGATTCGAACTTCCGACCTTCGGGTTATGAGCCCGACGAGCTACCACTGCTCTACTTCGCGATGTGGAGCGCAAAGGTAACCGGATGGCGCTTATCAACCAAACAAAAATTAAAATTAACATTATGCTGCAACCATCATTGCACATTCCTCCGCGCACGCGCGACAGGCTTCTGCGCACCGTCGGCAATGATCCATATCATGTTTAGCGCACTCGTCACCACAGGCATTACAAATATCAGCACACAACTGGCAAATCGCGTTGGCATGCTCACTTCCCAGGCCCATCAACTGGGCTGCAGTTTTGCATACGGCCGAACATTCCATATCTAATTGTATGCATCTTGCCATCTCTTTAACGTTCTGCTCCTGCAAGCAAGCCGATGCGCAATGATCGCACGCTGTCGCACATTGCTGGCAGGCATCAATACAGGCCTGGTACGTTTGGTTCATAACACTTTTTTTATTTCAATTACAAATACCAAACCATGTCAATTATCTGGAATAAAAAAGCCCTCACTGCTGAGAGCTTTTGCCTTTGTTTTTCCTGGGTTCTAGTTATGACCTTTTTGAGACGTTGCTTGCGCCACTTGTTTTGATTTCCCTTATGAGGCCATTGCCTTTGTAATGAACATCGCTGGCACCACTGGCCCGAGCAGATAGTTCCTTATTAACGGTGATATTAATGGTACTGGCGCCGCTCGCATGTGCATTACAATAATCCACAGCCAGATCAAATCCCTTAAAATCGCTGGCTCCGCTGGCTCCCACATTCAACTCTTTCGCTATACCCGAAATATTCATGTCAGAAGCACCACTCACGTCGACTGTTAATTTCTTCGCATTGATCTTTGCTTCTTTTAGATCGCTTGCTCCCGAGAGATTTACATGCAGATCGTCAGCATTGATCTCTCCTTGTACGTGTACATCGCAAGCACCGGAAGCCGTTAACTTGTCAATATTTTTAAACGAAATGTATGCCTTCAGTTTCGTTTTGTTCCCGTTCCACCCCCTCCAAAATTTTCCTTCCTTCTGAAACCATATTTTTAAAACTCCGTCTTTCACTTCTACCCTGATGTCTTGCCTGTATTTTTCCTCGGAAGCGCTTACCGCAACGGCTTCTTCGTTGCCTTGTGAGATAAACACATCAAATGCATTCGAAACTGATATGGCATGAAAATTCTTTGCCTCCCTTTTTTCGGCATTGGGATCGTTCACAGTGAACTGGGCACGCAAACAAATGGTCAACGCCAGCAACGTTATTATTGATAGCAGCTTCTTTTTCATATATGTTCTTTAAGTCAATTTACTCTTTTAAATTTTCCCGAACCCGAAGCACTGTAGTCACGCATAAGTCCATCGCCTTTTATGGAAACATTTCCGGATCCGCTGATATGAGTAGATAATTCTTTCGTAACGGTGATTCTTACATTTCCCGATCCACTAATGGAAGCTTTGCAAAATGCAGTGGTAAAATCGTAACCCCTGATATTGCCGGAACCACTAATGTGAAGGTCAGAGTTTTCTGCGGTTCCGGAAAGATCAGCGTTGGCAGAACCACTAAGACTAACGGCGAATTCTTTTACATTAAACCCACCTTCTACATTGCCGGAACCGGAAATATCAACTTTTAATTTATCAGACCTCAAATTCCCTTCTGTGTGCATTTTGCCAGATCCGGAAGAGGATAAATAGTCAATGTCTTTTACGGAAACATAGGCTCTTATCTTTTTCGGATGCAAGTTCCAATCAATTGGAATTCTGTTTTTGTTTTCCAGGTAAATATGAAGGATCCCATTTCTCACTTCTGTAACCACCTTATCACGCCATTTTGTATCGTCCGCACTAACAACAACGCCTTCTTCGCTTCCCTGGGTTAAGAAGAGTTCGATGCTTCCCGATACTGCAACACCATGGAATCCTGAAGCGGAGCGTTTTTGTGCGTTTGGGTCATTAATTGTTTTCTGAGCCCAAGCCGCCACTGCAAAACCGAGCAGTAAAAAAATGATTGGTATTTTCTTCATAATAGTTGAATTTGCAGTAGTACGAAAACAACGGTACAAAAGTTACAAGCTTTCACAACTTTTTCTCCCTTAATTTTGCCCCTGTAAAGTTCCCGGGGTGTCCCGACGCTTGTAGTCGGGACTGAGATCATACCCGTAGAACCTGATCAGGGTAATGCCTGCGAAGGAAGGTGACAACCGAACTGCTCCCTTTTTCTCCCGCATTTCCCTCTCATTCTTTTAACGATAAAAATTAAAAAAATGAAGAGGATTGCTTTTTTGACAACTCTTAATCTTTTTGCCTTTTTGGCTCAGGGCCAGGAAACGATTGCTGAGAAAGACAGCTTTTACAATTTGTCGCCGGTAGAAGTAAAAGCGGTGCGAGCCGCCGAGCATGCTCCCGTGACCAAAACCAATATTTCAAAAAAGGAAATTGAAAAACAAAACCTGGCCCAGGACCTTCCTTTTTTGTTGAATCAGACACCCTCGGTGGTAATTAATGCGGACGCGGGCAATGGTGTTGGTTATACCGGGATCCGGATACGCGGCACTGACGCGACGCGCATTAACGTCACCCTGAACGGCATACCCTATAACGACGCCGAAAGCCAGGGAACATTTTTTGTTGATCTTCCCGATTTTGCTTCGTCCGTTAACAGCATACAGATTCAGCGCGGTGTGGGCACCTCGTCAAACGGCGCGGGAGCCTTTGGAGCAACAATAAATTTTAGCACTAACGAAGCAAACCTGAAACCATACTCCGAATTCAACAACAGCTATGGTTCCTTCGCTACATGGAAAAATACGATCAAGGCGGGAACCGGTTTGATTGGTCATCATTTTACCGTTGATGCACGTTTGTCAAATATCACAAGCAGTGGTTTTATCGACAGGGCCAGTTCGAAATTAAGATCGCTTTATTTTTCTACTGGTTATATTGGCAAAAGCAACTCTCTTCGTTTCAATTTATTTAAGGGTTATGAAAAAACCTACCAGGCGTGGTACGGAGTCTCCGAAGCAGACCTAAAAGCAGGCAATCGGAGGATCAATTATGCAGGAACCGAAAAACCCGGAGAGCCTTACGACAACGAAACGGACAACTACTGGCAGGATCACTATCAATTGTTTTACACTCATCACTTCAATGAGCGTCTTGCCTTCAATACCGCATTGTTTTTTACAAAAGGAAAAGGATATTATGAAGAGTATAGAGCAGGTCAAACATATTCTTCGTATAATCTCCCGAGTCCGGTACTTGGCGGTAATGTCATGGACACCGCAGATTTTATCAGGCAACTGTGGCTTAATAATAATTTTTATGGAAATATTTTCTCACTACAATACCATGATGCAAGCACCGAAATCACTTTCGGGGGTGCCTATACACGGTACGAAGGAAATCATTATGGAAAATTGATCTGGGCCACATATGGTTTAACCGGGCCGGATAAGTGGTATGATCTCAACGCGCTGAAGACCGATTTCAACAGCTATGCTAAACTGCTCCAGGAATTTTCCAAACGATGGAACGCGTATGCTGACCTCCAATACAGACATGTAAGGTATAACATCGACGGGTTCCCTGATAATCGCGATCTGTTTATAAAAAACAATTACGATTTCTTCAATCCGAAGATCGGTGTTAGCTATGCTCATAATGGTTGGAGCGGCTACTTTTCATACGGTATTGCACAAAAAGAGCCAAATCGTGACGATTTTGAAGCAGGCAAGAATCAACAACCCAAACCGGAGCGGCTACACGATATTGAATTGGGATTCGAGAGAAGGGGGCGCAATTATCGTTGGGGCGCCACATTTTATTATATGAAATACAGAGATCAACTGGTATTAACGGGGAAGATCAATGACGTGGGAGCCTATACCAGGACGAACATCCCCGATAGCTACCGGATGGGCGTAGAGTTACAAGGGAGTTTGCAACCGGTAAGTTGGT
>VBAQ01000165.1:0-7692 GCA_005883765.1 Bacteroidota bacterium
TCAGATCATCAATGAATGCAGAGAAATCGCTGCAAGGAATAATTAGAAGATGGAGCAACTAGTATCATGCCCGCATGGGGCAAGGACAAGGGGACATGGAGATTGTTTGGACGACAAGCTGTAAGTCTGCAATAATATGAAGTATATTCTAACGATCTGTTTGTTTTTTACAAGTGCAATTGCTTTTGCTCAGGTTGACAGTGTTTCTCTAAAGGAAGCTCTGTCAAATCTTGACAAGGCGCTAATAAATAAAGATCAAAAAGCATTAGTGCAATTGCTCCATCAGGATGTAAGCTATGGCCATTCCAATGGTTGGGTACAGAACAAGACGGATATCATCAACGATCTGAAAAGCGGTAAGCTTATTTATGACAAAATTGAAAACAACAGTGTGACAATTGCCGCCATCAATAATAAGTGGGCCACGGTAAGAATCAATACCAATGCCGAAGGAAAAGTGAATGGAAACAGTTTTCAATTCAAGCTACACGTGCTGCAGGTTTGGTTGAAAGCAAAAAGCGGCTGGCAGTTGTTGGCAAGACAGAGTACGAAACTGTAAAAGCGCCCTGTTCTGGGGGAGACTTTACGTAATTTATCAGTTCTTTAATTATGTGGTTGATGATTGTGTTACCAGCAGTCAGATCATTATTGAGCATTTGTTGCGTCGCATGCCGACGTTTGCGGTCGGCATCGAGACATTTATCGTCTTGACTCATCAACTTTCAATTTTCTAATCAGCATTTTTAGGTGACTCTTAATAATTGAGTCATTAAAAATTAGTCTTTTGGGACGGTGTATGGCAAGAAAACTTTTATTAGATAAAATAAATATCGAGCACATCAGGCTCTACGATGTGTATCGCCAGCGCGGAGGTTATACTGCGGTGGAGAAGGCTTTGAAATCAATGAGTCCCGACCAGGTGACTGAGGAAGTGAAGAGAAGTGGTCTTCGCGGTCGCGGTGGAGCAGGTTTTCCAACCGGAATGAAATGGGGATTTTTGGCAAAGCCTGAAGGCGTTCCACGATACCTGGTCTGCAATGCGGATGAAAGTGAACCGGGGACTTTTAAGGACAGGTACCTGATGGAGTTCATTCCTCATTTGCTGATTGAAGGATTGATCGTGTCTTCTTATGCTATTGGAAGTAACCGTACATACATTTACATACGCGGGGAATTTGCATGGATCATTGATATTCTTGAACAAGCCATTGCTGAAGCAAAAAATAACGGATGGCTCGGAAAAAATATTCTAGGAAGCGGATTTGATTGCGAGGTCTATGTCCATCGGGGCGCTGGCGCGTATATCTGCGGGGAAGAAACGGCGTTGATCGAATCTTTAGAAGGAAAAAGAGGTTATCCGCGAATCAAACCGCCATTTCCTGCTGTAAAGGGTTTATGGGATTGTCCGACTGTTGTAAACAATGTTGAGACGCTCGCGGCAATCGTTCCGATCATCAACAACGGAGGTGAGGAGTACGCGAAGATCGGTATTGGAAAGTCAACCGGAACGAAACTGGTCTCCGCCTGCGGCAATATTAAAAAACCGGGCGTCTACGAAATAGAAATGAATATCTCTGTTGAAGAGTTTATTTATAATGACGAGTATTGTGGAGGCATTGCTAATGGAAGGAGATTGAAGGCGTGTGTGCCTGGAGGCTCTTCTGTTCCGATTCTTCCTGCGAACCTTTTGTTGAAGACAGCGAAAGGTGAAACGAGAATGATGACGTATGAAAGTTTATCCGATGGAGGATTTCAAACAGGTTCGATGATGGGAAGTGGAGGATTTATCGTGTTGGATGAAGATCAGTGCGTGGTAAGGAATACATTGACTTTTGCGAGATTTTATCGTCATGAAAGCTGCGGACAATGTTCGCCTTGCAGGGAAGGAACCGGGTGGATGGAAAGAATTTTACACAATATTGAATATGGTAAAGGCAAGATGAGTGATATTGATCTGCTGTGGGACATCCAAAGTAAGATCGAAGGAAATACAATTTGTCCGTTGGGTGACGCAGCGGCCTGGCCGGTGGCAGCAGCGATCAGGCATTTCAGGGATGAATTTGAATGGCATGTAACAAATCCCGATGATGCGTTAAGAAGAAATTATGGATTGGGGAATTATGCCGAACCGCTACAAGTAATGCATAGTGCTTAAAAGTGAAAAGTCAAAATTCAAAATTAAAAAAATGGAAAAAGACTTTGAGGTTTTTGACTTAAAAGAAGATGCGAAGCCTTATAATATTAGGCACAGGTGCTATTATTTTTCGAAAGAAATCATATTATTTGTCAAAAATTGTAAGTATGATAGAGTTTACAATTCATTATTCGATCAGTTGGTAAGAAGTGCGGCATCTATCGGTGCCAATATCGTTGAGGGCAAAGCGGGATACTCAAAAAGGGACTGGAAAAAATTCTTCGTCATTGCGTTGAAATCTGCCAATGAAACGAAGTACTGGCTTTGCTTGATTAGAGATACTATGAAAATTGACATAGAGCAAGTTCAAAAGCTGCTTAAAGAAGCGCAGGAAATTTCCAATATCATTGCAACAATTATTATCAATTCGGCGGAAACCTGATAGAATTTTTGACTTTTTAATTTTGACTTTTGAATTTTAAAAATGGCCGAAGAAAAAAAAATATTTAAAGTAACAATCGACAACATTACCATCGAAGTGGAGCCGGGAACAACCATTCTCCAGGCTGCACGAAGGATCGGTGGTGACGTGGTGCCACCTGCTATGTGCTACTATTCAAAATTAAAAGGCAGTGGTGGTAAATGCCGTACTTGTTTAGTGAGAGTGGCTGCAGGTTCAACTGCTGATCCCCGGCCCATGCCAAAATTGGTTGCCAGTTGTCGGACGAACGTAATGGATGGAATGGTGGTCGAGAGCATGACCAACAACACCGTGCTGGAAGCGAGAAAAGCCGTGGTGGAATTTTTATTGATCAATCATCCCCTCGATTGCCCTGTCTGTGACCAGGCGGGTGAGTGCGATCTGCAGGACCTGAGTTATGACCATGGCCGTGAATCGACAAGATATGAATTTGAAAGAAGAACATTTGAACGTCACGATCTTGGCCCATATATACAGCTTCACATGACGAGATGCATTCTTTGCTTCCGCTGTGTGTTTGCGGCTGACCAGCTAACGAACAAAAGGGCGCATGGAATTTTGGATCGTGGTGATCATTCCGAAATTGCGACTTACATTGAAAAATCTTTGGACAATGATTTCATCGGAAATGTGATCGATGTCTGCCCGGTCGGCGCCTTGACGGATAGAACTTTCCGCTTCAAAAATCGCGTGTGGTTCGCGAAACCAGTTGAAGCGGATCGTTCATGTACCAAGTGCAGCGGCAAGGTTCGCCTATGGATGCGCAGTGACCGCTAGAAAAGATCAATGGGGCGAAGTAGAAGAATTTATTTGTAATGAGTGCCGGTTTGAAAAAAAGAAAGCCAATGATTGGGTCATTGAAGGTCCGACAACGATCAATCGTCATTCGGTCATTTCTGCTGGTCATTATGTGGGTGTAAAAAAACCGCATGAGGCCTTGCCGGAGGTAATGGGTGGAAGGAAGCCAAAACTTGTTTTTGATATTCATAGTGTGAGCGGCGTCAATGAGCCGGAGGTCGATTTAAGTCTTCTTCCTGGTCCTGCAACAAACGAAACGTTTAATGGAAATCCAAATTCCTTTGGAAGGAATGCAACTGATGTAAAACTTAGCGTCGGGCCAAATACTGAAGGTACTGACTCGACAAATCCGAATACTCCTTGAATTAAAAAGTCAAGATTCAAAAGTAAAAAGATGAGACGTCTAAATTTTTTTTGACTTTTGACTTTTGCGTTCTGAATTTTATATGTACTTACTCATGATAGATTGGTGGTTTATTTTAGAAAAATTCCTGCTCGTAGGATTTGTGGTGACCTTTTCCCTGTTGATCGCCATGTATACAACTTATGCAGAAAGAAAGATCGCTGCTTTTTTGCAGGACCGTCGCGGACCCAACCGTGCGGGCCCATTTGGCATTCTTCAACCATTAGCCGATGGAGGCAAGTTATTTTTTAAAGAAGAGATCATTCCACTGGCCTCGTCGAAATTCCTATTTGTGTTGGGTCCCTCACTTGCCATGCTAACCGCCATGCTAACAAGTGCCGTGATCCCCTGGAGCACCCCACTCCAAATTGGTGGGCGTGATGTGCCGTTACAGATCGCTGATCTGAACATCGGGATCCTTTACGTTTTTGGTGTTGTGAGTTTGGGCGTATACGGAATCATGATCGGTGGGTGGGCATCGAATAATAAATTTTCACTCCTGGCTGCCGTTCGTGGCGCTTCCCAAATGATCTCCTACGAATTATCCATGGGGTTGGCTTTGATTGCCTTACTGATGCTGACGGGATCATTGCAGATGAGCGTGATCGTGCAAAACCAAATTGTCCACGGATGGCACGTGATTTATCAGCCGCTCGGCTTCCTAATATTTTTCATTTGCGCATTAGCAGAATGTAACAGAACGCCATTTGACCTTCCTGAAGCGGAAAATGAATTGAATTTCGGTTACCACCAGGAATATTCATCCATGAAGCTTGGTCTCTATTTATTTGCGGAATATGTAAACATGTTTATCAGCGGAACCGTAATGGCGACTTTATTTTTTGGTGGATATGACATTCCCTTTGTCAACGAAGCTAGCTGGGGATTGTCACCAAATCTCCTGGCGTTCATTGGATTTGTCGTGTTGTTGGCTAAAGCATTTTTCTTTTTGTTTGTTTTTATATGGATCCGCTGGACCATCCCGCGTTTTCGCTATGACCAGTTGATGAATCTTGGCTGGAAAAAATTAATTCCGCTGGCGTTAGTGAATATGGTGGCAACTGCTATTGTGATGTTATTGAGAAATCGATGAAATTGCTGAGTAGCGATTTGGACGTACAAGAGGGCGACGCAAGAAAAGTAAAATAGTGTTGTATAGTTGGGTACATAAAATATATTTGCGCAAATTTCAAAAAGCTGGAAGCGCGGAGCTGACAGCCCAGAACTGAAAATGTTAACACAAAGAGCAAAACAAGTTGATCGCAGGCCAATGAATGCATGGGAGAAATTGTATTTGCCTGCCGTGTTGAAAGGGATGTTCATCACATTAAGTCATTTGTTTAAGAAAAAAGCGACCATACAATACCCGGAACAAAAAAGAAGCTTTCCAAAAGTTTTTCGCGGACTGCAGGTGTTGAATCGTGATGAAGAAGGTCGTGAGCGCTGCACAGCCTGTGGACTTTGCGCAGTAGCCTGCCCTGCAGAAGCTATAACCATGGAAGCCGCCGAAAGACAGCCGGGTGAGGAGCATTTATACCGCGAAGAAAAATATGCAGCCAAGTATGAGATCAATATGCTGCGTTGTATTTTTTGCGGCTTTTGTGAAGAGGCCTGCCCTAAAGATGCGATCTATTTATCGGAAACGGTTACGCCTGCAAATTATTCAAGAGCTGGATTCATTTATAAAAAAGAAGATCTGCTAATACCAGATCCGACTAAAGATCCGGAGGGATATCAAAAGGCATTGGGACATCGGGCCAAGAAAATTAATAATTAATAATTATTAATTAATAATTGCTTAGTTTGAAATGAACATTACACAAATACTATTCTGGTTTTTATCTGCGCTTACAGTATTTAGTGCGTTGATGGTAGTGGTAAGCAAGAATCCTGTTTACAGCGTGCTATGGCTCATCTTCACTTTTTTTTGCATCTCGGGGCATTACATCATGTTGAATGCCCAATTTCTTTTCATAGTAAATATTATTGTGTATGCAGGTGCCATCATGGTGTTGTTTTTATTCGTGATCATGCTGATGAACCTTAACCAGAGTTCAGAACCGAAAAAACATCGCTGGCTAAGGATGGCCGGAGTTGTAGCCGGCGGATGTTTATTGCTGGTATTAGTTGCTGCTCTTAAAAATATTGATATAAAAAAACAGGTTGCAGAAACGAATACCGGTGATATTGGACTGATAGGAAATCTTGGGAAGGTTTTGTTCAATCAATATGTCGTTCCGTTTGAGATAAGCAGCATTTTGTTTTTAAGTGCTATGGTGGGAACAGTAGTCATTGGGAAAAAAGAGTGAGCCCCCTGTCTCCCTAAGGGGGACTTTGGGAACTCAAGAAAGTTCTTGATATATTAATGAATGAAACTTCGAAAGCCTCCCCTTCGGGGAGTTTGGAGTGGCTATGCCGATAAACTATTACATATTTCTGTCGATCGCTTTGTTCGTGATCGGAATTGTGGGAGTGCTGACACGCCGCAATGCCATAATTATTTTTATGTGCATTGAATTAATGCTGAATGCAGTGAATTTGATGCTGGTCGCTTTCTCGAAAATGCACCACCTGGCAAAAGGCGCTACCGATGCCACAGCAGGAATTGATGGGCAACTTTTTGTTTTCTTTATTATGGTTGTGGCGGCCGCAGAGGTAAGTGTAGGACTGGCAATTATTGTCATGATGTATAGAAATATTCATTCAGTAGACGTAAATTTTCTGAATAGGTTGAAACATTAGGTCTATGTCGTCGGCCACTTGCGAATTGAATGACTGAGAAAAATGCTTTATGAAGAATGTGTTAGAAATAGTCTGGTTGATTCCACTTCTTCCTTTTTTGGGATTTTTGATCAATGGGCTGGCAAGAAAGATTTTATCAAAGACGCTGGTGAGTATTATCGGTTGTGGCGTCGTGCTTGCATCATTCGCGCTAAGCATTTGGGTGTTTTTACAGGTAAAGAGTGGCAACACGCACACGGCGAACTATTTTGACTTTATATCTGTTCAGTCTTTGCATATTCCTTTTGCATTTCAGATTGACCAGCTCTCGGTGATCTTTCTCCTGATCATTACGGGTGTGGGTTTTTTGATTCATGTTTATTCTACGTCTTATATGCATGAAGAAAGTAGTGAACATTTCGGCAGATATTTTTCCTACCTGAATCTTTTTATTTTTTTCATGCTCTTGCTCGTGATGGGAGCAAATTATGTCATCATGTTCATTGGTTGGGAAGGCGTTGGCCTGTGTTCGTACTTGCTGATCGGGTATTGGTTTAGAAACACAGAATACAACAAGGCCGCCAACAAGGCATTTGTAATGAACCGGATCGGGGACCTGGGTTTTTTGATCGCCATTTTCTGGATTATTTCAAAGATTGGGAATGCAAATTTCTCAGATGTCTTTTCTGATACAGCAAGATTTACTCCTGGTGAGATAACTACCATTACTTTACTGTTATTCGTTGGTGCCACGGGCAAGAGCGCGCAAATACCATTGTATACCTGGTTGCCCGATGCCATGGCGGGGCCAACACCTGTGTCTGCACTGATTCATGCCGCAACCATGGTGACGGCGGGAGTTTATATGGTCGCAAGGAGCAATGCTTTGTATTCTTTGTCTGAATTATCACAGAACGTAGTCGCGATCGTTGGGTTGGCGACAGCCATTCTTGCCGCAACAATTGCCCTCAAGCAAAATGATATAAAAAAAGTGCTTGCCTATTCCACCGTGAGCCAGCTAGGTTATATGTTTCTTGCTTTAGGTGTTGGCGCATATTCTGCAGGCGTATTCCATGTGATGACGCACGCTTTTTTTAAGGCACTGCTGTTTTTGGCTGCCGGCAGCGTGATCCACGCTTTAGGTGGTGAGCAGGA
>VBAQ01000165.1:7977-8575 GCA_005883765.1 Bacteroidota bacterium
AAGTCCCGCGCCAATGACCATTGTCCTCGTCATTCTTGCTATCCTTTCTGTCATTGGGGGTGCTGTGGGCATACCGGACGTGTTCATGAAAGGTGGAGATAAATTTTCGGCCTTTTTATCGCCCATCATTCCGGCAAAAACCGGGGAAGCAGTTTCCTCGTCAACGGAGTTATCCTTAATGGCTTTGTCCACGGTGTTGGTTTTAGTGGCCATCGGGTTAGCCTGGTTTCGTTTTCGTAAGTACAGTTTTCCTGCCTCAAAAGGTATTGGCAAATTCTTCGAGAATAAATGGTATGTAGACGAATTGTATGACGCCATAATTGTACGGCCCCTTGATAAATTAGGCGAAATATTAAATGAGGCTTTAGAAAAATCGGGGATCGATGCCCTGGTGAATGGAGTGGGAAAAGCAGTGCAATATGGAGGCAGGCAGTTAAGATGGTTACAAAGCGGACAAGTTGGAAGCTATGTATTGCTGATGGTGGTGAGTATGGTGCTCTTTTTTGTACTGCAGTTTTTCTTAAAAAAGTAAACCCCCAACCCCCTAAAGGGGGCTTGTGAATACTCAGGGAGGTTTCAAATTTAAAAATTTTAAAGT
>VBAQ01000165.1:8679-17805 GCA_005883765.1 Bacteroidota bacterium
GCTGTTCGCTCATGGGCATTATTCTCTTCACTTCTTACCCTGGCAGTGTCGATCCTGGGATTAACCCTTTTTAAAAATGTTTCTTATCTCCAATTTCATGCAGATTGGATAAGCAGTATCAATAGCAGTTTTTCGATAAGATTGGATGGACTGGGACAGATACTTTGTTTGCTTACCGCAGTTGCTTACCCATTGGTATTTATTTCAACATGGAAAACTCAGTATAAAAAATCCCATAATTTTTTTGCCCTGATGCTGCTGATGCAAGCCGGATTGATGGGTGTTTTCCTGGCAATGGACGCATTGCTATTTTATTTCTTCTGGGAACTCGCCTTGATACCAGCTTATTTTCTTTGTTCCCAGTGGGGTGGTGAAAGAAGAATCGCTGTCACGTTTAAATTCTTCATCTACACTTTTACGGGCTCAATATTGATGCTGGTGGCCATTATTTATACCTATCTTCAAACTCCAACGCATTCCTTTGACATTTCAGCCTTTTATAATTCATCTTTAAATAATAGTTCAGCTTCCTGGGTGTTTTGGCTCATGTTTATTGCATTTGCTATCAAATTGCCTGTGTGGCCGCTGCACACCTGGCAGCCGGATACGTATGAACAATCACCGACAGCAGTGACAATGATTTTAAGTGGGGTGATGGCAAAGATGGGCGTTCTTGGGATGATCCGTTGGTTGATGCCCGTACTGCATCTTTCATTTTATCAATGGGGTGATACGGTTTCTACATTGGCAATAACAGGCATGATCTACGCTTCCCTGATTGCAATACAGCAAGATGATCTGAAGCGATTGGTAGCTTACTCTTCGATGGCACATATGGGCCTCATGTGCGCTACTCTTTTTGCCGAGACGCAAAGCGGCATGCAGGGAGTGATGATCCAAATGTTCAACCATGGCATCAACATAATCGGTTTGTGGATCGTAATTGAGTTAATAGAAAGAGAATTTGGAACAAGAAAAATTTCAGAGTTAAGCGGACTGGCCCATCGATCTCCGGCCATGGCCATGTTGTTTGTTGTTGTTGCCCTGGCTAACATCGGGTTGCCGTTGACAAACGGATTCATTGGCGAGTTTCTCATGTTCAATGGCATCTTTGCTTCAGCGGTGACAAAATATTATATCGTGTTTACGGTGTTGGCCGGTATTACTATCATCCTGGCCGCTGTTTACACGCTCAATATGATCCGCAAAGTTTTTTACGGAGAAACGAATTCGCTAACAACGGCTGGTTACCCACTCCGCCTCAATGAAAAAATGGCCCTTGCCATAATCGTGGTGCTTGTGTTCGTTATCGGCCTGTATCCAAGGATATTTTTAAATATGACCCAGGAAACATCTGAATTTATTTTAAAAAAGGCTGGTGTTGGAGGTTTATTTGGTCAATAAAAGATTTTAACTCCCTCTCCAATTGCAGGAGGGCGAAGCAGACGTATGAATGCATTATTATTAACGGCTGTATTTGGTGTTATCATGATGTTGAGCAGTTTTCTGTTGACAAGCAAGACTGCCATTCGAGGCCTTGCCGTTTCCGGAATGGTGATCGTTCTGGCAGCGAATGTGCTCGAGATGATGGGGATCGTTTTTTTTAAGATCGATACGAAGGACATGATCGCCTTTGATCGCTTTTCGCTACTTTTTAATTCGATCGTCTTTATCAGCACGCTTGTCTACTTTCTTTTGTCCGCAAGGGACATGGAAAAGGTTGGAATAAATTATGGCGAATACTTTGCCTTGATATTTTTTGTTCTTTGCGGTGTTACGCTTTCTTCCTCATTTCATTCTCTGCTGATCTTGTTTCTTGGCATCGAAATTATTTCCATTCCTCTCTATATCTTAACGGGTAGTGATAAACGCAATTTAAAAAGCAATGAAGCTTCTTTGAAATATTTTCTGCTTGGGGCCTTTTCAACCGGGCTTATGTTGATGGGAATTGCCTTGATCTATGGAGCAACGGGAACATTCAGCACCAATGGTATAACCACCTCGCCAACTTCTGCGTTGGTGATTGCCGGCATGTTGCTCTTGATGTTTTCCATGGCCTTCAAAGTCTCAGCGGCGCCCTTTCATTTTTGGACCCCCGATGTTTACGACGGTGCACCAACAGTTTTTACCTCTTTCATGGCAACTATCGTTAAGGTTGCGGCCTTTATTGCTTTTATGCGATTGTTCAATGACGAATTTGGCAGCCTGCAATCAAGATGGCAATTACTCATTGCATTGATCACAGCGATTACTTTGTTTATCGGTAACATCACCGCAGTTTTTCAGCAAAGCGTAAAACGAATGCTTGCTTATTCCAGCATCTCCCAGGCAGGTTTTATGATGATGGCCATCTTTGCAATGAATGCTGATGCCAGGGAAGGTTTGCTGTTATATAGCGCTGCTTATTGCCTGGCCACGATCGGAATTTTTGCTGTGCTGATGAAACTAAAAGATTACAGTTTTGATGGTTTCAATGCGTTTGCCAAACAACAACCGTTGCTGGCTGCCACAACAACGATCTTTTTACTTTCACTGGCGGGTATTCCTTTAACTGCAGGGTTTTTGTCTAAGTTTTGGATGATCAAGGCGGTCGCGGGAACGGGTAAATATTTGTGGTTGGTGATCTTTGCTGTCCTGATGGCCGTAGTAAGTGTCTATTATTATTTCAGAGTGATACAGGCAATGTATTTTAAAGAAGGTGATGGACAAACTATCGAAGCCAGCCTTCCCTTTAAATGGACATTGGTTCTGCTGGCAGGAATTATCGTGCTCCTTGGAGTGTTTCCCAATTGGATCATTTACTGGCTTTATTTTTAACCGGTTTCCGTGTTTCCGCCAATAATAAAATCGTTCAGCTTATCCACACTTGTCCTTAACTTGCGAGTAGCTTACAATGAACATAACCGATATTTTCTCACTTGCATATCGTACGGTGCGGAGCAATAAATTGCGCACGGGGCTCACTGTTGCTATCATTGCCTTTGGGATCATGGCGCTGGTTGGAATTATTACTGCTATTAAAGCCATGAATCAAAAATTTACGGAGAGCTTTTCGACAATGGGAGCAAATGGTTTTACGATCCGTTTTAAAGAAAGGCAAATACATTTCGGTGGTGGTGACCAATCAGATCTCAAACTTGCGAAAAAAGGCAAGAGGAAGGAAAAGACCTCGAGTCTTGGAAAACCAATCAACATTGAGCAGGCAGATGCGTTCAGAACAAATTATACGTTTCCGGCTACAACGGGAGTATCGGTTTTTGTCAACAGGAATACGATTGTTTCTTACAACACAAAAAAAACCACGCCCAATGTTTTACTCCTCGGTGCCGATGAAAACTATCTTTTGTTGAATGGATTTGAACTCTCTGCGGGCAGAAACTTTAATCAAACAGACGTGCAGAGTGCGAGAAATTTGTGTTTGCTTGGCCATGATGTGGCGACCAAATTATTCAAGGAAAATGTAGACAAGGCTGTCAATGCCATTATACGTGTGAATGATATTCCGTACAGGGTTCTGGGTGTCCTGGGAAGCAGGGGTTCATCTTTTGGGTTCAGCCGGGACAATCTTGTCATTCTAAGCTACCAGAATATCGACAGGAATTTTACAAATAATGTCGGCAGTTATACGCTGGCTGTTATGACGGATGATATCAGGAAAGTTGCCGAAGCAATGGGCGAGGCAGAAGGAACATTCCGCGCTATTCGGAAATTAAATACTACCGAAGAAAACAATTTTGTGCTTGACAGGAATGATGCCATTGCAGAAAAAGCCATGAAGAGTCTTGGGTTTCTAACTATTTCGGCAACAGTGATCGGACTTATCACTTTAATTGGTGCAGCAATTGGACTCATGAATATTATGCTGGTATCGGTAACCGAGCGCACGAAAGAGGTGGGTCTAATCAAAGCCATTGGAGGCAAGAGCAAACTTGTGCGTCGCCAGTTTTTATTGGAAGCCATCATTATAAGTTTGTTAGGTGCCTTGTTTGGTATATTATTAGGAATAACGGTAGGCAATCTTTTTTCTATGCTTTTAAAAACAGGGTTTGTCGTGCCCTGGAATTGGGTGATCTACGGCATTGGTCTTTGTACAATAGTCGGAATTCTGGCAGGTCTCTACCCCGCACTAAAAGCTGGTCGACTAAATCCCATCGAAGCCTTACGCTATGAGTAATTTTAGTTTTTGGCAAGTTGATGTTTGAAATCTTGCAATGAAAGGTTTGGTGCATTTAAAAAATCATTAACTTGACTATCTTTCGTAAAAAAATGACAGTGTATTTGTGAATTGCAAACATTTTTTTCCTTAGAATTGTGGCCCGTAAAAATTTAATGGTTATTTCTAAATTTAAAAACACTAAAAACTACGATCATGGCTGAGACTAAACCGACTGCAACTGCATCAGTTAAGGCTACTTCCGTTCAGGCAAAAAAAAGTAGTAACGCCATCTCATGGCTTGCTCCTGTTATTTGTATTGTCGCCGGCTATTGTGTCTGGCGTTTTATTTTTGGTAACCCTGACGCATTTAAAACTCCGGACCCTGCTGGTGGCTTCTGGCCCAAACATAAAGATCCAAAAACGTCCTTAAGCGCTATCTACATGGGAGGGATTATCGTGCCTTTATTGCTTGGCATGTTATTTATGGTTATCGTTTTTTCGATTGAAAGATTTCTCACTGTAAGAAAAGCACTGGGCAATGGAAGCGTGGCTGATTTTATTCGCAGAGTGCAGTATCATTTGGCCAATCGTAATATTGATTCCGCTTTGTCAGAATGCGACAAGCAGCGCGGTTCCGTGGCCAATGTAATGAAAGCCGGTCTCCGCCGTTACAAGGAAATGATCAATAATACGGAATTGAACACTGACCAAAAGGTGCTGGCCATACAAAAAGAGGTGGAAGAAGCTACGGCCCTCGAGCTTCCCATGCTCCAAAAAAATCTCGTGTTTTTGTCAACAATTACGTCGGTAGGTACGTTGATCGCGTTGTTAGGAACGGTTATGGGAATGATCAGATCCTTCCGGTCATTGGGAGCAGAAGGTGGAGGAGGAAGTGCAGCAACACAGTTGGCCATCGGTATTTCGGAAGCTTTGTATAACACCGCCTTTGGGATCGGTACTTCTGCATTAGCCCTGATTATGTACAATGTATTTACTACTAAGATTGATGCCATTACATATGGAATTGACGAGTCAGGCTTTACCTTGACTCAAAGCTTTGCATCATTATATAAGTAGCATTGAATTTGTGGTTTTTTTTATGGAAAATCAATTGCTTAGCATCTCATACTAAATTTTAACTCATGCCAAGTGTAAAGCTTCCAAAGAAGAGTACGTTTGTGGACATGACTCCCTTTGTGGATGTTGCTTTCCTCATTCTTACTTTCTTTATTATGGCTACTAAGTTTAAGCCGCCGGAGCCGGTTGAGATCAATACGCCAAATTCTGTTTCAACACAAGATCTTCCTGAAAGCAATGCTGCGATGGTTACTATCGATAAAGAAGGAAAAGTTTACTTCACTGTTTTGTCTGAAAAAGACAGATCGATCTATAATGAGATCATCAACGATATTAACACATCGAGGAATTTGGGCTTAACGCCAGTCGAGAAAGCCAATTACAGCAAGACTTACCTGGTAGGCGTACCATTTGTTCAACTTAAGCAGCTGCTTGATCAACCGGCTGCATTGCAGGCGAAGCAGCCCGGTATTCCTATTGATACAACTGGCGGCGAACTGACTTACTGGATCCAATCTGCGAAATCAGCATTCGCAGGTCAGTCGTTGAAGTTCATGATCAAAGGAGATAATGCCTCAAAATATCCTGTATTTAAAAATGTGATTGAAGCTCTAAAGAAGAACGATGTATATAAATATAACCTGATCACAGCTCCGGAAGATGCACCTGCCGGAACGGAACTGTATAAGGAAAGACATAAAGCTGGATAATTATTTTTAACTTTAATAAAACTCATTCATATGGCACAGATGGAAGGTGGCGGCGGTGATGAACATAAAAAGGGACCAGGGGTGAAAAAAGCAAAAAAGCTTTCGACCCGTGTGGATATGACACCCATGGTAGACTTGGGATTTTTGCTCATCACTTTTTTCATTTTTACTACAACCATGAGTAGTCCCAAGGCGATGAATTTAAATATGCCAAAGGATACGAAGAATCAAGAGGAATTAAATAAAGCCAAAGAATCCGGCGCATTAACGATTATGCTTGGAAAAGACAATGCCGTTTATTATTACGAAGGACAATTGGCACCAGACGGTTCAAATTTTAAAACAGCCACTTTTTCTACCATTCGTGATGAGATCATCAGTAAAAGGAACGAAGTAATAAAAAACCACGTGCATGATGACAACTGCCCAAAAATCTGGGCCGAGAACAAGGGTGATAAAACCTCATGCCTGGACAGGGATTTTGTGGTGGTGATAAAACCGGACGTCGACGCGACCTACAAAAACACGGTTGACATACTTGATGAGATGACCATCAATAATGTAAAACGCTATGCAATGGTTGATATAACACCCCAGGAATATCAATTAGTCCAGGCCACCGAAGCGAGCGGGAAAAAATAATTATCACGATGTGGAATTAATGGATCTTTTGCATCTTAATTAAAACATGAAACCATGGAAGCAAACAAAATTTTAAGTGCCGATATTCTAGATCTTATTTTTGAAGATCGCAACAAAGAGTATGGTGCTTATAACCTTAGGAAAACGTATAACAAACGTATTCTGAAGGCACTCATAATAACTGCTTCAATTGCTGTGCTGGCTTTGCTGGGCTCGCTTTTAGCCAAGGCCTTCCAAAGCAAGGCCAACAATTTCAAAGTAAGCGAGGTGACTCTGCAGGAGATAAAAGAGGAAGAAAAAAAGCAGGATATTCCCCCTCCACCTCCTCCAAAACCACCTCCGCCACCACAGGTCGAAATGGCTAAATTCACTCCTCCTAAAATTGTAAAGGATGAAGAAGTAAAGGAAGTGATCCAGGAAAATAAAGAGCTTCAGGACAAGAAGATCGATGTAGTTAACCAGACAGGCGTAAAAGATGACCAAATAGCAACACCCACTCAAATTGATGAAGGTAAACAGGTAATCGAAGAGAAAAAAGAAGATGATGAGAATAAGATCTTCGAAAAAGTAGAAGTGGAGGCACAGTTTCCCGGTGGTGAATCTGCATGGAAAAAATTCCTTGAGAGAAATCTTCGTGGTGATGTTGCTACTGAGAACGGCGCACCCGCCGGAAGCTATACAGTTTGGGTACAGTTTGTTGTGGATAAGGAAGGCAATGTAAGTGATGTAAAAGCTCTGACTAACCATGGTTATGGAATGGAAGACGAAGCCGTAAGAGTTATTAAGAAAGGACCTCAATGGAAACCGGCCATTCAAAACGGCAGACAAGTAAAAGCTTACAGAAAACAACCGATAACTTTCCAGATAGAAGAGCAATAACGATCGCGGATTAAAAGATTATAAGGATTTCGCTGACTAGCGAAATCTTTTTTTTTCGGGGATTAAAGGATTCCACCAATACGGGGAATCTTTTTTTATGCGTGAAACCTGCAAAATCCGTGAAATCCGTGATCTTTAGTCCGTGAAATCCGTGATATGGGAAGATACTATTGTAGCGCTCGCCACTCCGCCCGGAATTGGCGCCATCGGGGTCATCCGCTTGAGCGGAAAAAAAACTTTTGAGATCATCAACGAATTATTTCCGTCAAAAAACTTTGCAGAAGAGGCTTCGCATTCTCTCCACGTGGGCTTCATAAAACATCACGGAGAAATCTTAGATGAAGTAGTTGTATCGATCTATCGGAGCCCTCGTTCTTATACAGGAGAAGACGTCGTGGAGATCAGCGGTCACGGATCACCGTTTGTCTTGCAACAGATAATTAATGCGTGCATAGAAAACGGGGCCAGGTTGGCCAGACCCGGCGAGTTCACGCAACGGGCCTTCTTAAATGGCAAATTGGACCTGACACAAGCTGAAGCGGTAGCGGACCTGATAGCAAGCAATACTTCGATCTCACAAAAGGCGGCTCTTCACAATATTCGCGGTGGCTTCTCGCAACAATTGAAGGAACTAAGGGAGAGACTTATTCGGTTCTCTGCTCTCATTGAACTGGAATTGGATTTTTCCCAGGAAGATGTTGAATTTGCCGATCGCAGGCAATTACAAGAGCTGATTGATGAAGTTGATAAGGTTACCACTTCACTGATCGATTCATTCAAGCTGGGCAACGTGGTCAGGAATGGGATCAGTGTCGCGATCATTGGAAAACCCAATGCAGGGAAATCCACGTTGTTAAATGCTCTATTAAATGAGGAAAGAGCGATCGTAAGCGATATACCCGGAACAACGAGGGATACAGTAGAAGAAGTTATTAATATAGACGGCATCCTATTTCGCTTGATCGACACGGCAGGCATCAGGCAACACAGCACTGACATCATTGAATCTGCCGGCATGCAGCGCAGCATTGAAAAAATGAAACAGGCTGACCTGGTTATTTATTTGTTTGATGTCAATGAGATCACCACGCAGGAATTAGGGGAAATAAAAAACAATTTTTCTATTCAACAATCAAGATACTTACTGGTGGGGAATAAGATTGATCTCGTGAGTGAACAATCAGCGCGGGAAAAATTTTCGGAGGATCCGGAGATTCTTTTTATCTCAGCAATTAAGCAACAGCACATAGATGATCTGAAAGAACGAATGGTGAACACCGTTCTGGAAGGGGAAGTTCAAACGGAGAGCACGATTGTTACTAATGCAAGGCATTTTCATGCATTGCGACAATTGCGCACAGCACTTGGAGATGTGAAAAAAGGAATTAATGATAAGATCCCGGGCGACCTCGTTGCCATTGATATTCGGCGCTGCCTGCACTACCTTGGAGAAATTACGGGAGAGATCACCAATGAAGACCAGCTTGATTACATTTTTTCTAAGTTTTGTATCGGAAAGTAATTTGCCGAAGTCGAAGTGTTACCTGATCAATGTAACCGTTCCTTTTTTGGTTATTTCTTTATTTGATGCGGTTTGAATTTCCAAATAGTAAACATATACATCCGGTGACTGAAGAACGTCATGAAATCGTCCGTCCCAAC
>VBAQ01000375.1:0-1943 GCA_005883765.1 Bacteroidota bacterium
TTTTATTCCTGCCCACCTGGCTGAAAAGGTGATTACATCTTGCGAATTTGTTGCTCTCCGAGACAAATTTGGTCATGCGATGCTTAGATCAGGCCGTTATTCCCCTGGAGAGATCGATAGTCAATGGACTGATAAAATAAAACAGGATTTTCTCAAATGGCTTGATCAAAATCCAAACGAAATGAAAATGACCAGGGCGCAATTGGATGAATACATGAAAAAAAGAACATGGTAGCCTGAACCAAATCCTGATTTGGTGAGATCAAAAATTAAACAACATATGAATGCAGAATTATTAAGAGTTTGAGAAGAAACTCCCCGATCTAAAATTTACTCTTTACAGGTTAAGAAGCTCATCACATGAACTATCATAAAATAATATTGGCCGTTGGTGGAATATGCTTGATAGCTACACTTGTTTTAATTTTCAACGGAAATATTTCAATAGCGGGGCCATTGATAATAGTCTTTTTTGTTGCCATAGCAATTGGATTCCGGGGCTTTACTTTTCTCAAAGGATTTTCTTACTCTATGATGATCTTTGCTGCCGTTACAACCGCTCTGAATTTTCCGAATTATTTTGTTGAAGTGAAGGGATTTAAATTGACAACCCTTATCACTCCGCTGATTCAACTGATTATGTTCGGTATGGGAACAAAAATGGGATTGAAAGATTTTGCAGGCGTAGTCAAAATGCCAAAGGCAGTGTTTATAGGACTCACTGGTCATTACACTGTGATGCCGTTGATCGGATTTGCTTTGGCCCGGGCATTTAATTTTCCACCTGAAATTGCTGCCGGTGTGGTACTGATCGGAAGCATGCCTTGCGGGTTGGCATCTAACGTAATGTCTTACCTGGCGAATGCTAATCTCGCCTTAGCTATTACACTCACCGCTGTTTCTACTTTATTGGCGCCATTCCTTAGCCCGCTTTGGATGAAAGTTTTGGGAGGCCAGTTTATTGAGGTAAATGCATTGGCCATGATGTGGGACATTTGCAAAATGGTGATCGTTCCTATCGGCGCCGGACTGCTTTTCAATCATTTTTTTAAACGTTCGAAATGGCTTGGGAAAGCAATGCCATTGGTTTCCATGTTTGGGATTGCGTTTATCATTGTCATCATCACCGCTGCAGGACGAAATAATTTATTGACGATCGGACCAGCTTTAATACTGTGTTCATTGATTCATAATTCATCGGGTTACTTATTTGGTTACTGGATAGGACGTCTTTGCGCGCTGAGCGAACGTGACTCACGAACCATCGCGATAGAAGTGGGGATGCAAAATGGCGGACTGGCATCCGGTCTCGCTAAGGAAATGGGAAAGGCTGCTACTTTAGGATTAGCCCCGGCAGTGTTTGGTCCATTAATGAACATTACAGGCTCCATCCTTGCATCTTATTGGCACCGAAAACCACCAACCGACAAAAATCAAAAAATGAAACAACAGACTTCTCCTGAATTGATGATTCCGGAAACCTGAGGTGCAACGATGCGCAATCAAATGCTGACCTTTGATAATATTTATTTCGTGCTTCGCAGATGATTGAGAGCTGTGTTTACACTTCCATACTGCAACAGAATTTTCTTTGCTTCATCATAACTATTAATCCCGCCTTTTTCCATCAGCATTTTTACAGCGCGGTCGGTGAGCTTATCATTGATAAGCAATACATGCACCATCCTGTTGTCTTCAACCCGTCCAAGCTGGATCATTGTGGTTGTACTGATAATATCAAAGGTCATTTTTTGTGCTGTGCCGCATTTCATCCTGGTACTACCGGTTAAAAATTCTGGTCCTGTGATTACTTCAACGGGAAATTCCACAACAGCAGCAACAGGTGAACCGGGATTACTTACAATGCAGGCAGTACTAATATTATTTTTTCGACATTCCTTCAATGCGCCTAATACAAACGGGGTAGTGCCGCTGGCTGTGAT
>VBAQ01000375.1:2040-2513 GCA_005883765.1 Bacteroidota bacterium
CCCGCTAGTATAACATTTACTACTCCTTTGCCACTACCAAAGGTTGTGGGTAACTCAATAGCATCGAGAACAGACAAACGTCCCCCGCTGCCGGCGCCAAGATAGAACAGCCGACCACCATGCTTCAGTCGAGCCACAACTGCAACGATCAATTGATTTAGTTGTGGTAGCGCTTTTTCTATAGCTAATGCAACAATTTTATCTTCATTGTTAATGGCCGCAGTAATTTCTTCTATGGATTTTTTTTCAAGATGCCTGTGAGCAGATGGCTGTTCTGTGATTCTTGTCATTCCCATTGTATTAATAGACGGGTTTCTCAAAACCCTTCGGATCCCTGACCCATGATTTGTCGTAGTAAGATCTTAGTGAATCGCTTTTTGTGGGGGTATTTCCCTGAATATCCTGCTTTTTAAATCGCCTATCCATGGCAATAATTTTTGCTTGTTAAGATCGATCTCTGCAACTACTACCGG
>VBAQ01000375.1:2525-6035 GCA_005883765.1 Bacteroidota bacterium
ATCCAGACTTGCCTGCTTCATCACCTCACCTTCGGGGTCAAAGATCGCCGTGATCATATCGTATGTTGAGGATACAAGGTAAACCTGGTTTTCAATAGCGCGGGCTTTGGCAAGGTTGACATCACCACCCCATATCGGAAGAAAAATTATTTCCGCACCTTTTTGCGCCAGCATCCTGGCTGGTTCAGGAAAAGTGACATCCCAGCAAATCATTAAACCAATGCGGCCAAAATCAGTATTGAAAACAGGAAATGAATTACCCGGCGTAATTCCACCATCAATTTCTTCCTGGGGCAAACTTACTTTACGATATTTTCCTGCAAGATTTCCATTCCTGTCAATGAGCACGGCCGTATTGAATACCGTATCTCCATTTCTTTCTAAAATGCCTGCAACAATGTATAAAGAATATTTCCGTGCAATACTTCCAAGGAAGTTGGTTGTGGGACCCGGAACAGGCTCACTTGCGGAAATATAATTTTGATTTGTGCCAACCAAGGTCATCTCTTCCGGCAGACAAACAATATCAGCTTTTTGATCGGCTGCAGTGGTAATAAGTTTTGAGAATTGAAGCAGATTTTCCTGGGATGACTTGCTGTTTTGCGGACGATGATGAATGGTTGCCACTCTCACTATGCGTGGTTTGGGAGCGGTTGTTTTCTGCAATGATGTTTCTCCAAAATGGACTATCCCATTTGCATCCCATCGGTAAACTAATTCTATTTTGGCTTTTTTTACGCCATCTGGAACGCGGTACAATTGCTTCATAAAATTCCAGCCTTCATTTGTCGTGTCAGGAGAGGTAAACGGATATTCAGGATAACCAACACTTTTTCCTGAAACGTCCTGCCAAATGATCCTGGCCAGGATGTCCCGGTTTGACTCTTCTACATTGGAGGCTAAAAAATTTGACTGGAATTGAAAATATTCTCCGGGTTCCACATTCGTTACGCTATACCAATGACCATTTGCATAATCTTTTCCGTCACCTGAAATGGCCAGGGTTGGCTGTCCCTTATAAGTTATGTTGCTATCTATATACCACTTCGGAGCGATCTCTTTACGCTGGCTTTCGAACTTCCATTCGGACGGATTGAACACCTGACACCGGGCAGTTACAATGCCACAAAACATTATTGTAGACAATAACGAAATGTATGTCATCAATTTTAGATTGTAGTTATCAAATGGCTTCAACATATTTTACATTAGAAGGATTTTAGAAAGACCCTAAAGGTAAGATTAGTTCTTTTTTATTTCTCTATATATGCTCCACTGTGTTTTGTTTTTACCGAATTCAGAGCAAATGGCGCGAAAGTCAATAAATCATTTCCCGTCTTTCTTGAACATTTCCTTCATAATGTGGCGAAGGCTGAAATATTCCTCCATAAAGGAATATTGTTTTTTACTATAAAATCTATTATAGGATCAAACCTTGCATCGTCAATCATAAACAGTTTGCCATTTTTACCTTTCAGACTCATCCCGATAACTTTGTATATTTTAACCACAAGCTAAATCGTTGCTTGCTGAATAAAGCGCAGAACGCACAAGTGAATGACACAAGAGTTGATGCCACGAAGTACTTCAGCTTGTAACATAAAAATAATATCACTTAAACACAGTCTTACCACTTTCTCCGCAAGCTTTTCTTACCTGTTCAAATTCTGCTTTATATTCTTTTAATTTGTCTTCGCTTATCTTTTGTCCACTCATGCTTACGGGATTGATGGATGTTATATTTTTTCCGGTCAATGCGGCTGCAAGTGAAACATCACCCCAGTTAAGAATTCCGGGCAGGTGAATGGCGGTACTAAAATATTCTACCGAGTCGCGATTGTCAAACAGGTAACTTAGAGGGGCATACTGCAGTGTAACGTTCTCAATATTTCCAACCAGCGCTGCAAGATATAAACCGGCAAGCCCAGCCTCTTTGCTTCCATGTATACTAAGTTTTGCTGACTTATACTTTGCGTGAATAAATTGTGTAACCACGTTAAGCTCTTTTACCCATTCACCCATAACGGTTTTGCCCAGCCACAAACACGACTTGGATAATGTGCGAAGTCTTCCTATACTATCATTGGAACACAAAGCAGCAGAAGAAGTTTCGCCTGTACCGGAAAGATCAACAACCGCAATTCCTGAACCTGCCTTAATTAAACCCTCCATTAATCCGGGCGAAATAATTTCTTTTCCATCCGCGCTGGTTACAATTGCAAATTCCTTTGCATTTTCTGCCGGCGCATGAAGCAATACCGGGATAAGTTTATCATCCGTTTCCAAAGCAAACCTGCTCCACCCGTTTACCTGCGCATACTGATGCACCTTTTTCAAAACGGGTTCTTCATTGATGCGCAAAATATTTTTTAACTCGTTTCGCTTTGCTTCGGCATTAAATGTTTTGGTGTGTAAAAAAGCAGCTCGTAATTCATTTCCTTTTTGTCTGCAATACGCTTCGGTGGTTGCTACCTGCGGGTCTCTTTTGCCTTTGGCATATACCATCAACTGTTCGATAGGCAATGCATTGAATGGAATTTCCTTTACGGGGGCTCCGTCACCTATTCCTTTTAAATGAAGACTAAACCAACCAAGCATTGTTTCCCTGTCTTCGGGCCAGTATCCATGCGTGAGGTCCAATGTTTGATACGCAATATTGTTTCCTGCTCCCAGCATTTCAAATACCGGTTTTGCATTGTTGTAACTGCGCAACATTTCACGCGGGTTAAAGGCCTGCAGATCATCTTTGAAATGGTTGCACATCTTTACAGCCCTCGGTGCAATCAATGCAAGCACGGCTGATTCTTCGGTAAAAGTTAGTCCGTCGGTCAGCACTTCACAGATACAGGGAGTTCCCATAATATATGCTTCAAATGTCCCTGCACTTACCACCGGAACTGCGGCTTTAATGCGTTCATCCATAGCAGTCAACCACATCGTTTGGTTTCCGCCACCGCTTGCGCCGGTAGCACCAATCTTTTGCGCATCTACATAGGGCAAAGAACAAAGAAGATCCACTCCGCGAATATTATCTGTGAGCAACATGCCCATCAGCGGTTCGCCGATATCCATCAGTGCGATGCCAAGATTATTCTCGTCTCCATGATCTTCAAAAACGCCGTGAATGGTAGTTCTTTCGCCGGAGCCCCATGGATCAATGCAAAGACTCAGATAACCATTTAATGCCAAAGTAATTCCCACTGCCTGGTATTTATCATATAACCTGCCTTCTTGCGAATGACCCATCATCACAATTACAGCAGGAAATTTTCCATCGCCATCAGGAATGTACAAGTTAGCCGTAGCATATATTCCGGGGCGGGTTTGAAAGGCAATATTTTTAATTATATAACCTTTCATTTTCACACTTCCGGTCTCCTTCAAATTCAATGGCAGGTTTTGATGCACGAGAGCACCGGTTTTTTTTATGATCTCATTTTTTAGTTTAACCCTGTATGTGTCCCATTCATTTTTTGTGCGGGGCAATTGGAACAAAGGAAAGCGCAGAAC
>VBAQ01000166.1 GCA_005883765.1 Bacteroidota bacterium
TCCATATACGCAGTTTCAGGATTGAGGTTTGATGTTTCGGGTTTCTGGGTGCTTGATTCTTTTTTTTCCGGAGAAAGTTTTTTCTCCTCAGGAGAATTAGTCTCCATAATAGGTTCGGACTTCTGAGCCCCGACTTCCGGCTTCCGATTTATATTTTTCTCGTCACTCATTCTTTCATTACTGGCAATTCAATGTAGCTACCGTAATAAACCCTTTGTTCTGCCTTTTGAAAATCGTTTTCCTCTGCCTCAAAAATATTGGGCACATATTTTTGGGGGTTGCGGTCAATAACAGGAAACCAGGTGCTTTGTACCTGGATCATTAATCGATGCCCTTTTTTGAATACATGATTGATGTCGTGCAGGTCAATTACGAAGTCCTCGGGCTTATTTGGTATCAACGGCATCGGGTTCGAAAAGCTTTTTCTGAATCTTGCCCTGAATACTTCCATAGCGATAGGAAACTGGTATTGACTCATTGAAAAATTCTTCTGATCAAAATTGGGGTAGACATCGATCAACTTAACTACCCAATCGGCATCAGTTCCCGAAGTGCTGGCAACTAAATGAGTCATGATCTTTCCTGTTACGATCAGATCATCCGTTAACGAATCCGAAGTAAATGTTATCACATCGGGTCTTGAAGAAACAAATCGCTGGTCTTCTACCTGCCAGAAATACCAATGACTGCCGCGGCCGTAGGTTGCCTCAATCGGCGGAATGCGGTAAGGAACGGGGTGTGCCGGGTCACTGATGTAGGATGTGAAGCCCGTTGAAATTGGCTTGTCAAATGAACACCTATTACCTGGCGCAGCATATAATTTTTTTATTGTTGCTTCCTTAGGCGGCCATGCGCTGTAACTTTTCCAAACATTGCTCCCGGTTTGAAAGCAATAAGCTTCATCAAATTTCCCAGGGCCTATTCCCTTCAACCAATAGTCGAACCATTTTTTTTGAAGCTCACGAAAATATTCGCCTGTTTTTACTTCAAATGAAATTTTTCCAAGACTGTCTCCTTTTCCATTGAACCATTGCCCGTGCCGCCAGGGACCAAGGACAATATAATTACGATTGAATGAATCTTTTTTTTCCATGTGACGATACATCAACTGCGGCCCATTCATATCTTCCTGGTCAAAATATCCTCCAACGTGCAGCATAGCGGTTTGTGGATAAGGCACATAACTCATGGCCGATCTTTTTTGCCAGAAACTATCGTAGTTTGGATGCTGCGTAAAGTCATTCCATGTCGGGAGCTCCCTATGAAAATATTTTTCATTTACATTTTTTAAAGAGCCGAGTTTCAGATACCATTCATAAAGATCAAATTGGGGAAAGGGAAAACTGCTGGTTTCTTTTTCGTGTTCAAATAAATACGAGTATTCAAATCCGTAACTCAAACGAAACGCGCCGTTGTGATGGAAATCGTCACCCAAAAACATATCAGCCGGTGTAGCTTGTTCCGATGCCGCTTTCAATGCAGGATGCGGATCAACAGAAGCGAGCATGGCAAGCCATCCATCATATGAAACTCCCCTGATGCCGGCCTTTCCGTTATTGTTCGAAACATTTTTTATCAACCAATCGATCGTATCATAAGTGTCGGTGCTTTCATCAACTGCTGAAGGATCAGCTTTGTGGTACATGGGCCGGTTCATTTCCATTTTGCCTTCACTTTTAAACTTGCCACGGATATCCTGGAAGATAAATATGTACCCATCTTTTGCCATCTCTGAATAACCAGGGATAGTGGAAAAATTGAAAGTATCGCTTCTGTCAAAAGCTCCGTAAGGAGTCCGTTCTATCATGAATGGAAATTTGCCTTCTGGGATGATGGGCGAATAAATTACCGTAAATAATTTTACGCCATCACGCATAGGGATCATTGCCGTACTTTTTTTGTACGCGGTGATTTGCCCATTGCTCAAAAATTGGCAGAATAGAAAACCGATGAGAAATATTTTCATCATAACAGAGTTTTGGTTTGTCCCGATAGCTGTCGGGATGGAAGGCTCAAAAGTTTCCAGGAAAACAAAATATTTTTAGAGGAACGGAGGGACGTATCATTAAATATAGAAAATAAAAAAAGGCAAATAAAATTTTTGGCACTAACCGAAAAGAAAAATGACTTATTTCAAAACACCCGGGCCATACAACGCGTGGCCAGCCCTTACACCGAGATGTTTCTCATTTTCCACCGTCAATACTCCATTTACTATTACATATTTAAAGCCTGTTGAGTAAGCATGAGGATGATCATAGGTGGAAATGTCCTGGACTTTGATTTCATCAAACACAACAATGTCTGCGGCGTAGCCTTCGGCTAATAACCCACGATCATGCAATTGAAATTTTTGCGCAGGCAATGAGGTCATCCTTCGTATAGCTTCTTCAAGAGAAATCAGGTGCTGGTCTCGCACGTATTCAGCCAGTACTCTTGCGTTGGTGCCATAACCTCTTGGATGCGGCATGCCGGCGCCAAATTCTCGTATAGACGCATCGCTGGCGAACATGTTGAATGGATACTTCATAATTCTTTTTACATCATCCTCACTCATGCCATGAAAAACTGCACTGGCACCTCCGTGCATCATAATGTCAATAATCGTTTCTGCTTCTTTTTCTTTGGTGTGTTTATTTCCTTTCAGCAAATTGATCTGTTCAATGCTTTTGCCATTATAGGTAGTATCAAACTTGTAGTAAGCAACAACAGCATAACTGAAATGCTTTAATTTTCTTTTTTTCAATCGCTCAAGCATGTGATCAATGACAGATTTTCTGAGTTGTGGATTCTGCAATCGCGCATTGATAGAATCCTGGTTGTCGGCAAGTATCTCGTCTGGTATCAGTGTACTGATAGAAGTACTGCTCGCTGTATACGGATACTGGTCAATGGTTACTTCAATCCCATCCTTTCTTGCGGCCTCAATCATGGGCACAGTTTCTTTGCTTCTTCCCCAGTTTTGCTGGCCACTTAATTTGAAATGAGAGATCTCTACCGGAATTTTTGCTTCTCGCCCAACGGTCAGGGCTTCATCAATCGCATAGGTCACACTATCTCCTTCATCGCGCATGTGCGTGGCATAAATACCATTATATTTTGCAGCCACTTTGGCCAGTTCAGCTATCTCCGGAGTTTTTGTGTAGGTTCCAGGAATGTAAATAAGTCCTGTCGAAAAGCCAACGGCCCCGTCACGCATCGCCTTATCAACAATGCTCTTCATCTGCTCCAATTCATCTGCGGTGGCATCACGATTCGCCTTCCCCATCACGGCCTTGCGTACATCATTGTGCCCGATAAGTGTGGCTACATTTATCGAGAGCTTTAATGAGTCGATCCATTCTAAATATTTTCCAATGTCAGTATTCGACGACCCGCAATTGCCCGTGATGCACGTCGTTACACCATCCAAAATAAAATTTGTCGCGTTAGGATCTTTTGTTTCATCTCCTTCCAGGTGAGTGTGCACATCAATAAATCCGGGAGCAACTATCAAACCCGTTGCATCGATGGTTTTTGTTGCGGTAAAATTCAGTCGCCTTCCTATGCCAATGATCTTTCCGTCTTGTACCGCAACGTCGCCATAAAACCAACTATTCCCTGTGCCATCAATAATTTTTCCGTTATGGATGATGATGTCGCAATTCTTTTGTTGCGCAAAAATGATCAAAGGACAAAGAAGGAGACAGAAGAAAATTGACTTCATTGTCACAATTTACGCAATGCTGTTTATGGAGTTGGAAACAAAGTGCAAAATCATAAGACTAGTTAACCAACATCACAATTCACCGTGCAATGGACGATAAGTTTGTATTCGAAAAAAATTCATTAAACCACAAAAATATTTTAATCATGAAAACGAATGTTGGCCTTTATGACCAGACCGGCCGCGTATTGCTTGGCATTGCTATTGCCGCACTTTATTATTTTAAAGGGTTGAAGGCACTACAGCACAGGTTCTCTTGATCCTGGCAGGATTACTTGTTTTAACCAGTTTATTTGGTTTTTGCCCTCTGTATAAATTATTTCATATTGATACTGCACATACGCACAGCAA
Organism: Bacteroidota bacterium; assembly: GCA_005883765.1. Classification (GTDB taxonomy): domain Bacteria; phylum Bacteroidota; class Bacteroidia; order Chitinophagales; family Chitinophagaceae; genus VBAU01. The sequence goes on from VBAQ01000166.1 coordinate 4,058, forward strand.
TACATGATCGTTGGCTGGTGATCGAAAAAATAAGAGGATGTCTCAGAAGCAGTCTATTTGCACGTTAAAACTTTGCGCCTTGGTGTCTTTGTCGCAATCCTTCAAAAATGACTTTTGAGCCAGCCTCTTTTCTTTTACAGATAGCTCAGCCACCATTTCTCTTTATGTTTCAGCTTATAATCGCTAAACCATTTGCAAAGCGGGTAAAGAGAAAGAACAACGCAGATCCAGATCACATAGACTACAAAAAGTGAATAACCCTCAGTGGGCGCTACAAATTTTGGAATAAGAAGTGGTCGCGGTGCCAGCCCCTCTGCAAAGGAATGCCCTCTCAACAGGTAAAAAGCTCCGGAGAGAAGGTGGATCAACAAAAAATGAAGAATGTAATAAAAGAATGGAACGCGTCCGTATACCGTGATGAATTTCTTGACCCGATTCCTGGTATTTCCTGCCAATGCAAGGAATAACAACGCGGGTCCGATCGTGGCGCACATAAATAGCAATGAAGGAGGATATTTTTGGACATTCATAAATGAAAAAAAAGTGAACAAGGCATTTTTTTGCGTGGTCCAGTGGCCTGGGTCGCCGTACTTATTTGTCGCCCGCGCAATGACAAAAAATAAGATGATCCCAAGACTTAGCCACGTAAGCATTTTTTTTCTTGGCCTTCCTTCATAACTTAAAAATAATTTTCCAAAACAATATCCCATCATCATTAAGCCGCTCCATGATAGAAAAGGATACAGGATAAAAAGACTGTGGCCATCCCAAAGTTTATAAAGACCTGGTTGATGGAGCAGGGAATATAGCCAGCCGGGACCGCCTTGCATTCCTTGTATGTTGGCTTCATAAAAATCAAGAGCATTATGACCCACCACGATGATTGCACCCAAAACAAAAATAACGTTGAAGGGCAGCCAGTCAACGAGCCCGAGGATGACCATGCTGATGCCGATCGACCAGATGGTTTGCAAACCAATGAGGCCATAATGGATGTCAAAACTGAAAGTAAAATTAAAAATAATGATCTCGACAAATACGAGCCACAGTCCCCGTGTGATCAGGAACTCACTCAGTTGTTTTTTGTTTTTTCTGAGACTTTGAAAATACCCGGAGGTTCCTGCGAGAAAAACGAAGACAGGCGCACAGAAATGGGTGATCCATCGTGTGAAGTAAAGAATAGGTGTTGTAGTAGCAAGGTCCAATGGGTTGCTGGTCATGCCCCCTTTATGAAAAAAGTCCCTGGTATGATCGAGCGCCATAATGATCATTACCAATCCACGAAGCAGATCGATCGAATCAATGCGGTAAGAAGGCTTGATTGGTTGCAGGGGTTTCAGCGGTGGAGCCACAGCAGTTAATACCTCGGGCATGTTGAAGGGTTTGTCTAAAGCTAGAAAAATCTGCCCCAAGCGAAAATACTTTTTTGACGATTGGTAACTATTTTTTAAGTCCGCGGCTGGAATTGTTCCTGATATATCTTTAATCAACCTTTATTTCTTTTTGATCAGACCCGGTCAATCGGACAAACTTATTAGCGGTTGCCGGCAAAAGATTAATTTTAGTGAATACATTACTGCCGCAAAGACAACATGGGTAAATTCTAAGACTATGCTCGACCAAACTGAACAATCGAGGCACATTCCAAGAAGAAAATTTTTACAAGTCACCGGTGCTTATGTCTTAGGCACTTCCCTTTTTTCTTCAAAAGGTTTTCCAGGAACGAGAACTTTTGCTTCCGAGCCTGCTAAAATAGGGTTGCAATTATACACTGTCAGGAACCAGATTAAATCTAATGTCCAGGACACATTACATAAGATAGCTGAAATGGGATTCGAAGCTGTGGAGACGGCATTCTGGCCTGAAACAATTTCCGTGAAGCAAGCTGGGAAATATTTGAAGGATGCAGGCCTCGCTGTTTCCTCTGCTCATGTTGAATTGCCGGTTGGCGAAGGGAAAACTGTCATGTTGGAAATCGCTGAAGCTTTTAACTGCAAAAAAATGATCTGGCACGGATGGCCTGAAGACAAGCGATATAGTTCTCTTGATGGAACAAAACAACTGGTGGAGATTTACAATGAAGCCAACCATTTTGCTAAATCAAACGGCTTGCAGTTTGGGCTGCACAATCATTGGTGGGAGTATCGAAATAAAGTAGGCGGGAGATATGTTTACGAGGTGCTGCTCGAATCCGTCGAGCCGGATATTTTCTTTGAGATTGACACCTATTGGGTAAAGGTCGCAGGGCATGATCCTGCACAAATTGTAGCAAAGTTTGGGAAACGTGCGCCGTTGTTGCACATCAAGGATGGTCCTGCAAGATGGACTGACTCACTTCCATCTGATAATCCCGAACCGATGGTTGCAGTTGGTAAAGGAACACAAAATTTTCCTGCGATTGTGAAGGCGGCGAATGGCAATACTGAGTGGATGATCGTTGAGATGGATGTTACTGCTACCGATGTCTTCGCAGCCATCCGCGACAGTTACGATTATCTCATAAAAAATAAATTGGCAAAAGGAAAGAGGTAGAATAAGGATAAGGTTAAGGTTGAGGGTCGTGACCTTGGTTAAGTTGCATCCGACTTCTGACCTCCGATGTCCGACCTCTGACCTCAATAAAGCCCCACTTTTCCGTTTACCGATTCGAAGATTTTTTTTGAATCGAAACCCACGCCGTTCTTAAAAACGATCTCTGTATTTCTCACATCCCCGATCTGTTTTTCAGGATCACCGCCGATCAAAACAAGATCAGCTCTTTTGCCAATGGCGATGGTGCCAATATCTTTATCTCTGCCAAGATATTCGGCCGCATTTAAACTGCAGATCTTTACCGCCTGCGAAAATGTAAATCCTGCTTCTTTCAATAATTCTAATACGTGCCTGTCAGCATAACCCGGGATGGTCCGGCCCGCACCAGTGGGATCAACCCCGGCCATCAATCTTCCACCCATTTCAACAAATTGTTTTTCCCAGGCCATCTCTTTCTTAAAGAGTGCAGCATCTGAGGAATCTTTTCCGACAGCCGCATTGTAACCCTGCTCAACTACCTCTTTTATTTGCGGAGCGAGAGCAGCAGAACCGTCGCCCGGAATTATTTCTCTGCCCGTATACGGTTCAAATACCGGCAAGGTGGAAGTGATCGCCACTTTTTTTTCGATCAAAAATTTCATCAAGTCTTTCATTTCCGCACTATTCACATCCAATTTTTTCAGGGAAGGCGTAACAGCTCCAAAAGCGCAGACATCTTCTTTCCTGCCGGTCACAAAATCACTGCAAGGAATAAATCCATGCTCAAGGTTATCAATACCGATAGTTGCTGCTTCACGATAAGTTATCGAACATAAGTGACCAGTGACTTTTAAATTGTTTTTATGAGCAACAGCGACAACTTTTTTTAAATCGTCCTGGGTAATATCCATGTACACCTTAAATGAAGTGCATCCTTTTTTGATCCAATAGCTCACGTCCTCTTCCGCCTCATCGGCACTTTTTATGAAATGCACTTCGGGAATCGGTAAGAATTCTCTCTCAATATATGGACCTGTCACGTCAATGTCAGGTCCCACCATTTTTCCTTCATCAATCCATTTCCTGATATTGAGATCTGTTTGCGGCTCGACGGTGCCTGTAGTACGGATAGTAGTAGCTCCTCCCGCCAGGTAAAGCCTTGGAAAGGACAAAGGCATCGCAAGGCCGAGATAGTTCGGCGGCAGGGATTCGCCATAAAACAAGTGTTCATGCATCATCACCATACCGGGAATAATGGTTTTGCCTGAACAGTCAATGATCTTCGCGGACGGTGGAGCAGTAATTCGGCTTGCATTTCCAAGCTGGACAATGCGGCCTTTTATGATGATAATTGTCTGATCGGTTTTTGACAGTCCTCCCGTACCATCGACCACTTTGGCATGTATGAGAGCCAGCGTGTCGACATTTACTGCTATAAATTGCTTTACAGTCGGGGTGAATTGTTGGGCATGAGCAGTGGCCAGGACCAAAAAGCCGGGGAGAAAGAATAATAGGAAATATTTTTTAGTTCTGCTTTGAAAATTGGTTTCCATAATTCAGTTAGTTATTGACGTGATCTGAAAAGGGTTTCAAAGATTTTTTAGGATGCGGCAAGTTGAGATAGGAAACGGCGGACGAATAATTAAATATAAACAGAGTTGCCGGCTCGGGCAAGAATCCTTAGTCTTCCATCTGAATATGAGAGATGCATCTCTTCGGGGGCAGTTTTAGTGCGGATGCGTTATGAAGCAATTTTGCGCTTGTCTTTGATCGCAAGGAACCATTTCTCTAATTGGCCAAGCAATTCGTTCAATTCGATCGGCTTGCTGATGTAATCGTCCATGCCTGCCTGGATGCACTCATCACGGTCTCCTAACATGACATTTGCCGTCATCGCAATAATTATCGGTTGCAGCTCGAGGCAGGTGCGGATCATTCGTGTCGCCTCAAGCCCATCCATTTCTGGCATCTGAACGTCCATCAGGATGATATCGTAGTGTTCATGTCCCACCATCTCCATTACTTCTTTGCCATTGCATGCCAGGTCTGCTTGATAACCCAGCTTGCCAAGCATTTTCGTGGCTAGTTTTTGATTTACCAAATTATCTTCGGCAACAAGGATCCGTAAAGGAAATTGCTGTGAAAATTCGTCCGATAATTTTCTGCTCTCGTTTAGGTTTTCTGAATTGCGCGCAGAGAAGATTTGACAAATACGA
>VBAQ01000167.1 GCA_005883765.1 Bacteroidota bacterium
AAGGCAAAATTCAAAAAGGTTTTGACGCGGATCTTGTTGTTTGGGATCTGGAGAAAAAATTTGTTGTGACTGAAGGTATCATTCATCATAAGCACAAGATCACTCCATATTTGAATGAAGAATTGTACGGTGTGGTGGAACAGACCTGGTTGGGGGGAAAGAAAGTTTATGATGAAGAAACTCGTTTTTTGGGATTAGGAAAGATTATCAGGAAATGAATCAGTATATTTTTCGAATTAACTTGAAGTTTCAAAAGCCATTATGCTTTACATTCGGACACGGGAGTATTAACTTCCCTCATTAATCCTAAGAAATCCATTTAATCGTGGTTCTACCGGCTTTTACCAATATGACTGATCTCGCAGCTGAAAGACTCGGAGGAAAAGTTCTTGCGTGCAGTGATGACTTTTTTGCTGAGAAAGAAAATCTTATCAAGCCCGGCCGTGGCATTTTTATCCCTGATAAATACACAGACCGTGGCAAATGGATGGACGGTTGGGAATCGAGAAGAAAAAGAATACCTGGCCATGACTGGGCGGTTATTCAATTAGCTACCTCAGGAAAAATTCAAGGCGTGGACATCGACACCAATCATTTTCGCGGTAATCATCCACCGCATGCATCGATTGATGCGGCGAGCATTGCACCAATGGAAAATATTGATTTAGGAAAAGTGGAATGGAAAGAAATTCTGCCTAAATCTGCTTTACAACCAGGTTCGCATAATTTTTTCGACATTCGTCAGGCCGCTTTAGAGCGGCCAGGCGGAGTTTACACTCATGTGCGATTGAATATTTATCCTGATGGCGGAGTAGCCAGGTTAAAAGTTTATGGTGAAGTTTTTAAAGACTGGAATGTTGTTGGTGAAAATGAACTGATCGATCTTGCTGCTGCAGTCAATAGTGCAAAGGCTATTTTGTGTAATGATATGTTTTTTTCTCACATGGACAATCTCATTTTGCCGGGCCGCGGCGTGAACATGGGGGATGGCTGGGAAACAAAACGGAATCGCACCCCCGGAAATAAAGATTGGGTGATCGTGCGACTTGCGCACGAGGGAGTGATCGAAAAAGTTATGATCGATACCTGTCACTTCAAAGGCAATTATCCCGACAGTTGTTTCATTGAAGGCTGCAACATTTCCCAAAAAGACGAGGAGAAATTGAATAGCTTAGACGTTACCTGGGAAACCATTTTACCTCAATCCAAATTACAGGCTGATCATGAACATTACTTTGAAAAAGAAATCGTAACCAAAGAACCATACACACACGTGCGGCTAACGATAATGCCCGACGGCGGCGTTAGTCGCATGAGATTGTGGGGAACGATAGTAAAATAAATTTAAAATCAAACTCCACTCTCCACCGGAGAGGAGGCGGGGGTGAAGCCATGACCATAGCAGACTTTGATCATCTCGACAAGGAATCCAAAAGGAAATTGCTTTATCAGTGCTGCGGCTCGTCGGCATGGGTTGAAAAGATGCTAACCGTGCCACCTGCTGAGGATCTTATCGATCTTTTTGAAGATGCAGAAGAAAAATGGTATGAGTGCAGCGAAGACGATTGGAAACAGGCATTCTCGCAACATCCGAAAATCGGCGATCTTAACTCATTGAAAGAAAAATTTCCCGGCTTTGCCAATGACGAACAGTCTTCAATGCAGCAAGCATCTGAACAGGTGCTGAGGCAACTGGCTGAAGCCAATAAATCTTATGAAAACAAATTCGGTTATATTTTTATTGTTTGTGCCTCAGGAAAATCGCCGCAAGAGATGCTTGGCCTATTAACGGCAAGGTTAAACAACAGCCCTGAAGAGGAGATAAAAATTGCGATGGATGAGCAAAATAAAATTACAAGGTTGCGCCTTGAAAAATTATTTGAGGCATGAGTCAGATTACAACCCACATACTTGATACAACAGCCGGCAAACCCGTGAGAGGTGTTACGATTGTTTTATATCAACAGCAGAATGATGGCGAATGGAAGGAGGTCTCAAAAGGCATTACGAACGAGGACGGAAGAATTCCGGATCTTCTGGCTAAAGATTTTGTGTTGCCCTTTGGCATTTATAAAATGAAATTTGAAACAAAAGAATATTTTGATACGCAAATTATTCCGAGTTTTTATCCTTACATCGAAATTATATTTGAAATAACAACCATCGAGCATCATCATATTCCTTTGCTCGTAAGTCCATTTGGGTATAGTACTTACAAAGGCTCCTGAACTTTTATTAATGTCCTTGCTCCATTTAGGAGACGACTAAACTGCTTAAGATGAAATTTTCTATCAGCGAAGACCAAAAGGAAAATGTCCTTAGCGAATTGAAGAAGGCCAATCTTAAATTCCAAAAAATATACCCGGGAGATAAACCCGATCGTCAGCCAGTGCATACGGTGTATGGCGGAGCCAATCTCTTTAAATCAGATACCTGCGTTAAAATGGGTGAGTCCGCGTTGAAAAGTTTGCAAACCTATGCGCCCAACTTCGTTGTGCTCGCTAATGTCCTGGAATTGGATGGACACAGATCCTTGCCTCGCAAAGAAAAGGAAATTAAAAACCTGCTTAAAAAATTGGACAGGCAAAAAGAATCAGAAAGAAAAAAACAACCTGCATGGCTTTCTTATTCTGTTTACAATAAGATCATCGCCAAACTGACGACGGAGCCAGTTGAAGATTTTCGCATCGACTTTGAAGATGGTTTTGGCAACAGGCCTGACGCAGAGGAAGACGCCACGGCTATTGCTGCCGCGAATGAATTGGCAAAAGGCATGAGGCATAAAACAATTTCTCCTTTCATTGGAATCCGCATAAAACCATTTACCGAAGATCTGAAGCACCGGGGAGTGAGAACATTGGATATTTTCCTGACCACGCTACTTGAACAAACGAGCGGACATCTGCCCGAAAATTTTGTCATTATGCTCCCTAAGGTAACGATACCTGAACAAGTCACGACCCTGGTTAGATTATTTGAAGTACTCGAGAAAGAGAACCACCTGCAACCTGGCACATTAAAAATGGAAACCATGGTAGAGGCTACGCAAATTATTATGGATGATGAGGGGCGAAATCCATTAATGAAAATAATTCGTGCGGGTGAAGGGCGATGCATCGCCGCGCATTTCGGCACTTATGATTACACGGCTTCCTGTGGCATTACGGCCAAATATCAAACCATGGATCATCCTGTCTGTGATTTTGCACATCACATGACAAAAGTGGCATTGGGAAGCACCGGAATATTTCTTTCTGATGGGGCCACGAATGTTATGCCCATTGGCCCGCACCGCGAAAAACATCTTTCACGAAAACAGCAAAAGGAAAATATGCAAGCCGTCCACAACGCGTGGCGAATTGGCTTTAATCATACCATGCATTCACTCATCAATGGCTTTTACCAGGGGTGGGACCTGAACCCTGCACAATTACCTATGCGATACGCTGCCACGTATAATTTTTTTCTTAGCAGTTACGACGATGCGGTATTCCGTCTAAAAACTTTCGTAGAAAGGGCAGCTATTTCTACACTTACCCGTGATATTTTTGATGATGCGGCCACCGGCCAGGGCCTTCTCAACTTCTTCTTAAAAGCAATGAACTGCGGGGCTATAAGTGAAGAGGAAGCTACCGTCACCGGGTTGACCATTGACGAGATCCGCACAAGATCGTTTTACAAAATTTTACAAGGAAGAAGACGAGGGTAAGAGTTAAGGCACAAGGTTCAAGGGACAAGTTCGCAATTGTACCCTGGTTCTCGATTCTTATGCTTTTCCCACTTCGTGGCATGATATTTTAATACAATTAGAAAAGAATTGATCACTTTTAAAAAAATTGTTTATGGGCTCAAAACTATTATGGGGGTTCACACTGGGCCTGATAACGGGCCTTTTAATAGCACCGGATAAAGGTTCAGAAACCCGGGAGCGCCTCAGCCGCAAGGCAAATGATTTGAAAAAGAAATTTGATGATTTTGTAGACACTGTCGCTGAAAAAATTGAATCCTTTAAAAATGAAGCTGAAGTGAAGGCGAGACAGGCTAAGAGCGAAGCTCAGTCGTTTGCCAGTGACGTTCGCAGCGGAACACCGTAAAAAAACTATTACCATTATTTAAAAGCTGTCATTCTTGCGAATGGCAGTTTTTTATTTTTACACTCTAGAAAGAAAAATCCAGCACGGCATTATGACGATAGGTTTTATGTGGCTGAATCGAAACTCCGATATTTTTATACGGGCCTAAGCAGATCATGCGGTGACCCAGCGATGAAACGTTTTCATCAATAAGCAATGACATTAAAATATCAAGGGGGTCATCATGACCATAATCGCAGCACTCGCCATTAAAATGTCTTTTTGATTTACAGTTTCTCTCCTTCCTGTCATGGCCTACGTAGCCTCTTTGACCAGATGAGCGGGCGTGGCATTCGGCACTGGCATAACAAAGTTGATCCGGCTTAAGCAACGGCAGCGGTTTCATGGTCTGCAGGGTTCTTAGCAATGATTTAAATTCGCTGACCCTGCGCAGGTTGAGATTTTGCGAATACTCTGGATATTTTTTTACGACTGTATTGGCAAACAGTTTGGGGTCGGCGCGTAAGAGATTAAGAATATAAATGGTCTCTTTTTCTTTTGCTTTCAGGTAACTGGCGCCGCTGGCTGTATTACACTTCAGATATTTCGCATCATTCCATTCCTCAGAAAATCTTGACAGCGGTGAATACGAGTGAAAAGCCGGATAGGTTATAAATGAGAAGCAACACAGGAACGGTAAAATTCTCGATTGAGACAGCATATTAAAAGTTTTGACAGGGTCAACATTTATTACGTCAAAAAATGAAAATTATTGCTTTAATCCGGGATATCTCACGAAGAATTCTAATTTGGCACCAGGAATTTTAACAATCCCTCTCTCAACTCTATTTCAATTTTTTCATTCTTCTCTAATTTGATGATCTCGTCATCGGCGTGCACATGCGTCCCCTCCCACATGACCTTTATATTTTTTCCTTTTAACTGCTCAAAATGGTAAGGTTCATCGATTCCCTTCATCTTATCAGAGACATAAGAAGCTAGTTTTTCTTTGTCTTTTTGCGGAATAAGAATCACTTCAAATTGCCCATCACCGGGATCGCCATGAGGTGAAAGGAAAAGGTTTGGACCGATCAACCGGGTGTTCATAATCTCCGCGAGCAGGAATTTCCCAGAATGATCAGTGCCATCTACATTTAATTCGCAATATTTTGGTTCGTAAGTGAAAATGGATTCGTGCAAAATTTCCAGTGCTGTTTTTATTTCCATGTCAGAACTTTCAATCGCGCTCTTATCAATCTTTTTCATTTTCCTAATCACGAAGGGAAATAATCCATACCCGAAACTTTCCAGGAAAAATGTCGTATCAGGTAGTCCACGGATCCTCCCCACGTCAAAGTTTTTTGTCCTGGGATGGTGCCATGATTGAATAATGTCTTCGGTGCTTTCATTTATTTCAAGAGTTTGAGCGATATTATTTGCAGTTCCTAATGGCAAGAGACCGATGGGCCAGGTTTTTTCCGAGAGCTTACGAGCGAGGAGTTCCTTGGTGATCTTCCTGATGGTGCCATCCCCGCCTGCTGCCACAATAAAATCCACTTCCTCTTCAATCTTCTTCCAATTTTTTTTATTCATGGAGGAATAACGGCATTCAAAACCATTCGCCTCAAGAAGGGAAACCAGTTTCTCTTCTGAGTGATCTTCATTGCCGGCATCGGGGTTATGCAGCAGGTTCACAATCTTCATAAAAGTTCTTATTCTCAAGGACGTATAAAACTGTACCATTTTTTGAAATGGCATGATAATGTATTACAAAATTGTTATGAAAATACTTGTAACAAACGACGATGGCATTTACAGCCCCGGTATTGCTGCCCTGGCGAAAATGGCCAGGAAATTTGGAGAGGTACAAGTTGTGGCCCCCGATGTAGAACAATCATCAATGGGGCATGCTATTACACACTCCAGACCTCTTTCCTATAGAAAGTCGCCAATCCATTTTGAAGGCATTGAGGCCTTTCGGGTAAATGGAACGCCTGCTGATTGTGTTGCTCTGGGGGCGCATATTAACAATATTACCGATGTTGTGTTGTCGGGGATAAATATGGGTCCTAATCTTGGAAATTCTATGTGGCATTCCGGCACACTAGCTGCAGCCAAGCAGGCTGTGCTATTGGGCATGAAAGGAATTGCAATTAGTACGCCTGTTGGTAAATCCGAGCCGGATTTTGGCGCATTGGAACCTTACGTAGAAAGAACCTTGGATTTGCTGCTGGGGACATCCGGCCTTTGTTTGTTTAATGTAAATCTGCCTCCCCGGCCGAAAGGAATCAAATGGACCAGGCAATCGGTAAGATTTTATGATGGGAAAATTGTGCCTGGTATGGACCCGATGGGGCGAAAACATTATTGGTTTACGATAACGCCATTGGAACCAGCAGAACCCGGCACAGACAGGTGGGCTGTTGAAAATGATTACGTTTCCATCACTCCATTGCGGCTTGATCTGACAAATGAAGAAGAGTTGGCAAAGAATCAACAAAAGCAATTAGTTTAGAATGTCGGTATCGCTCGATTCCGTTTCCGAAGGCTCAAGTTTTCGCTTACTCGCCAGGTACTTGTTGTGGATGATCTCGCTCATCGGTTTTTCCCTCACCTTACTTTCAAGCCACGAAATGATGTCAAGGTATGCAAGCGAACGGGTTTCAAACCTGCTCTTCTCAAATTGTTTTATTTTGTTTAAAAGTTTCTCAAGTTCAGGCTTGAGCTCTCGTCGTGAAAGGTGGAACGAAGTTCTGAGAAACTTGAATATCTCCTCTTCAATAATAGTGATCGTCTCCATTTTGGTCATGTACCTGTACACTGATTTAATGAGGGAATCCATAATATCAAAATTTCCCATCTCGTAATGCGCAAGCAAGTGCAGCAGTCGGGCATAGCATTGAATGTCGTATCTGAGATCGACATTATCATTAATGATTCGCTGCAGGTAGTCAATACAGGTGGCGTAATCTCCGCTTCCGAAGTATAGCGTGGCTATTTTATAATTAAAGACTAATACGCGATGGTTGTCGAAGTACAGGGCATATTCATTCAGTTTGTCTTCAATGAAAGGCACCAGTGAAAGCCCTTCTTTAAATGTGCCGTGCATGAAATGTTGGTTGATCTTGGCCGTGTACAAATACATAAAAGTTTGCACTTTAAAATTTTCATGCTGGTTGGCTACCGGCGTTTCCGCAAAATTTTCAAAACGATGAAGGGCAGCAGCGAACCCTTTATAATTTCGCAAGTCAAAATGTGCGTTCAGAATATTGTGCATGCCTTTTATATAGTGACCCGATTCCACGGAGATCATGACAGGATGTTCATCGAAAAGATCAATCCATTTCTGAGCATAACGATAATATTTTAAGAAGTCCTGGCAAATGAAGGCGTACCAGCAGGAACTTTGGCAGAAGTACAACCTTTCATAAAAACCGGTCAGCATTTTCGCGTTCGATGGCAGATTTTGTATGAAGTATTTTTTCACTTTTTTCTCTTCGATCTCATTTCTTGCATGACCATACTTTACATACCAGCTATACATTTGCAAAGCGAGGTTGGAAAGCTTGGTGATATTTTTTCTGCGTTCATTTACTTCGATAGCCTCTTCCGTTAAACGCTCAGGTCTATCTCTCATGCTGCGGGTAATGTGAAGGGTCTCTATTTTTTTCTCAAGAGAGATAGCTTGTCCCAAAAGACTATCCTGGAAATATTCCTGCGCCAATTCTTTTACTCTCTCCAGTATCTTCAGACTTTGCATGTACAAACCACGATTGTACAGAATGCGGGCATAATCGAGCTGCTCGTGTAATTGCATATCGATACTATCCGTGCTTTTGATCAACCGCAAACTGGCGAGCACCTCTTTATATAAATGTGTTTTTAAATTAGCCAGCTGGGTCTTCGTAATGTCAGAAAGTTTTTTCAACAAAATTTTTTCATCGTACTCGTCTAATTTATCAATAGCATCAAAAAGCTGGATGATCTTTAAATCTTCCTTGGCCGAACTTCTTTTGATATAGAGCTTAAAATTCCTTTTTTCTGACTTTTGGAGTGAATGAATTAGCTGGAATAAGGAGTCGGTAAACCTGTTGGCCATAATCAAATAATTTTTATGAAACTCAATACAGTCAATGGTTTCGGCGTGACCTCATGGGCTTTGGCATCATGAAATCATTCTGAATTTTGCTGACATGCTATCATGCTTCACGTTATTTTTGTTA
>VBAQ01000168.1 GCA_005883765.1 Bacteroidota bacterium
AGAACAGTGACGTGAAACATAAGGATTGAATCCCGGCAGCAAAGATAACACAGAAGTTTTTTTCATATGGCAAGCAATCGTTAGAGGCCCTCTGTTTCTACAGTGGGGCTTTTTTTTTATACTAGTGGGAAAAAATAAACAGAGCTCTATTGAAAACTTACGCGGTCTTTTCATGTTCAGAGAAACACGCAGCCTTCAAAATTTTAACATCTTCTTTGCCTTGTTA
>VBAQ01000158.1 GCA_005883765.1 Bacteroidota bacterium
AAAAAGAACAGGAATGGAAATTAAAAGAATTGGAAAGCGAAAACAAGCATGTAGAACTGCAAAAGCAATCAGCAGAACTGGAGATGCAGGCATTAAGAGCACAAATGAATCCGCATTTTATTTTCAATTCTCTCAGCTCTATCAATCATTTTATTTTAAAGAATGAAAGCAAAAGAGCATCAAATTATCTCACTCGTTTCTCCCGCCTTATCCGCATGGTATTGATCAATTCGCAAAAACCACTGATAACATTACAGGATGAGTTGGAGATGCTACGCATTTACCTGGATATGGAAAGACTGCGATTTAAAAATTCATTTGATTATGTAATCAGCTTCATTAATGAAATCGATTCCGAAAATGTTTTCGTACCGCCATTGATACTCCAACCATTTTGTGAAAATACTTTATGGCATGGGCTGATGCATAAAGACGGTCATGGCCATTTAGCTATTGACCTGAGTATGGAAAATAATATTTTACAATGTGTAATTGCTGATAATGGTATAGGCCGTGAAAAAGCCGAAGAGATGAAAAGTAAAACAGCAGAGAGGGAAAAATCATTGGGACTACAAATCACAACCCAACGGTTGGCATTGCTAAATCAAAACAAAAATGTACAAACGTTTTACATAATCGAAGATATACTGGATGAAAATAAAAATGTCATTGGGACAAAGGTTATATTAAAGATCAGCCATAAGAAGTTAAAAGAAGAGTATGTGTAATTAAACCTTATAATTATATTTTTCAAAGGCCCGTTTATGAAAAAGGATTTATTACTGTTAATGCTTCTCGCTATACTCAGTGCTTCGGCTTTCCCACAAGCAACAGATAGCCTGAAAATTGACAGTTTGGAAAAGCAATTGATGTTCTTGAAAGATTCTGCCAAAGTAGATTGTCTAAATCTGCTAGCCCGAAAGCTTTCAATTCTTGGTGGTCCGGCATGGACGAGTTGGACTAAAAAGGCAGATTCAGTCTACCATTATGCATCAATTGCATATCGGGAAGCGAATAAGATTGATTATAAGAAAGGCATAGCAGTGGCATTAAACAATCTGGCTACCTCTGAATGGTTAAAAGGAATCGATTTGCGGATCAGCAAACAGAATGATGCAGAGACCCTAAAAGGAATGGAAAACTATTTATTGAAGGCTATTCCGATTGCAGCGCAACTACAGGATTACGAAATATTGGGTTATGCTTATGAATCGATGAGTGACCTGGTATGGGTAAAAAGCAAGTATAAAGATTTTAATGACCGTGAGGAATATTTTAAAAAGGCCATCGATTGCTTTCACATATCAGGAGACGGCCACAAAGAGGGAGAAGATTGTCTCTATCACGCAGAGAGATATGTGCAGAGAGGTTATTATGAACAAGGACTGGAATATCTTCAGCATGCCCTTGAACTAAATAAAAAATCGCTATCAAAACCACAAACAAAGGAAGAAAGAGAATACTGCGATTATCTTTATCAGCAATCGTTAATTGATGTTGCTGATCTGTATAGAACAGTCGGTGATTATGAAACAGCTATGAATTATCTTCTTCAGGGAAGTCACTATGCTGAAGAAAATCGTACAGAAATGACACTGTATGATGCCATTGCTGAACTGTATTGCAAGATGACCAAATATGATTCAGCGATGCTTTATTGGAATAAATGGAAAAATAATGAGAATGCATCTTATCCTTATTTGTGGGGATACCGGTTTTATGGAAAAACAATATTGACGCAGATATATCTCGGAACTAATAAGCCGGAAAAAGTGATTTCCCTTTTTAATGAGAACATTGATAGCGTAAGGAACGATAGACGATATATTGGCGATCGCACTATAATATTTCTTCTTTCTTCGGGAGAAGCCTTTAAGCAACTGAAAAATTATGATGGGGCATTGAAGTGTTTCAGGGAGGCCTGGAGCGTTGCGCAAGAAAAAGATGCCAGGGCGTACATCATGGAAACTTCTGCCCAGCTTTCAAAAGTATATCATCAATTGAACAACAATGACAGCGCTTATTTTTATCTGCAGAAGTATACCAACTTAAAAGATTCTGTTTTAAACAGGCAATTTTTGTTTCGGCTTAATAATTATAAAAAAGCCACCGAAGATGCAAAAAAAGAATCACGAATTGGTTTTTTAAATAGAGATAACCAGATCAAACAACAACAACTAAAACAGCAAGCTACCTTTAGAAATTTTTTGATCGCTGTTTTGATCGCTATCGTTTTTGCAGGCCTGTATGTTTTTAGAAACATAAATCTGAAACGAAAGAATGAAAAACTTAGACAAGAACAAAAAGAACAGGAATGGAAATTAAAAGCATTGGCAAGCGAAAACAAGCATGTAGAACTGCAAAAGCAATCAGCAGAATTAGAGATGCAGGCATTAAGAGCACAAATGAATCCGCATTTTATTTTCAATTCGCTTAGTTCAATTAATCACTTCATACTAAAAAATGAAAGTAAAATAGCTTCCAATTATCTTACCCGTTTTTCAAGGTTAATGCGGATGGTGTTGATGAACTCCCAAAAACCATTGATTGCATTGGAAGATGAACTTCAGATGCTGGGTCTCTATCTTGAAATGGAAAGGCTACGGTTTAAAGATTCTTTTGATTACAGAATCACTTTCCTGAATGTAATAGACAGTGATAACATCTTTATCCCGCCTTTATTGCTTCAGCCTTTCTGCGAAAATGCAATCTGGCACGGACTGATGCATAAAGAAGGTCAAGGGCGGCTCGATATTGAATTGATCCTGCAGGATAATATCTTAAATTGTATTATAACAGATAATGGCGTTGGACGCGAGAAAGCAGAGGAGTTAAACAGTAAAACGGCCGAAAAACAAAAATCAATGGGATTGAAGATCACCACTGAGAGATTAGCCCTTCTCAACAGGGAAAGGGGGGTGCGTACATTTTATGACATAACGGATATGAAAGATGAAAATGGAAAAGCTACAGGAACAAAAGTGACATTGAAAATTAGTTTCAAGGAGTCAGTTGAAGAAGTAGTTTTAAAATAAATTATTGTGAATGCTCAAAGCGATTATTGTTGATGACGAACCTTATTGTTGTGAAGCCCTTGCCACCTTAATGGAAGATTTTTCGGATGTCGAAATAGCAGCCGTTTGTCATAACGCAGCCGACGCTCTTGTTGCCATTCAGAAGCACTCACCCGATTTAGTTTTTCTCGATGTGGAAATGCCGAAGATCAATGGGTTTGAAATGTTGGAACAATTAGGTTCTGTTAATTTTCATCTCATCTTTACAACCAGCTATGATAAATATGCATTAAAAGCTATCCGCTTCAGCGCCATTGATTACTTATTGAAGCCAGTTGACAGCGAGGAACTGCAGAATGCGGTGAATAAAGTTGTTAACCGTTCACAAAAACCTGTTGCGCAACAGTTGGAAATTTTGATGCAAAAGATACATGCTCCCACCACCCCCATCAACAGAATTGCCATGCCAACGATGGAGGGCTTGCAGATGATACAGGTTGATTCAATTATCAGCTGTGAATCGGACAGCAATTACACGATTCTTCATTTAAAAGACAAGAGAAAGAAAGTTGTTTCTTCAACATTAAAAGAAATTGAAGAGTTATTGGAGGATCACTCTTTTACGCGGGTACATCGCTGCTACCTCGTGAACCTCAATGAAATCGAAAAATATTTGAAGGGTGAGGGTGGATATCTTGTCATGAGTGATGGTTCTACAATTGATGTGTCACGAAGTAAGAAAGAAGTGCTTCTAAAAAAATTACTGCCTAATAGGGAATAGTAATAAGAGTTTCCCCTCAGAAGGTCCCTGGCCTGCGCAAACTAACGCAAAACTGAAACAAGCACTGAGGTCCCTTCATCGTTCTTCCTTCCTTGTTCATTATTCGTTATTCTATAAAATTCCCTCATCAGCAAAACTGAAATAACCAGTTTCGCTTACAATAATATGATCAATGACCTTGATGTCAAAATATTTTGCGGCCTCTTTTATTTTTTTGGTGATCTCTTCATCTTGCCGGCTGGGTTTCAGACTTCCTGATGGATGGTTGTGGCACAGAATCAGGCTCACGGCATTTTCTTCCAAAGCCTTCTTCAAAATCACCCGGGGATCGGCTATGGTGCCTGTAATGCCACCCTCACTTACAATTTCCATATGATTGATCTTGTTGGCCTGGTTTAGGAAGGCAACAGCAAATATCTCGCGACTGTGATCCTGGAAAAGGGATTGAAGATAGCCGGCAAAGTCCCGACTCGTCGACATGATCGGCTTTTGCAGATAGCTGCCGGCTTGCCTTCGCCTCCCGATCTCAAGGGCTGCGGCAATGGTAATAGCCTTTGCTTGCCCAATACCCTTGATCCGCATCAATTCTTTGACGGTGAGTTTGCCTAATTCATTGAGATTATTTTTCCCTAATTGCATTATTTCCCTGCCAAGATCAATGGCGCTCTTATCCCTCGTCCCATGGTTTAAAAGGATGGCAAGTAATTCGGAATCGCTTAGATGAGAGGGTCCGTGGGTTAGTAATTTTTCTCGCGGTCTATCGTCCTTTGCCCACTGCTTGATAGAGTAGTTATTCTCTTGCATTAGCCAAGATTAGTGAATATTTTTATTTCCGTCAATGCAACTTAACGGTAAAAACATCGTTAAAAATTGGCAGCATAAAATCCCAACCCTTGAAAAATATAAAATTCAATTCTTATGAGATTTAATCGTTCAACCGCAGTGGGTGCGTTGCATCCTATTCTTTTCTTTGCCGGAGTTTATGTGGTCGTGCTTCTGTTCTCCATTTTTATTTGTTCTACTATATTTTATAGCTGCAATGCTACTAAAACGGCAGTAGTCAAAAAATCTGAACAAAAAAGTCCTTCATTGCCTGCCAGCACAACGGCGAGTTTGGCTGACGTCAAGTAGACTTGTTCTGAAGCAATTTAATTTGTTACTGGCCATCTGAATGGTTGGAATTTATATCTTCGCGCCTCCAAAGCGTTTTGTTTGGAAGATATTTTTCAGCCATGCAACCCTCCGCAAAAATCTTCTCAGGAACCGGTTCTCAACAATTAGCCGAACAGATCTGTAAACGTTACGGCTGCCAGTTGGGTAAGGTCAATATCCAAAAATTCAGCGATGGCGAAATTTGCCCCATTTTTCTTGAAAGTGTCAGGGGCGATTATGTCTTTCTTGTACAGAGCACCCATTCGCCCACGGACAACTTAATGGAATTATTGCTGATGATCGATGCGGCCCGCAGAGCGTCGGCCTATAAAGTAATTGCGGTAATCCCTTACTATGGCTATGCGCGCCAGGATAGAAAAGACAAGCCAAGGGTTGCGATTGGCAGCAAGCTGGTCGCCAACATGCTGGTGGCAGCAGGTGCGGATCGCATCATCACCATGGATCTTCATGCTCCGCAGATCCAGGGTTATTTTGATATCCCGGTTGACCACCTCGACAGCTCAGCAGTTTTTATTCCCTACATACAAAATCTGAAGCTGGAAAACCTTACCTTTGCGGCCCCTGACGTGGGCGCAGCCAACCGCATCAGGGAAATTGCCAGTTATTTTGAAGCAGAAATGGTGATCTGCGATAAGCACAGGAAGCGGGCCAATGAAATCGCCAGCATGATGGTGATCGGTGATGTAGAAAATAAGGACATCGTACTCATAGACGATATCTGTGACACAGGTGGAACACTGGTCAAAAGTGCAGCTCTTTTAAGAGAAAAAGGCGCAAGAAGTGTCAGAGCCCTGATCACTCACCCGGTGTTAAGCGGAAATGCTTATGAAAATATTGAAAATAGTATACTGGAAGAATTAGTGGTTTGTGATACAATTCCAATTGACAAGAAACTGACCACAAAAATTAAGGTACTCACCGTTTCTGAACTTTTTGCAATAGCAATAAGAAATGCTTATGAAAATAAGAGTATAACCAGCTTGTTCATTCATTCGCAGCGGAAGGGATGAACCCCTGTCCCCCTAAAGGGAGGACTTAGAGGGGTAACCATTCGGATTTTAGATTGGTTCTTTAAATAAGTTGAATAATTGTGTTACCAGCAGAAGAATTTACATTCGTCGCCTGTTGCGTCGCACACTTCAGCTGTAGACCACTTATCAGCTTTTCAATGTCTATTCTAGTCGCAATCGATATAGGAAAAGTATGGAAAAACTCTTGTTAGAAATCCAGATAGTAAATAACAAAACAACATACAATGAAAACAATTACAATCGAAGGACAACTGAGGACCGAACTTGGCAAAGGAGCCACCCGCCAGCTTCGCTCTCAGGGCAACGTGCCTGGTGTAATTTACGGGGGTGCAAAGGAGATCAATTTTTCAGCTCCTGCCACGGCATTTAAGCCGTTAGTATACACACCAGATTTTCAATTCGCAGAAATCAAACTGAATGGCGATAGTCATAGGTGTATCATGAAAGATCTGCAGTTTGATAAAGTAACAGACCACCTCATCCATGTTGATCTTTTAGAATTGGTCGAAGACAAAAAAGTAATTGCCAGCATCCCATTGAAATTTGCGGGTAGTCCTGTCGGAGTAAAGGAAGGCGGCAAACTCCATATTAAAATGAAGGCACTGAAGGTAAAAACTTATCCAAAGTATTTAAGAGAGCACATTGACGTCAACATTGACGATCTTGAATTGAATGGAAACATCCGCGTGGAAGATGTACAAGTAGAACACTACGAGATCATGAATTCACCACGTATTCCCATTGCTTCTGTGACACTCACAAGAGAATTGAAACAGGAAGAAGCCGTTGCACCCACAGGAGCCGCTGCTCCGGCCGCCGCAGGCGCTGCTGGTACTGCCGCTGCCCCTGCAGCAGGAGCGCCAGCGCCCGCTCCCGCTCCAGGCAAAAAATAAATTGGTACAATGAAACACTAACCCTGTCGCCAGTGACGGGGTTTTTTTATTCTTGTGCGCAGACGGCCTCTCACATTTAAATTTTTATCTGTCATTTCTATGTAATGTCTGGCAAAGTCTATATTTGACCGGTTGAAAATTCAAAATGAAATTTCTTATTGTTGGTTTGGGCAATCCTGGTAATGAATATGCGCATACACGTCATAACATCGGGTACGATGTGGTTTATGCATTTGTGAGTAAGCATGGGGGCAGTTTCAGAAGCGACCGTTTAGCTTATGTGGCCGAAGTAAAATGGAAAGGGAAAAAATTTGTATGCATTTGCCCTACGACATTCATGAATTTAAGCGGCAGGTCCGTCAAATACTGGATGGAGAAAGAGAAAATTTCTTTAGAAAATGTTTTAGTAATCGTGGATGAAGTGGCTTTACCAATAAACAAGCTCCGACTTCGTCCTGGCGGCAGCGACGGAGGGCATAATGGGTTAAAAAGTATCCATGAAGCACTGGAAACAACCGAATATACCCGGTTGCGTTTCGGGATTGGAAACAATTATCCAAAAGGGATGCAGTCGGACTATGTGCTTGGCAAATGGTACAAAGAAGAGGAGCCGATTGTGAAACTAAAAATAGACAGTGCCGTTGAGGTGATCGAAACATTTGCAACGGTAGGTATAACGATAGCAATGAACCATGTAAATAATAGGGATTTTGCCATTAAATAGGGCTTTCGCTCATTTAAAACCCTGCCAAGTTTATTGTATGTTTGCTATGATTAATGAGAGGTATTACTTATTTTAGCACCTCCAACGCGCCCGAACCAGCTTTTCCCTCTTAAGATCCAATGTGTCTGATGAAAGCCTGAATATATGGGATAGCAACCCTATAAGGTATCCGATGTATTTACTTAAAACCACCTAGTTTATGAAGATTTTCTGTGTAGGCCGTAACTATGTTGCTCATGCGAAAGAGCTGGGTAATGAAATACCAGATGACCCTGTTATTTTCATGAAGCCCAAAAGCGCCTTATTACAACCACACACCCCGTTTTATTATCCAGAGTTTACGAATGAGTTGCATTATGAATGCGAACTGGTTTTACGTATCAGCAAAAATGGAAAATACATACAGGAAAAATTTGCCAGTAAATATTATGACGCGGTAACAGTAGGCATCGATTTTACTGCGCGGGATATCCAGAATGAATTAAAGGAAAAAGGTCTGCCATGGGAGAAAGCAAAATCATGGGATAATTCAGCGGCTGTTGGCAAATGGATACTTCTTTCAAATATCAAAAGCAAAAAGGACATTAATTTTTGCTTGTATAAAAATAAAGAACTCGTTCAGCAAAGCAATTCCGGGTTGATGATACATAATTTTGATGAGATCGTTGCTTATATCTCCACTTATTTTTCTGTCAACATTGGCGATCTTGTTTTTACCGGCACTCCGGCGGGAGTAGGTGAGTTAGTTGTCGGAGATGAACTCGAGGGCTTTATTGAGGACGAAAGCCTGATGCAATTGGACATCAAATAAATTTTTTCTTTTTTTCTGTTTGCATCGCACTCCTGGAAACCCCTTCTAAGATAACCGCAAGAAACCATTCATGACGACGGTGCCAGATTATTTTTAGCTATGTTACCCCTGGTGCAATTAGTCCGCTCTAGTATCAACAAACACAAACTGTCTTCACCTTCAAACCTTTCAAATCAAATAGATACCTTTGCGGGGCCTCATAAATCCAAAATCAAAAATCTGAAATCATAAATCATTTATGGCTGCCCGCACAGATCTTTTTACAAGCCCGGATTATTATCAATTAGACGATCTGCTCACCGAGGAACAAAAACATATACGTGATGCTGTTCGCAATTACGTGAAAAAAGAAATCTCTCCGATTATAGAAGACTATGCACAGCGGGCTGAGTTCCCAAAACAGATCATTAAACAACTTGGTGACCTCGGGTGTTTCGGGCCCACTGTTCCTGTTGAATATGGCGGTGGCGGACTCGATTATATAAGTTATGGCTTGATGATGCAGGAACTGGAGCGTGGAGACAGCGGAGTTCGTTCGACGGCGTCGGTGCAAGGTTCGCTGGTGATGTTTCCGATTTACGCTTACGGAAGCGAAGCACAACGGAAAAAATTTCTTCCCAGGCTTGCCTCGGGTGAATGGCTCGGATGTTTTGGACTGACTGAACCCAATCATGGCAGTGACCCGTCGGGCATGTTGACTAATTTTAAAGATGCTGGCGACCACGTGATCTTGAATGGATCGAAGATGTGGATCAGCAATGCTCCCTATTCGCAAATCGCGGTGGTGTGGGCAAAAGATGAGGAGGGAGAAATAAATGGATTGATACTGGAAAGGGAAATGGATGGCTTTTCGACACCGACTACCCATGGCAAATGGAGCTTGCGTGCGTCGGCGACGGGCGAGTTGGTTTTTGATAATGTAAAAGTTCCGAAAGAAAATATTTTACCAAAGGTGAAGGGACTTAAAGGCCCTTTAAGTTGTTTGACCAAGGCCAGGTATGGCATTGCCTGGGGAACGGTCGGCGCTGCCATGGATTGTTATGATACTGCCTTGCGCTATTCAAAAGAAAGAATTCAATTTGACCGGCCGATCGGAGGCTTTCAACTGCAACAAAAAAAATTGGCCGAGATGGTCACGGAGATCACCAAAGCCCAGTTGTTGAACTGGCGTTTAGGGGCTCTAATGAACGACGATAGGGCCACCGCGGCGCAGGTTAGCATGGCAAAAAGAAATGGATGCGAGATCGCTGCGAATATCTGTCGTGACGCACGCCAAATTCTTGGCGGCATGGGAATTACCGGCGAATACAGCGTGATGCGCCACATGATGAATCTTGAAAGCGTGATCACCTATGAAGGCACGCATGATATTCACTTGCTGATAACCGGGCAGGATGTAACGGGGTTGAATGCGTTTAAATGATAGCCGAAGTCAGAGATCCGAGGACGGAGGTCAGAAGCGTGAACAAGTAAGCTTAATTTCTAAATTTGGAGAGATGATCAAAACCGTTTTTGATCTTGAAGTGTTCAATATTTCATACAGGCTCGCGATGGATATTTTCCATGTTTCGAGAGATTTTCCCAAAGCCGAGATGTATTCGCTTACCGACCAAATAACCCCTTCGTCGCGTTCCATTTCAGCAAATATTGCGGAAGGATGGGGTAAACGAATTTACGAGAAGGAGTTCAGGAAACATCTCATCTATGCAATGGGGTCATTGGAAGAAACAAAAGTATGGCTGTTATTTGCTAAAGATTGTGGGTATTTGTCAGGTGAAACTTTTGAGACGTTTGACAGGAAATGCGATGAACTTGGTGCGAAAATCTATAAGTTATATGAAAATTGGAAATCGCTTTAAGATATTCGTTGTCCGATTTCAGACCTCTGACTTCAGACCTCACACTATTTTATGAAAATCTTCTTCATCGGTTTTATGGGATCAGGTAAAACACACTGGGGCAAACAAGTCAGTGAGAAACTCCATATTCCTTTTTTTGATCTCGATGAACAGATCACCACGCACGAAGAAAAATCAATCACGGAAATTTTTTCTGAGAACGGCGAAGAATATTTCCGGGTGTTGGAAAAAGATATACTGCACATTATCACCGAAAGCCATGAAAATTTTGTGATGGCCTGCGGCGGAGGCACACCCTGCTACTACAATAATATCGATTACATGAACCATTCCGGCACTACTATTTGGATCAATACGTCAATCGATACCCTTTTTCAGCGATTAATAAAAGAAAAACAAGCACGGCCACTGATCAAGAATCTTACGAATGAACAGGTAAGGGGCTTTATTATAAAAAAATTCTCTGACAGGAAAATATATTATGAACAAGCAGATATCATCGTCGATGAAGATCCCGTGCGCTTAGAAAACCTGGTTGGAAAAATCTTTCATGCATAAATTTCTTTCAGCTGGCGCATTATCGGGCGCCATAGCCGTATCGCTGGGGGCGTTCGGCGCTCATGGTCTGAAGCAAATTGTTTCGTCAGCCGATGTGGCTGTATTTCAGACGGGCGTTCAATACCAGATGTATCACACATTGGCCCTGATGCTGGTGGCCATCGTGTATGATCGTTTGCCAAGCAAATGGATCATGTGGTCGGGCTATCTTTTTTCATTAGGAGTACTTTTCTTTTCGGGGTCTCTCTACCTGATCACGGCATTGAAAGCCGCAGAGAGAGCTGTTCCGGTTATTGTGGGTATCCTGACTCCCCTGGGCGGGTTATTTTTCATTGGCGGATGGCTTTGTTTTTTAATAGGAGTGCTTAAAAAACATTGATCACAGCGGCAGTTTTAATGTGCTTTCGGTGCCTTTATTATTTTCTATTTGAAATTCGCCCCCGATACTTTTCATCCTGCGGTCGATATTTTGCAATCCATTGCCGAACTCACGAAGATTTTGAAGATCGATCCCTACGCCATTATCATGAATTTTTATTTGCAACACGCCATCGGCCAAAATATCAATTGTAATTTCAGTAGCTTTCGAGTGCTTCAGCATATTATTCAGCGTTTCTTTCACGCACAAAAAAATATTTCTGCGTTTATCGCCGACCAGCTCCTTTTCAGGGATGTAATCGGGTACGTTCACTTTACATTTTACAGAAGTGCCCTCGAGATATTCTGTAGCATATGCCCTGATATATGAAATAAGATTACCCAGCGAATCATTCTTGCTGTTCATGCTCCAGATAATTGCGTTCATTTTGTTCAAAATGTCGTCTGCCGACTGCGAAATTTTTTCAATTTCCGGCGGCGTACTTTCTTTCATTTTATTCTTTGCGATTTCACTCATTAACCTGATCGCCGTCATGCCTGATCCCAGTTCGTCATGCATATCTGTTGAGATTCGGTTTCTTTCTTCCTGCTGGGCCGTGACGATGGCCATTTGCTTTTCAAATTCTTTTCGTTCATTTTCCATTTTCAATCTCTCTCTTTCTTTAGTCTGTTCAATGATCTGCCTCCTGTTTTTATAACTCAAACCCGCGAGGAAGAACACCAGTTCGAGGAACAAACCCAGTTCATAATAAAAAAGCGACGAGGTAAAAATAGCCGGCAGGCTGCCGGGTACATGACCAAGGAGTATCAATAACTGTGAGCACACGGCAAAAAAGAAATACAAGAGGTTGCCCCAAAAAAGGTATCGCAGCAATATATCCTTCCAAAACCTGAGGCAGTAAAAAAGAAAGATCACCATCATCGCCAGTAATATGATCTTAGTGATGTTTTCCACCCCGTTTAGAAAAACGAAATTGTTTGTAAAAAAATAGGAATAAGAGAATAGTGTGACGGAGAGGATAAGACCGACGATGCCTGTGTTGTACAACTTATCAAGAAAGGGATATTTGGTGCGTGTCGACAGAAACTTTTGCATGAACACCATATAAAATCCTATACCTGTGCATTGCATAATAAAATCGAGATAAGCCTCCATGAAAAAAACATGATTGTTGATCTTCAAATCATAATATGTTTTTGTAAACAACATCCCGCCCAGGAAGAAAGCATATCCCGCATAATATAAAAACTCCTGGTTGCCCCCCAGGATGTAGTTGGCTACAGAGAAGAGTATCATCATTAATAAAAGGCCGCAAAAAATATAAGTGATAATATTTCCCAGGAAACGGGTTGAGGCCAGGTCAAATTTGAACGTAGAGAGGTGCGATTTATCGATGATTCTTGGTCTGATGGTATTGACATAGGTTTTTACAAAACCGAGTTCTGCTAAGAAAGTGCCCGAGTCGTGCGGATTTAAACTAAGAAGCCGGTAACCCATGCTGTCCGCAGAGGGAGGCTCGATCTTTGGCAGTTTGGCCAATCCCGCGTCAGTAACTCTATAAAGCTGTATGGATGAGTAGTACAAACCGGGAAAAAACCAGGCCGAGTCTGCAACAGGCGAAGAGTTCACTATATGAAAACGCAGAATTAATTTGTGGTTTACAAGTCTTGAAGGAATGTCCTTAATAAATAAAGATCCTTTTTGAAATTTAAGGGCATCGTAATATTTGTCCAATGCTGAGTCAGAAGAAAGAAACGCTACTTCAACTTTATTGCGTATGGCTTCGTAAGGTATTGCCTTGCCAAGATCGATCATTAAAGAATCCGGAACTACCTGGCCGGTGGTCTGGGTATGAAAAAATATAAAAGCAGTGAGAAGGCAAAATTTTAAAAGCAAGACATTTATTGAGGTTCCTCTCATAGCAGTATTTCTTCGATCGGCCTGCAACAAATGTAATATATAGGTTTTGGTTTTAATAGAGGAGACAATACCACTTTGTGGGTATATTGAGAAATGGTCAATAGGCAATATGCAATAAGCAATGTAAATTATTTATGCCGGTATGTTCATTTGCCAATTGCCTATTGCCAGTTCTTTATTCAAGCTCACTTCGTAAAAATATTATCTTTGCAGTCATGGCTAACAAGCTAAAGAAAACGTCCAAAAACAATCCTGCCGATAAGCCAAAAAAAGCAGCCACTGATCTGAAACCCGACAAGGAAGAAAAGATTGACCTGAAAAAATTGGCGAAGGATGAACGTACCTGGAAGATAACGGGCGCATTTTTTATTCTCATTGCCCTTTTTCTTTTTATTTCATTTGTTTCATACTTTTTTACGTGGAGAGAGGACCAGGATAAAGTTTTCAGGGGCGCATCCTCCATTCTTTTTGATAGTGATGTCAAGGTCGCGAACCTTCTTGGTCGCCTCGGAGCATATCTTTCTCATTTTTTTATTTATAAAGGTTTTGGCATTGCATCACTATTCATCTGCACTTTCTTTTTTGTGGCTGGCGTAAATCTTTTATTCAGCAAGAAAGTTTTTTCCGTGTGGCGAAATCTGAGATACGTGATCGTGGGAATGGTCGTGATCTCCGTTTCTTTGGCATTCGTTTTTTCAAATGCTGATTTTGCTTATGGAGGAGCTGTGGGCAGCATGATTAATAATTGGCTCATCAGTCTTATCGGAAATATCGGAACAACGTTTTTAGTGTTGGGTGCCTTTATTGCCTACATCATCTGGCAATTTAATCCCGTGATCAGGTTGCCAAAAAAATCACAGCCAATTACCACGGGAAGCGAGGAACAAACAAGCCAGGGAGAGTTCATTTTACAGGGACAAACTATCAACGACATATATGCAGAGAAAAAAGGCAATTCTTTGAAAGGAGACGCCCGCCTGCCGGACGGGCAGGCAAAACTTTTTATTGTTAAAGGGGAGCACGACGAACCGTATATTCTGAATGATCTGAAGATAGTCGAAAAAGATGAACAGGAAGCAGAGGCACAACAGGCCTTTGAAGATCCTGTTGTTGCCAAAGAGGTCGTGGCCGATCTGCTGCATCAGCATGATATTCCCGGCGAAGACCGGGTTGTTGCAAAGCAAAGCGGACACCTCGCGACAAGGGAGGAGGTAGAGTTAGAAATAAAAGCAACCGCAGCAGAAGAAGCAGGAACAGAACCAAAAGAAAAAACGTACGAGGATCTTCCTCCCTATGAGCCCACCCTTGATTTGAGAGACTATAAATATCCACGGCTTGATCTGTTAGAGACGCACGGCAGTGAGAGAATAGTCCAGGACCCTGCGGAGCTGGAGGAGAATAAAAACCAGATCATAAATACGCTAAAGAATTACGACATCGCCATTCAGAAGATTAGTGCCACAGTAGGGCCCACGGTAACCTTGTATGAAATAGTTCCTGCTGCCGGCGTTCGCATTTCGCGAATTAAAAACCTCGAGGATGATATTGCGTTGAGCCTCGCGGCGCTCGGAATTCGCATCATTGCGCCGATCCCGGGGAAGGGAACGATTGGTATTGAAGTTCCCAATGTGAAAAAAAGTGTAGTGAGCATGAAAACCTTGCTTGCCTCTGAAAAATTTCAACACAATAATTATAGTCTTCCTATTGCCATCGGCAAAAGAATTGATAACGACAATTTCATCGTTGACCTCGCCTCCATGCCTCACCTGCTCATGGCTGGCGCAACCGGGCAGGGTAAATCGGTTGGAGTGAACGCCATTCTCGTTTCACTGTTGTACAAAAAACACCCATCGCAACTCAAGTTCGTTCTGATCGATCCCAAAAAAGTTGAATTAAGTCTCTACAATAAAATTGAAAAACATTTTCTCGCCAAGTTACCGGGCGAAGAGGACGCGATTATCACGGACACAAAAAAAGTTATCAATACTCTCAATGCCCTTTGCATTGAAATGGACAACCGGTATGACTTGCTAAAAGAAGCGGGTGCCAGAAACATTCGTGAATACAATGAAAAATTCATAAAGCGTCGATTGAATCCGCAAAAAGGGCATCAGTACCTGCCGTTTATTGTACTCGTTATCGATGAATTTGCGGATATGATCATGACAGCCGGAAAAGAAATTGAAATGCCCATTGCCAGGCTGGCGCAACTGGCCCGCGCAGTAGGTATTCACCTCATCATTGCTACGCAACGGCCGTCAGTGAATATCATCACCGGCACGATCAAGGCAAATTTTCCATCACGCATCGCTTTCAAAGTGTCGTCAAAAATTGATTCGAGAACAATCCTTGATACAGGCGGAGCCGAACAATTAATTGGCAAAGGCGATATGTTGATCTCCCATCATGGTGAAATAACCCGCTTGCAATGTGCATTTGTCGACACGCCCGAGATTGACGAGATCGTTGAATTCATCGGTGAGCAGAGAGGATACCCGCAGGCATTTTTACTGCCGGAATATGTAGATGAAAGGGAATTGGAAGGAAGGGATTTTGACCTTAATGATCGCGACCCGCTTTTTGAAGACGCCGCCCGGCTGATCGTTCAAAACCAGGTGGGTTCTACGTCGCTATTGCAACGCAGAATGAAACTTGGATATAATCGTGCCGGAAGACTGATGGACCAGCTGGAGGCCTTTCGTATTGTTGGCCCGAGCCAGGGAAGCAAGGCGCGAGATGTGCTCGTGAAAACAGAAGCAGAACTTAATGAAATTCTTCAAACGTTATAGTAAAAATAACTGTTAAGAATTCTCTGTGTGCAACTGTCATGGATTATTCCTTATCTACTTTTAATTAACTTATCTTTGCGGCTCAAAAAATATCCGGATTTATTAAGATGAAAAAAAGCTATTTGTTCCTGGCAATAATACCTTTTTCGATGCACTTGTTTGCACAGACAAGGAATGATCCTGATGCAAAAAAAATTCTCGACGCAGTCAGCGCAAAATTCAAATCCTACAAAGCAGTCCAGGCAAGTTTTACGTACAAAGTGGAAAATGCCGATGGAAAAACCATTTCTTCAAAAAAAGGAACTGTATTCATGAAAGGAACCAAGTATAGGGTAAGTTTTGTCGGACAGGAAATTTTTTGCGATGGAAATAATGTCTGGACCTATGATAAAGCATCAAATGAAGTAACGATCACCAAACTCGATGTTTCGAGCAATACCCTCACTCCGCAAAAACTGTTTACTAATTTTTATGATAAAGATTTTTTGTACAAATTAAATGGCGAAAAAAAAGTCGGTGGAAGGACGATGCAGGAAATTGAAATGACGCCTAATGATAAGACAAAAACTTTCCACAAGGTTTACCTGATGATCGACAAAAATGCAAAAACCATTTACAGCACAAAGGTTTTGGAGAAAGCCGGCAATCGTTACTCCTATGCGGTAAATACACTAAATGGCAACGCCAATATTGCGGACTCAAAGTTTGTCTTTAATAAAAAAGACTATCCCGGCGTAGAAGAAGTAGACTTGCGATAACAACACTGTGATTTAGCAGCTAAAAAAAATGATTATTCGAAAATGGATAAATTATTTTTTTATTGAGGCTCCCATGTGATAGCAAATAATGAACAAGGAACAGGGAATAATGAATAATGAACGTACAATCGACGTTCGAGGTTCCATGTTCATTGTTCGATATTCATTCCTGATGAATTATTTGCCCTTAATGCTCAACAATTCAATTTCAAAGATCAGCATCGAGCCTCCGGGTATGCCCTGGTAATCACTGCTGCCGTAGCCCAGCTGGTATGGAACGTACACCCTGTATTTTGAACCAACCGGCATTAACTGCAATACTTCTGTCCAGCCGGAGATAACGTGTGTAAGAGAAAATTCCGCCGGCACACCTCTTGAATAAGAGTTGTCAAACTCGGTTCCATTCAGAAACGTTCCTTTGTAGTTGCATACCACGGTGTCCTTGAGCATAGGTTTGGGACCTGTTCCCTGTGTTATAACTTCGTATTGCAGGCCCGAGGCGGTTGTTGTGACTCCTGCTTTCTTTTTGTTGGCTGCGAGGAAATTCTCTCCAGCTTCTATGGTGGGTTTTGATTTTGTCATTTGTTCCTTATTTAAGTAGGTCATCATGCAAGAATTTGCCTGCATGTCATTCAGAAGTAATTGTTTTCCGGACAACGCATCGTTGATCGCCCTGGTTACAATAGCAGAATTAATTTTGGTTACTCCCTGGGATTTGTAAAAATTAGCAACGCTCATGCCCATTGCATAATTAGCAGAGTCTTCTAAGGTTTTCAATTGCACACCAGGAGTTGCACTCTTTTGAACAGGCTTGGTTCCTGTTTTATTAACGATTTTATTTTGTGCATTCGTAGTAATGACGATAGCAACTAAAACAACACAAATCGCGATCTTCTTCATGATAAAATTTTTGATAAGCAGCAAAAATAAAGGTTAGTCAAATAAATCCACAGCCTTCAATGATTTAATTTCGTTAACAATGATCAAAGCATCTATTGCTGTTTATCGCAATGCTTATTTGGGACTGTCCGGCACTACATGGTCGTTGGCCGTTGTTATGCTCGTAAATCGGGCAGGCACCATGGTTCTGCCATTTATGACCGTGTATCTGCGCGAGGAGATGCATTATTCCATTGCCGCAGCCGGTTGGCAGATCGCTCTTTTTGGCGCAGGTGCTATCCTTGGAAATTTTATTGGCGGAAGGTTGACAGACAAGACTGGTTTTTATCACGTGCAGTTTTGGAGTTTATTTCTTAACGGCGTTTTATTTATCGTTTTGGGTTGGATGAAAACTTTCTCCCAGATCGGCGCTTGCATGTTTGTGATCGGAACTGTAGGGGAAGCATTTCGTCCTGCAAACGCTGCTGCGATCGCATATTACAGTCTGCCAGAAAATCGGACACGATCATATTCTCTCAATCGCCTGGCCGTGAATCTTGGCTTCTCGATAGGACCAGCCGTAGGTGGTTTGCTTTCTTACCAGGCTTTATTTTGGGTGGATGGAATAACATGTATGCTCGCCGCCCTCCTGCTACGGATGGCGTTACCAAACGACGCAACAACACAAAAACAGAAAACCGATAGAACAAATAAAATTGATTCATCCGTTTGGCGCGACCGGATCTATTTGCGGTTTATAATCTTCGTTTTCCTATCAGCCTTATGTTTTCTTCAAATGTTCAGCATGTTGCCAATTTTTTATAAAGAGCAACTAAATTTCAGTAAGCCCGTTGTGGGGATTGTCCTGGCGTTGAATGGACTGATCATTGTTATCACCGAAATGGTTTTGGTATTTAAGTTGGAAGGAAAACGATCGCCGGTGCAATATATCTCACTGGGAAGTTTTTTTATTGGGCTCTCTTATCTCATACTGACTATTCCATTGGCGGGGTTGACGATTGCAGTGATGGCCATGATAACGATTACCCTGGGAGAAATGCTGATGTTCCCGTTCATTAATGCTTTCTGGGTCAATCGAAGCAGTGAACATAACCGCGGGCAGTACGCAGCACTATTTAGTATGTCCTTTGCCTGTGCGCACGTGCTGGCGCCCACCTTTGGCTCGCAGGTCGTTCAGCATTCAAATTATCATGTGTTGTGGTACACCGTTTTTGTCCTGTGTTCAATTGCATCCATCGGTTTTTATAGTTTCAAGAAATAATTAAGAGTAATGGAAAAATTTATAAAGCAAGTTCAAATACGGTGGGCCGACCTCGATCCTAATTTTCACTTGCGCCACTCGGTGTATTATGATTGGGGAGCATTCTGCCGCATAGAATTTCTAAATGATTTTGGTCTTACCACCGCCGTGATGCAAGCCTCGCATTTTGGCCCAATAATTTTCAGAGAAGAATGTGTATTTAAGAAAGAGATCCGGCAAGGCGATGCCATCACCATTGATCTCACTCTGCTAAAGGCTAAAAGAAATTTTTCACGGTGGAGCATTCAGCATCTCATCATGAAACATGAAAGTGCTATTGCTGCAATACTAACTGTTGATGGGGCCTGGATCAATACGATTGAACGCAAACTAACTGTTCCACCAACAGTCGCAGAGCAAGTTTTTAGCACAATGCCTGCGAATGAAAGCTTTCAGTGGCTTGACTAGGTGAGGGGTCGATCAATCGTATGATTTTCGAGGGATATCTCGATGAATAACCATTCAGTAAGTTCCGAATAAAGCTGTTTTCCCTGTAAGGTTGTAAGTAGTCTTTCAAACCGTCGGTGTTGGTGATCTGCGCATCCGCCGGGATATATCCCATGCCGTACAATTTTCCTTTCAGAACGAGGATACAGGACTGGTCATTGCCATTTAATCCCTTGTCGACAATGGCATATGAGGGCAGCTCATTCAGAGACTGGATGGCTTGCTCTACCCGACGATTATATTCCAACGGGTTTTCCTTCCGCTCACAGGCACCAGCGCATGAAGAATCGCAGGGCTCATTATCAGCTCGCATGAAACAAAGGCGCGGGCACAAATTAAATTGGCTAATCAGTTTTCTTAAAATAGAGTGACCATCCACGAGATAATGAAAACTGTAGACAGGAGCGATATGCTTTTTATTTTTTTCGATAGCTAAGCGCAAGTAACCATTCTGATCTTCATACGCAAAAACGCCATACACATCCTCCCATCTTTTTTGCGAGTAATTAAAAATAGGCCAGAGTCGTTTGATCTCCGACGATTCAAGAATGCAGGCCATTAATTCTGTGCCGCAGTTTTGAAAGCTGATGGCATGTGTGTACCGGATAAAATTTTGCTTTTGTCGACTATCCAGGTTACTGCTGAAATGGCTGTTGATCCTGTACCTGATATTTTTTGCTTTGCCTACATAAATGATCTTTCCCTTTTCATTATGAAAATAATAGACGCCTGGAGTGTAGGGCAACCTTTCAAAATGTTCTTTGGGCACATTGGGTGGAAGCATCTGCTCTTTTGAGCTTCGTTGCAGGCTCTTCTGAATGTATTGTTGAGAATCGTTCTGCACTAATCTGCGAAAAACTTGTACGGTAGCAGCAGCATCACCACCGGCGCGGTGGCGATTTTCAATTGGTATATCCAAAGAATTACACAGCTTGCCGAGGCCGTAAGAAGGAAATCCGGGAAATATTTTGCGACTGAGGCGCACGGTGCAAAGCCTCTTGGCATTGTATTCATACCCCACTGCAGCAAGATGAGCTTTCAAAAAGGAGTAGTCAAAATTTACATTATGAGCAACAAATACCCTATCATTTAAAAAATTATACACCGATTCTGCCACATCTTCAAAAGACGGTGCTTTGGCAACCATTTCATCGGTGATGCCCGTCATCGCCTGGATATAGCGGGGAATTGGCTGGCCTGGATTGACAAGTGTTTCAAATTTTTCTACTACATTGTTGCCATCGAAAACATGAATGGATATTTCTGTAATGCCATGTGCTGCTGCATAACCGCCGGTTGTTTCTATGTCCACGATGGCGTACATGAATAATTTTAGATTTTCAGATTTCGGATCTCGGATCTCGGATCTCGGATCTCGGATCTCGGATCTCGGAATCGAGTCAACTAAGTTCGCAAAAATTTTTGGTGAAGATGGTACAAGACGAAAAAATTATCATGTTCCGAAACCGCCTGCAAAAAGTATCCAGGCATCTCAGCAAGCAGGCCAAGCGCCTGGGCATTTCATGCTACAGGATTTATGACCATGATCTCCCCGAATTTCCTTTTTGTATCGAGATATATGAAGACAAACTATATGTAGCCGAATACAAGCGCCAGCATAGAATGAATGACCAGGAACATGATGCATGGATGCAAGTAAGTTTGAATGTGATGAGTGAAATTTTGGAAATACCGTCTGACCATATTTTTTTTAAAATTAGACGAAGAAAGCCCGGAAGGTTGGGGCAATATCAAAAAACGGCCGGGGAGCGACATGAGTTTGTTGTTCATGAAAATGGTCTGAAGTTTATCGTAAATCTCACCGACTATCTTGACACCGGTCTATTTCTCGATCATCGCATCACAAGAGAGAAAGTTAAGGCTGAGGCCAAGAATAAAAAGGTCCTGAATCTTTTCTGCTATACCGGATCTTTTTCAGTCTACGCTGCATCGGGCGGAGGAGATGAGGTCGTCTCTGTTGATCTTTCTAAAACTTATCTTGATTGGGCGAGAAGGAACATGCAATTAAATGGATTTACAGATGGCCTTCCGTCAGGGGATCGCGGCAAGTATCACTTTGTGCATGCAGACGTCAAACAATACTTAAAGACTATCCCAAAAAATTATTTTGACATTGTGGTTATGGATCCGCCGACTTTTAGCAACAGTAAGAGAATGGAGGATTTTTTAGATGTGCAGAGAGATCACGTAGAATTGATCGGTGATTGTCTATCGGGAATGAAACAAGCCGGTGTTTTATATTTCAGCACAAACTACACACGATTTTTGCTGGATAAGGAAAAGATCCATGCGGCCTCAATTAGCGATATTACAAAAGCCACCACACCGTTTGATTTTGAGAGCAAGCTTTCCCGCTATTGTTTTAGAATAATTAAATGAATGTTTCGAGAAACGATACGTAACCTTTAGATTTTCCAATCCACAATCTGATTTACCCACTCAGCTTTGTAAGGAGCCGTGACCTTAATGTAGTTGTCCGTATATCCTTCCATCATACCGCTTTTGTCGCGTGCTTCAAACAAGACCTTTCTCGTCTCCCCCGAATGTTGTTGGGTGAAATATTGCATCTTCATATAAGAAAGATTCCGAAGAACTTTATTTCGCTCATGTCTCACATGTATGGGGACCGCGGGCTTGATGGTCAAAGCCTGGGTGTTGTCTCTTTCGGAATAGGTAAATACATGTAAATATGAAATGTCCAAGGAATGAAGAAAATTGAATGTCTCTTCAAAGTCTTTATCCGTTTCGGAAGGAAAACCCACAATTATATCCACTCCAATAGCGCAATGAGGCATCAATGTTTTGATCAGCTTCACACGATCGGCATACAGTCCTCTCTTGTATCTTCTTCGCATCAATCCTAAGATCCTGTCACTTCCGCTTTGGAGCGGAACATGAAAATGAGGCATGAACTTATCACTGTTGGCCACAAATTCAATGATCTCATTGGTCAACAAATTGGGCTCAATGGAAGAAATGCGATAACGCTGGATCCCCTCCACTTTGTCCAATTCTTTTATTAATGCAATGAAGTTCTCTGTCCTTGTCTGTGAAAAGTTCTTTAAGCCTCCCGCTCCGGGAGAAGTTTGGAGGGGGCTCCCGAAATCGCCTAAATTAACGCCGGTAAGGACGATCTCTTTTACGCCCTGGGCGGCGAGATGTTCAGCATTCCTTACAACGTTTTCAATAGAATCACTCCGGCTTTTACCCCGGGCCAATGGGATCGTGCAAAATGAACAGCTGTAATCGCAACCGTCCTGTACTTTCAAGAAAGTTCTTGTGCGGTCATGAATGGAATAAGATGAATTAAAACTATTGACCTCGTCAATATCACAACTGCAGATCTTTGCCGAATCACCTTTGCTCAGTTCTTTAATATGCTTTGTAATATTGAATTTTTCTGCAACGCCCAGGACCAGGTCCACACCGGGTATGTCAGATATTTCTTTTGGTTTCAATTGCGCATAACAACCTGTGATTACGACCAGGCTTTCGGGAGATCTTCGTTGGATGCGACGAACCAGCTGACGGCATTCCTTGTCTGCATTATCAGTTACTGAACAGGTATTGATAACATAAATATCTGCCAGGTCATCAAATTCTTTTTTTTCAAAACCTTCATTCTCCAGCATTCTCGACAAAGTAGAAGTTTCCGAATAATTGAGCTTACAACCCAGCGTATGAAAGGCCACAGATCTTGCTTCTGCCATAGCGGGCAAAGATAAATAATAGATAATAGAAACTAGCGTGTAGCTGATAACCCCTCATCACTACTTGGTAAGAATACCCTGCGTCTCCTCTCCATATGGGAGAGGGGCGGTAACAACTTCAATATTTGGTGGCGTTCGCGGGGTGAGGTAGCATTACCGAGCCATCTTGCATCGTTGCGGTTGCCCTTCGACAAGCTCAGGGCATTAGGCTACATAAAATCATTATTATTGCGTTGAAATTTTGCAGATGAAAAAAGCCGCTCCTCTTCTTTTATTAGCCATACTTGCCATTGCAGTTTTTTTCATAAGGCAATGCAGACACGACAATTCTTCCGCATCGAAAAACAAATCAGCTAGTGATCGTCGCTCATCATCCCCTGATGTGAACAGGGACAGGGGTTTTGACAGGCGAGTTTCTTACTTGCAATACAGCAATCATGCAAAATGCAGAATGCAATGTCGCCATATAACAGAGCAGGAAGTAGAGGAAACAATGCGCGAGGGCAAAATAAATTATAATAAAAGTGATCTTCAGAACGCACGTTGTCCGCGTTACGCGGTTGAAGAAGTAACAAAGGATGACCAAAGAGTGAGAATTGTTTTTGCGCAGTGCAATAATTACACGGAAGTGGTTACCGTGATCGACCTGGATACAGAATGGACATGTGACTGCCCCGGCGACGACAATAAATATAAAAACAGGAATTGATGAATCGGGTCTTAAAACCTTTGCAGTGGATCTATTGCATTTACGCCTTTCTTTTGTTTGTCGGTATCATGCTCGTTCTGTTCCCCTTTGTAGTGATCTCTTCTTTTTTTGGAAAGATCCGTGGCGGAAATGCCATATTCAGGATTTGCATGCTATGGGCTGATATTTGGTTTCCTCTTATTTTCATCTTTCCAAAACGAAAGTTTGAGACTCCGCATGATAAGACAAAACAATACGTTTTTGTTATCAATCATATTTCTTTGCTTGATGCAGGGATTCTTCCAAAAGCGTTTCGTCAGCCAGTGCGGCCATTGGGAAAAGTCGAGATAAGTAAGCTTCCTGTATTTGGGTTTATTTATAAAAAAGCAATCGTACCCGTGGACAGAAGCGATACCGCCAACAAGTCCCGAAGCCTGCGCATCCTCAAATCGATCATCGGTAAAGGAATTTCTGTTTTATTATTTCCGGAGGGCACCTATAATCAATCTCATCAACCATTAAAAAAGTTTTACGATGGAGCATTTCGAATCGCTATTGAAACGCAAACACCTGTTAAACCAGTTTTATTCCTCGACACTTACGACAGGCTGCGCTATCAGGATAGCTTCTCGTTAAATCCTGGTAAATGCCGGATCCTTTTTCTTGAGGAGGTGCCGGTTTCCGGCTTGGGGATCTACGATACAGACCGGTTGAAGGAAAAAGTTTTTGCGATCATGGAAAACAAATTGCGGGAATACCAGGTGAGTTGGATAAAGCCTCACTAAATCTTTGCTAAGGGGAGACTTGCGAACATTTCCATTTAGATTTGTAAAGTATGGAAGAAATTCTTCAGAATAAACGCTCTGACTCCTTCGCCTTAGCGGAAGGCGGGCTTGGGGCTTACGCTGAAATCATAATACCGCTTGCTCTTCCGAAGAATTATACATGGCTGATCCCGGAAAATATGCTGGATGTAGTGCATCCAGGCTGTCGCGTAGAAGTAAATCTTGGTAAGAATAAAAAATATGCAGGAATTGTAAAGAAAATTCACCGTGAAAAACCCGAATTTTTTGAGCCAAAGGAGATTCTGAATGTGTTGGACGCAGAACCCGTCGTGTATGAAGAACAATTGCAACTGTGGCAATGGATGGCCTCATACTATATGTGCAGCGAAGGTGAAGTAATGTCGGCTGCACTTCCGTCCCATTTTAAGTTATCCAGCGAGACGATCCTAGTTTTTAATGAAGAATATGGCGATAATTTTTCTTCACTTGATCACGATGAATATTTGGTGGCCGAAGCTTTATTGATAAAAAAAGAATTAAAGCTTTCCGAAGTGCAACAGGTACTGGACTCATCACATGTTTACCCGGTTATCAATAAATTGATCCAAAAAAAAGTTTGCTATGTGTGGGAAGCTCTGAAACAAAGCTATTCTCCAAAAAAGGAGATCTATGTTTTATTGAACCCTGAATTTAACAACGAAGAAAAACTTTCAGACCTGTTAAATAACTGGTCGAGAGCACCGAAGCAAATGGAATTACTCTTAAGTTATCTCCATTTGATAAAAACAGAGGGTGAAGTAACCCGGTCAGAATTGCTAAAAAAATCTGGCGCCTCAGATGGTCAATTGAAGGGATTAGTTGACAAGAGGATTTTGACAGTTGAAAAACGAAGTGTAGATCGCCTGCAATATCTTCCCAAAAATGTCCGGATCGATTTTGAATTATCGACTCTCCAACAGGAAGCATTTGAAAAAATAAAAAACTCATTTTCAGAAAAACCTGTCTGCCTGTTACACGGAATTACCTCCAGTGGAAAAACACAGGTCTACATCAAGCTTATTGAACAGTGCATACTCCAGGGAAAACAAGTTTTGTATATGTTGCCGGAAATTGCACTGACCTCCCAGATCATTCGGCGGCTGCAAAAACATTTTGGCGGGTTTATCGGCATTTATCATTCTAAATTTTCTCAGAATGAGCGAGTGGAGATCTGGAATAAAGTAAAGAATGGAGAACTGAGCGTTGTGCTGGGAGCAAGATCATCCGTCTTTCTTCCTTACAACAACCTGGGATTGATCATTTGTGATGAAGAATATGATACTTCGTTCAAACAGCAAGACCCTGCGCCGCGGTACAACGGTCGCGATGCCGCGATTTATTTTGCTTCTCTTTTTAATTCAGCTGGCGAGACAGGCGCAC
This sequence comes from Bacteroidota bacterium, assembly GCA_005883765.1. Classification (GTDB taxonomy): domain Bacteria; phylum Bacteroidota; class Bacteroidia; order Chitinophagales; family Chitinophagaceae; genus VBAU01. The sequence goes on from VBAQ01000158.1 coordinate 25,961, forward strand.
ATGTTTTATTGGGTAGCGCGACACCGGCGCTTGAAACTTACCACAACGCCATCACAGGGAAATATGGATTGGTAGAATTGACGCAGCGCTATGGTGATGTGCAGTTGCCTTCTATTGAAATTATTGATACCAAAAAAATAATTCAGAAGGACAAATCGAAGGTGATGCTTTCGCCGCCATTGATTGAAGCGATCAGGGAAACTGTGGAAAGAAACAAGCAGGTCATTCTTTTTCAAAACCGGCGTGGATATTCTCCTTACCAGGTTTGCCGGGTTTGTGGCTGGATACCACAATGCAAATATTGTGACGTGTCATTGACCTACCATAAATTTTCCAATAAACTCATTTGTCATTATTGTGGTACGACGTATCCGCCTTTAACAACATGTGCGGCGTGCGGCAGTCATGATTTTATGCAGAGAAACTTTGGTACGGAACGGATTGAGGAGCAGCTGCTCGAAGAATTTCCAAATTTCAGGATCGCCCGGATGGATGTGGACGCGGTGCGCGGAAAAAATGCGCATGATGTATTGATCCAGCAGTTTGAACAACGGCGCATCGATATTCTGGTCGGAACACAAATGGTGGTTAAAGGTTTGGATTTTGATAATGTCGACCTGGTCGGTATTTTGGATGCAGATGGGTTGCTGCATTTTGCGGATTTCCGAGTGAACGAAAGAGCTTTTCAGTTAATGGAGCAGGTGAGTGGTCGTGCTGGTAGAAAACCTTCCTTCATTGAAACTGCGACGGGCAAGGAAGTAGCAGGCAAAGTAATGATCCAGACCATCCAGCCGCAAAATCCTCTTCTGCAAATCATTCAAAGGCATGATTACAAAGCGATGTATGAAACGGAAATCGAAAGCCGCAAACAATTTTTTTATCCGCCGTTCTCGCGGCTTGTCCATTTAACCTTTAAACATAAGATGAAAGATGTGGTCGAAAGAGGAGCTCATCAATTTGCAAACAGTTTAAGAAATAAATATGGAAACTATATTGTCGGCCCCGCCGAACCGGTGATCAACCGAATTAGAAATCTATATTTAATGGAGTTGTTGATAAAATTGCCGAGAGATTCAAAACTAATTTCGCAATGCAAGGAAGATATTTTACACCAGGTCGCTGTTTTGCACAATGAAAGAAGTTTTAAGAGTGTGGTTATCGTGCCGGATGTGGATACCCTCTGAGGCCCCCTCCCGACCTCCCCCGGGTGGGGGAGGCCATCACCGCGCAAGGCCCAAGAGCGAAAATATCTTTCGTATTTGGAGTTGTAAAAAAGCTGAAGTGGTAGTGCTAAAGTTTGGATTTGCATTAACTACCGTCCCTCTCCAACCGGAGAGGGATAAGAGGGTGAGGCTTGAGTTACGCAAATTTTTTTTCAAAAAATTTTTGGAAAAGGAACTACATGGGATATTGAATTGTCAAAAGTTGAATGAGGTGAACGACTCAAACGTCAGTTCTTTTGGTTGGCCATACTCTTGTTTAATAAAAAGTAGCACACCAACTTTGTAAAAAAGTTATGAAAGATAAAGAGAAGCTGATCAGCGAATCGTTTGCAATATCCGAATATATCAGGTACATAGCTGTATACGACCACGATGGTCTTTCAATGAAACAGCGTAGTGAACTCGATAATGCGAGCTCGAATGAGTCGGATAAATATGAAGAGCTCTTAGTTAACCCTGTCTTAATTAAACTTGCTTCCCAACGGGGTAATATAGATTGCGGGGGGCTTGAATATTTTATTATCCGTTATGGTAATTTTTTTGTTTTACTGTTCCCTTGTAAGAATGGACACGTGAATATCGGGGTAGAGCCTGATAAAAATCCTTTACCTTTTGTTGAGCCAATTAATACATTACTGAGAAAATATGATCTGAAATAGAAAAAATGACTCAGCATTTTTTCATGATAACTTGTTGTTTAAGTCCGGGGACACTCCTGCAGGCATATTCATTGTTTTAGTGTAAACTTATTACTCGGGATATTTTCCAGCCATCTATAGTATGTTCCCAAATAAGGACAAATCGTCCAACTTTCGGATTCTTTGGAGGAGGCTCCTGGTTATTATGGAAGATGTGTAATCCTATTTCAACTGCGCCATATCCATTTATTGGGTATACTTCGATGCTTCCCTTAACCAATTCTCTAGTCACTTTTCCGCATATATTTTTTTTAGTGGCTTCAACAATTTCAACCTTTGATCGACTTAAACCTCCTTTATCGTGATAAAATTCGATGCTGTCAGAGTAGAAAGA
>VBAQ01000169.1:0-9696 GCA_005883765.1 Bacteroidota bacterium
TGCTGCTGTACCGAGGGACAGGCAGCCAATAAAAACAGTTAGGTTGATCGCTTTCATGATTGTTGGTTTTGTTCCAACACAAACCTATCATCACGACGAAGCGATTCATAACGGTTCTGCGCCCGTTGTTTTTATTCAATGGGAATAAACCACAATTGCCAAAGAATCTCTGGGTAATGCTATGAGAAAATATCGTCCTTTAAATTTTATTTAAGGACCCGGAATTGACTATCCGTAAAACTGATGGTTGTTGTTAAGGAAAATCCGTAATTTTCAATTAATGAACGCCACGGACCTGCAACAACAATTCTTCAACCACCTGAAGTCAATATTGCCACCGCATATTTCGATGGTTGATGAACTCACGGATCTATTGGACTTGAGTTATGATAGTGTTTATCGCCGTATTCGTGGTGAGAAGCCGTTAGCTCTTAATGAGCTAAGACAGATCTGTGAGCATTATCATATTTCCCTGGACCAGGTGCTGCAATTACAAAATGACGCCGTCGTCTTCAGAGCTCCGGACATAAATCATAATGGTCTTCCTTTTGAAGATTACCTGAGGGGCATGCTGGCCCAGTTGAAAAATTTCAATTCGTTTCGAGACAAAAAGATGCTCTATTTCTGCAAGGACATGACGTTCTTTCATTTTTATCTTTTTCCAGAAATTGCGGCATTTAAAACTTTTTTTTGGATTAAAACCATTTTGAACAATCCTGCCTACAGTCAAAAAAATTTTTCCTTATCTGAATTCCCTTTTAAAGATTGCCTTGCAATCGGTCAGCAAATAATTTCTGAATACAACATGATCCCATCCACAGAACTGTGGAATTTTGAGAGCATCAACAGTTCGATCAGCCAGATCCAGTACTACCGCGATTCGGGACTGTTCTCAAAAAAAGAAGAGTTAGAGATCGTGCTCGATTCACTAGACAGGACTTTGGATCATATTAAGCTGCAAGCTGAAAAGGGCTGCAAATTTTTCCCAGGACAATCAGATGTGGCACACCGCGCGCCTGTGCAATTTTATGTGAACGAAGTGGTGCTGGGTAACAATACCATATTGGTCGAATTGGACGGAATTCGGCATTCATTTATCACGTACAATGTCTTGAGCTATCTGGAGAGTCGCGACATTCGCTTTAATGAAAAATCTTTTGCGAGCTTTAACACAATCCTGAGCCGATCTAACCTGATAAGCGCGACAGGGGAGAGGGACAGAAATAAATTCTTCCACTCATTGAAGGAAAAGGTTCGGAGCTTGAAAGCATGATCGGTGCCTGATACAAATACCAATAAAATATTTGAATGAATCTTTTAAAAACGGAATGGCTGAAAATAAAAAAATATCCGGCCTTTTGGGGAATTATCGCCATCACGGCACTTTCATATCCGGGCATCAATTATATTTTTCTGCATGTCTATCAAAATCTGACCGAGAAAAAGGAACAAGCTGCACGAATAGCAAAAATGCTTATTGGCAATCCCTTTGCATTTCCGGAAGCATGGCATACGGTAGCGTATTTTTCTTCCTGGTTTGTTTTTATTCCCTCAGTCGTTGTTATAATGCTTGTCACCAATGAATACAACTACAAAACGCATCGTCAGAATGTCATCGACGGCTGGAGTCGTAATCAGTTCATGGCTGCGAAGTTCATTGATATACTGCTGGTTTCGCTGCTGATCACGATTTTATACATCGCAGTATCCATTATCATCGGCCTAAGCAACAGCGGCGGCAGTAATGATGTCTGGCGATTTTCATATTATGCCGGTTTATTTGCATTACAAACTATCGCGCAGTTGTCCATAGCTTTTTTGATTGGATTTCTTGTCAAAAGAGCTTTTATCGCTCTTGGCATTTTCATTTTTTATTTTATCATACTTGAAAATATTCTTGTCGGCCTGGCAAAAAACTATGCCAACGACATTGGAAGATTTTTGCCCCTTGAGATCTCTGACCGGTTAATTCCCCTACCGGCTTTCCTGGGAAAATTCGACAAGGAGTATTACGACAAAGCGCTGGCGGAGATTAGCCCGCATATCCTTTATACAATTCTCCTGACCACGGTCATATGGCTGATCTGTTTTCGAATCAACAGCCGAAGAGACCTGTGACATGTCCAATAAAAAACTGATTTTGTAATTTTGCTTTATGAAAAGAATCCAGACCATTTTTTTCCCTGTCATTCTTCTATTGATTTCAATGGCAAGCCCCGGGCAGAATCTTTCTACGACCATTAAAGTGCAGGCTATGGACATGGCATCGGCTTTGATGAAAAATGATTTCGCAACTTTTTCAAAATACATGCATCCCAACATTGTCGCGTTTGCCGGGGGAAAGGAAAAAATGAAAACCAAAATGGATTCGGCCGCAATAGCGATGAAAGAATTTGGAGTAAGCTTTAAAAAATATTGGATCGGCAGTCCCGGTGAGATCGCTCATTTTAAAAATCAGCTACAGGCCGTGCTGCCTATAAGCACAACGATGAAGACTCCTCTTGGGGAACTGATCGCTGAAACCTCTATGATCGTCATTTCATTGGACCAGGGCAAGAACTGGTATTTCATTGACACGAATGTGTACCGGGTAAATAAACTGAAAACGATTCTGCCTGACCTCAGTCCCAACCTTGTTATACCACCGCCAAAGCAACCTCAATTTGTACCTGAGAAAACACAGTAGATGCGCGGTCATCCCCGATAGCTATCGGGACTGTCGCGACCGGCATGTCAACAGTCGCGCATGTCACCCTTGATACGGCGCAGTAAGGAGGAAACCTGTTGCATCTAAATTGCCCTTGTCTGGATGATTATATAGCTATCGGCCTTCTAAAATTCAACCGGTAGCTCCACTTCTTGCAGTAATTTTTCCAGGTTGGACAGTGATTTTGTAAACATGTGCTCCAATTTCTTTTTCATTGTCAGGTTGAACATCATTTGCAGTAAAGGATTTCTTTTCAAATAAAAATCGATAGTAAACCTTGCTCTCTCATCATCTATTTTTTCAAAAATGAAATAAGTCGAACTGCGCTTTTTTTCATCAGTTTCAGCATAAACGATCTTCTCAGTCCCAAAGGAAAAACTGCTGGTGTACATTACTACCTGGCCATTTTCCAGCACACAACGATGCTTTGTTCCCACACGCGGTAAATAATGACTTACCTGGTCAACCGCTTTTACTCCTTCCTGCCAGCGATGGCGCAGCTCAAAGTGACCGGCTGTGAAAAACAGCTTATTGAGTGGAACTTCATATTCCCTTGAAACGGAAATCATCTTCTTCTTCTGTTTCAATTCAAGATGCGAAGGCGGTTCAGAAGGTAACTCATTTTTTAAGGGGGTCAGCTGAGTGTATTGAAAAGGTATTTCGCCTGTTTCTGTTTTTTTGGCGCTGCTATCCCATGTCATCCACTGCTTAAAACCCTGTGGTGATTCATCCTGCAACAGGTTTTTAGTTACCAGCCAGTATTCATGTTTTTCAATATCATTTTTCAAAAGCTGATGTGCAACTATCACATCTTTGCCAATCAGTTTGTTGAAATTTTTTACGGTGTATCCTGTAAATTCTCCATAATGAGTAACGATCTTCAAACTAAGATCGACAGCAGCTCTGCATGCCTTGCATTGACATAAACGGCGATACTCATAGGCGGTCAGGTGCCTGTGAAATTCACAAAACATTTTTTCGACCTGGTGATACAAAGTTTTTAAATCGGGAGCGTTTCCATATTTGTAAAAAAGGATTGCGTCACCCTCAATCTCGGAAATCTCAAGTCCTATGGAATTTGCATTAATTAATATTTCAAGCAACTCTTCAATAATGTGGCGGCTATGATCAATTTCCATTTCCGTCACAAATTTTGTGAAGCCGCTGATATCAGGAATAAAAATCAATCCCTTATTTTCCATTTTTTTATTTTAAAAGCTAGCAGCTGATTAACTCACTATAAAAGTTAAGAAAAAAAACCTTTTTGGTGAAAGATATTTGAACCCAACCCCATGATTGAATTTTTGTGGGGGGTGTGCCCCCGGACCCGAAGAGATTTGTGCGTCTGTTGATTTTGATCAGCGATCAGTTGACGACCCTATTTTTTCTTCAACACGATCTTCAACTGGCTAAACTTATATGCAGGTTCCAGAAACGCTACATAATTTGGCCAGGCTTCTTTTTTATCAAAATTCTTTTTATATATTTTTTTTGCGCTGATGAGCAGTTTATCGTTGTCTCCAACGGAGTCCCTGGGGACGACCTTTGCAGACGAAATGAATGAGCCGCTTTCATTGTCAATATTCATATTCAAATCTTGTAAACCTTCCACTGTATATCCCTGGGGAATGCGAACGCTGACGTTATTTTCAATGGTCCTGGCATGAGGGATCCAGATTTCTACTTGCCTTCCTGCCAGCTCGCTTTGTCCGAGTTTTATCTGATCGCCGATCAGTTTGCCCACTTCGAAAATGTAGTTCTTGCCCGCCTTACTCATCAATTTTTTCAGAGTAAATTTCTCTTTGTATTGCAGCAGGGCTGTATCGCCATAACGACCATCCTTCAGCAATTCGAAATCTTCGTATTTGTCAACATCTAATTCTTCCTTTAAGCTTTTTTCAAAAATATCCCTCCTGGCTTTGATATGCTCTTCTTTGTCGGGGTCATCGTATTTCGTAGCATCAGAAGTCGCTATCACGGGTTCATCATTGCCCTTCTTTTTTTTGCCAATTCTTTTTATATATTTTTTTTGCGCTGATGAGCAGTTTATCGTTGTCTCCAACGGAGTCCCTGGGGACGACCTTTGCAGACGAAATGAATGAGCCGCTTTCATTGTCAATATTCATATTCAAATCTTGTAAACCTTCCACTGTATATCCCTGGGGAATGCGAACGCTGACGTTATTTTCAATGGTCCTGGCATGAGGGATCCAGATTTCTACTTGCCTTCCTGCCAGCTCGCTTTGTCCGAGTTTTATCTGATCGCCGATCAGTTTGCCCACTTCGAAAATGTAGTTCTTGCCCGCCTTACTCATCAATTTTTTCAGAGTAAATTTCTCTTTGTATTGCAGCAGGGCTGTATCGCCATAACGACCATCCTTCAGCAATTCGAAATCTTCGTATTTGTCAACATCTAATTCTTCCTTTAAGCTTTTTTCAAAAATATCCCTCCTGGCTTTGATATGCTCTTCTTTGTCGGGGTCATCGTATTTCGTAGCATCAGAAGTCGCTATCACGGGTTCATCATTGCCCTTCTTTTTTTTGCCCTTATCGCTGCTAGGTTCCACATAATATTTGGCAAAATCATAATTCAGATAGCTTCTGTCAAGATTGGCGTTTCCAATCAGCGAAGCCTTTTCATCACCCAAATAAGAGCTTATTCTTTCAGCTTTCACAATGTCCATCCCATCATTAAAGCTGATCGAATAATCTTGTTTTTGCAGGTTGTCGTTTAACGTCGTTGCCGGAATCGTAGCCCGGTAATAACGATTGGCCTGGTCATAACCAATGCTGTATCCCTCTGCCCCTTCCAGGTACTGATAAGGAGTGCCAAAGGCATCGAAATTGTTGAAGGGCTCCAAAAAATAATATTTGCGTTTGCTTTTGACTTTCACCACAAAATCCAGTTCATCCATAAAGATCGCGTCCCGCCATGAACCTAACGATCTCGGCACGTACACTTGTAATTCTGCTGGAATATTTTGCGAGGATAGACACATCCTTAAAGCTGTAGCAAAGGTCACACCACCGATCCGTATCTCGTCTTCACGTTCTTCTTTATCGGGCCCATTCTTTTTCTCCTCGGCTAATATCTTTTTATAAAGTTTTTTTCCGGTCATGTATTTTTCAAGGTCCGAATGCACCGGCCCCTTGTAATACATTTCAAGAAAAACCTTTCGCAAACAGTAATAACTTTCACGAATTAAATCATCATCTGTCTTTAGTGAACCCTCTTCTTTTTTCTTGCTGATATATTGCGTTGTATATGCTACGAGACTGGTAACGGTCGGGGTAACGTATCCAGCGGCACCAACATAGCGTTTATAAACATCATCAGGATTCAGGCCGGCACGATCAACCGTTGCTTCCCCGAGGCCCTTTGAGGATGGATCGTTATCTGCCAGTAAAATGACCCGAAATTTTACACTCGGCGCTGTCCTTAGTTCATAATTCCACCTGACGTCGGTTGTTTTTTCCCTGTCTCTGTCCAGGAAATAATAGGAAAGAAAGGATTCCTTATCGCCGTACACCGATGCCTTTGGATCAAAGCGAAGATTAGGAGCGCCATTATAATTGCGGTACTGAACCTTCATACCATTTACCATGGTAAAACGGTATTGCTGGTACAGAGTTGGGTAACTGTTGGTCAATGTAAAAATGAACGGCTTGAATCCAATCCCTTCAAGTTTCATATCCCAATCAATAGTTGATTTAAGTGTATAATCAATAATGTCGCCCACCTCCAAATTGGGAATTGCAATTTTTTGCGATTTAATATTGAGGCTGAAAAAAATCGGTTTGTAAATGGGATCGATCTCTTTTTCGTCTTCGACAGCAGTCTTCATATCTACCGCTTCTTCCTTACCGCCCGGCTTAATAATTTTGTACTCTGCGCTTCCATCCTTGCCCATCGTCACATAATTAAATGCAGAAAACTTCTCCAGTGCATTCTTGTCCTGCAGTTTGATTCGTTTGTGGATGTACTCTCTAATCCGAACAACGGTCGAATAGTTCCGACCGGAAGAAAGCCTCGTAAACAGGTACTCAGTTTTTTGACCGATAATAACCGCACTTTCGTTCTTCCATTTATCCGGAACAGTAGTCACGGTAAATTCGTTTTCGATATTCGTGCCTAACTGGGGGGCTTGAGCAAATGCTCTTACAGCAAAAAGTAATGTGTAAGAAATGAAAAATGGGAATTTCATCGAGTATTATTGATTATTTATTATTGATGATTCATTGGTCACCATTCAGCCCTCACTCGCCATTCACCGTGCCAACGTTGTCGGTCGGCATCTCTGCGTCTGACACTCGCGAGTCATCAGGCCCGATCAGAGACGATAAATGTCTCGATTCCGACCGCAGCGTCGGAACATTTATCGTCGGGACTCACCACTTGCCCTCACTTCGTCAGTACTACCTGGTCATTGTAAAATTTGTTGATGTCCTTAATGAAATTGTTCCAGTCGCCAAATTCTGTTTTTCGTATGATCGGTTTGTTGATCACGATTGTTTTTGAGTATACGATCGTTTTTCCCTTGCTCAGGTAAGAGGCTTCAAAAGAATAGTCGTTTGAGACTTTTTTGAACGATGAGGGAACATATTCTACTTTGTAGCCTTCCGGAACTGTCAATTCAGTTTGCGTAGTGATAAAGTACTTATGATTGAATTCATAATCATTCTTCCTCTTATTATCAAATTCAAGGCTTGAAAATTCTTTATTCCAGTCCATCACCACATACATTTCATTACCCGCTTTCGTTACCTGATTATTGGCCTTGAAGTCATAATTGATCTGTAGAGGTTTTTGCCTGTCGCTGAAATCCGGCGTCTTGAGGTCAGACAGTTCTATATTTCCATTGTCGCCTCGCAAAAAAGAAGACAAAGCATCCGTTTTATTTTCAGTACGGGTAGAGGCGTAAGCCATTTGAGTAAAGATCTTCCCCTCGCCATTGTATTCAACATTACTATTTCCTTTAATTGCATCGCCGTCAACACGCATTTTGGTTACTTGTTTTGTTTTATTTCTTTCGGATGGAAAAACCGGTATGCGATCAAGGATATAATTCTTCCCGTCTTCAATCAGCACTTGTTTTCCCTGCAATCGCTGCGCATAATCGTTGAGCGCAATATATTCTTCTGTTCCATCTAAGAAATATTTTTTTCCGTTCAGGATCACCGTGCAGATCATGTGATTGTCTACAGACAACGAAGGGAGAGAATAATCATAGGGAAGATCGGAAGTGCCGATCCATGTAAGTCTTGCATCGTAGCCGGCAAGCTTCAGCATTTCCTTCAGCAGGTTAGCCTTGCCTTTACAATCGCCGTATTTTTTCTTAAAAACATTTTGGGCGGCATCAGGCCTGAAACCCATGATCCCATTTTCAAAAGCGATGTACCGGATATTATCCTGGACCCAGTAAAAAATAGCTTCGATCTTTTCCAGGTCGGTTTTCTTTGCGCCCGTTAGTGATACTACTTTTTCTTTTAACTCTGAAGGTTCGTTGCCAATACTATCACAAACGGTCCTGTACCATCCGTACAGATCCTTCACTGATTCAAACAAAACTTTTCGTTGCCCGTTTTCAGTGTAAGCCTTGTTTACACAAATGATATGCGGATAGCTTAAAGCGTGATTCGGCGAATGTTCTTCCTCTTCGTAGGCCGGAGCGTTTTTAAGATGAAAACTTACTTTGGTGAGATCATTTTCTTTGGTAGTCGTTTTTTCAATTCCCGCACCCTGGAAATTAAATTCACGAAGATCAAATTCCATCCATGATGGAATATCGAATTCAACGGTTTCGTCCACAACAGGGATGCTTTTATTAAAATAAAATGAAGTGAGATATTTTATGTCTTTATAAATCTCCTGGTATGTATATGTGCAGCTTTTCCCTTTTTCTTCAAGGGGAAATTTCACCACGCAAAGTTTTGTATCATCTTGAAAAATATCCTCCTGGCTGTAGGAAGTACATTGTTTTTGAATGAGGACTTCTTTACCTTTTGAATTCGTCGCTCTTATGTTGTCGATTGAAATTTGCTGGTTGTAGAAAAGACCGTCTTCATATTTTATATAATCCTTGATGGGGACTAACGTAATCTGTGTTGTTACGGTAGCCTTTACTTTTCCTTCGCCAGGCGCAGGTTTTTGATTCAATGAAAAATTTACAATCTCTTTGTGCTCGTAAGCAACTACCTCTTCTTTCGGAAATTGATTTTTTAGCGAAGTGACTTTATCCGCATAATCAGCCTGCGCATTGGAGGAAACAAAAGAAAAAGATGACATGCAAGAAAAAATACAGGGCAGGATCAGGCGGTGGTCCATATAATTACATGATTTGCTTGCTCCGTAAAATATCAAATTTTTTCGTACAAGTGGAGAAAGTGGAGAAATTTCTTGATAAGAATTAATATTTTATTCTTTTATAATTTCTTTTATCACTGCCTCAATTTCCTCGGCATTTGGTTTGCTGAAATAATCACCATCGCTACCATAAGCAGGGCGATGTGCCTTAGCAGTAATTGTTCGCGGCGCCGCGTCGAGATAACGGTAGCCGCCCTGTTCTTCCATTACTTTGTTAAACATGTAAGCAGCAGCACCGCCCGGCACGTCTTCGTCCACAAAAACAATACGATTAGTTTTTTTGAGGGATTCCAGGATTTTATGATGGATGTCGAAGGGGAGGAGAGTTTGCACATCGACGATCTCGCAGCTGATATGCAATGCATCCAGCATAGTCGCAGCGGTTTGAGCAACGCGAAGAGTTGCGCCGTAGGAAACGATTGTAATGTCCGTTCCTTCCCGGACAATTTCCGGGATGCCAAATGGGACGGTAAATTCAAGCAGGTTGGAAGGAAGTTTTTCTTTCAGCCGATAGCCGTTCAAACACTCGATCATCAAAGCAGGATCATTGCTTCGGAGCAAAGTGTTATACATTCCGATGGCTTGCACCATATTCCTGGGCACCAATATGTACATACCCCGCAGT
>VBAQ01000169.1:9758-11308 GCA_005883765.1 Bacteroidota bacterium
GATGACGGGACAGCTTTGCTGACCAAACGTTCTGTAATGAAGCGTCGCGGCGTCGTCGCTGAGTGGTTCCAAGCCATATAATAAATAATCCAGGTATTGAATCTCGGCAATTGGCCGCAAGCCGCGCATGGCAAGACCGATTCCCTGTCCAACAATAGTGAGTTCGCGAATACCGGTATCAAAAACTCTTTCAGCACCATATTTCAATTGCAAACCACTGAAGCCCTGGTTTACGTCTCCTATTTGTCCCACATCTTCTCCAAAGGCGATCAGCAGTTCATTGTTAGCAAAAGCCTCATCAAAATACCTGTTCAATACTTCAAACCCGTTCATGGTTGGTGAATCCTCATCAAATGTGGGCTTTATCTCCTTTACATTTAAAGCGCTCCTCGGTCCTTCATTATATAGATGGGAGTTATACAGATTTCTGTTTTCGTTCAACAGGTCGTGGTAGTAGTCCCTTGTCCAAAAGGCTGCATCATGATCGCCGGCGAGGTCAAGGGCTGCGTTGAGCATCTTGAGCACATCACGCCGAAGCGGCTCACTGTTAGAGATTAATTCTGAAGATAACTTCATCAGCTGTGCCGCTTGCTGTGGAAGGTTGCTGGCAAGATTATTAATCAGGTCAACGGTCTTGCTAACCTGGTTCCTGATTGGGGCTAGATATTTTTGCCAGGCCTTTGCCCTGCTATCCCGCACAAATTCCTTAGCATGGTGGTCAAGATCGTTCACCTCCTCACCAGAGGCCAACGCATTTTCAATGATCCATTCTCTCATTTTCTTTAGGCAATCCCATTCACGTTCCCACTCCAGGCGCTCGGCCGGCTTATAGCGTTCGTGACTACCCGATGTCGAGTGCCCCTGTGGCTGGGTCATTTCCTCAACATGAAAAAGTACCGGTACATGAGTTTCCCTCGTTATGCGGATCCCCTCCTCGAATGTTTCGCACATGCCCGCATAATCCCATCCTTTAACTGTGTACATATGAATACCGTTTGTTCCCTCTCTCTTTTGCATTCCACTCAATGCCTCCGAAATGGAAGCTTTCACCGTTTGCAATTTTTTCGGAACCGAAATACCGTAGCCATCATCCCACACGAAGATGGCCATGGGTATCTGCAAAACACCGGCAGCGTTTACTGTTTCCCAAAAATGACCTTCCGATGTGGAGGCGTCACCGAGGGTCACAAAGCACACCTCGTTTCCATTATCAGATAGATGATCAAACTTTTTCAGTTCGGGAATATTTCTAAAACTTCTCGAGGCATGCGCAAGGCCTAAACCCCTAGGCATTTGCCCGGCAGTGGGAGCTATGTCCGCAGAAATATTTTTACGATTGACAAGATCAAGCCACTCTCCGTTCTCATCAACAAAGGGAGTAGCAAAATGAGCGTTCATTTGTCTGCCGGCACTGAAGGGGTCATTGTTGATATCCGGGTCAGCAAATAATTGTGAAAAAAATTGTTCAACAGTTGCCAGGCCAGAGGCAAACATGAAGGTCTGATCGCGATAATAGCCACTGCGGAAATCTCCTTTTCTAAAAAATTTAG
>VBAQ01000169.1:11314-12893 GCA_005883765.1 Bacteroidota bacterium
TGCGCCAACTCTTTGCCGTCGCCGAATATCCCAAACTTTGCTTTTCCAGTAAGCACTTCCTTGCGGGCTAAGAGACTGGCTTCCCGACTTATACAGGCAGTTTTATAATCCATCAACACCTCTTCCCGAAACCTTTCGAAAGATAATTTCTCATGATTGGTTATGGCAGCAGAGGTTTGATTCTCCATATAGGCAAAAATAGGGATATTAGAACCTGTTAAAAAATACTGAATTTGGTTGCATCCTTTCTATGGTTTCTGACATCTTTGCTTTAAATTTGAAACCCTAAAGTAATAATCATGAAAAAGTTAACTGCCTTTATTCTTTTTATTAGCATCGCATGGGTAGCCGGTGCTCAAACAGCACCCAATAACAATACTGTGACTAATAATAATGCTACGACCACTGCGACTGTTACACAGGCTGATTATCTGCAGATCAAAGAAGCGGAACATGATTTTGGAAAAATACCGCAGGGTAAGCCAGTATTTTATTTTTTTGAAATTGCGAACACGGGAACTACTGCCTTGAAGTTAGATAATGTACAAGCAAGTTGCGGCTGTACTACTCCAGAGTGGAACCGCGAAGCAATTCCTGCCGGCGCCTCTGATAAGATTAAGGTGGGCTACAATGCTGCCAATGAAGGAAATTTTGAAAAATTTATCACTATAACTTATAATGGAAATCAAACCAAACAAATAAGGATCAAGGGCACCGTGTGGAGAGCTCCGGTAGGATCTGCACCCAGCAATGCATCTGTTCAAATTTTAAAACAACAAAATAACTAAAAATGAAAAGAATTCTTTTAGCCGCCACTGCGGTGGTATTTGCCGTAGCAATGAAAGCTCAAACCAAGGCCCCCGACGAGATAATTAAAGTAAACACAGAAAAACATGATTTCGGAAAGATCCTGCAGGGAAGACCTGTTGATTATTATTTTGAGATCACTAATAAAACTGATAAACCTGTAGTTGTGGAAAATACTTGGGCCTCTTGTGGTTGTACTACGCCTGAGAAACCTACTGAACCGATCGCTCCTGGAGCAACGGCTAAATTGAAAGTGCAGTACAATGCTGCCGCTATGGGACATTTCGATAAACAAGTCTCTATTAAACTGGCAGGTGTTGACAATCCCAAGGTTGTGGGAATAAGCGGCGATGTCGTTGCACAGGCCGATTATGATGCCTCTGTAAAAGAACAGGCTGACAAAGCTAAGACTGAGGCCACTACCACTAATACCAATGCACAACAACCGGTTAAAACAAAAACAAAAACAAGCAAGACCAAATCAAAGTCTGGTAAATAATCGCTGAATAATTCTTTGCTATCCCTTCCGATACCCGGAGGGGATTTTTATTTGGTTGCTGGTCAACTTGGTTTTTATTTTTCCGATTACAATATCGCTAACTTACGCGTTGGCGGCAGCCGGCGAGCAGAAAAACCAGCCACAAATGAAAGAACAGCTTATTGACGCATGGCAAATCAATAACAAAATGAATCTGTTGCTTATTGATAACGTTACCGACGATGGCATGCAAAAAACTCTTAGCACTCGGAGAGGAAGAACAGTGTATCAGCA
>VBAQ01000170.1 GCA_005883765.1 Bacteroidota bacterium
CTGACCCTTCTGACAATCGTCTTTCAGGAAATTCATATCGTCATAGATGCTGGGAGCGTAATCCAGTGCACTGGTGAAGGTACTCACCGCTTCATATGCAAAATAATCGGATCCCGACCTCCTGTAATAGCTTTCATTGTTCGCCGGAAAAAAGCTGATAAAGCTATTGACGATGAAATGAACGGAAGAATTCAACACCCTGGTTCCCTTAATCGTTTCTACAATTGAATCTGGCGGATAGGAAAGATCATCATAGCTCCATGAATTATTTTCTGCAAGTGGGAACAAATCTCTATTGTTAGTTTGTACTACATTATTCAACGTATCAGAAACCGCGATCTCTACCTCGCATTGGGAAGAATCGTATCGGACAATGAATAAACTGTTGCCTTGTTTTAAAGGCTTGCCATGAGCAGCCAGATGCAACTCTATGATCCCTGTGTCCGTAAAGTTACCGGACCCCGCAAATGAAAAGCCATTCACTGTGTCTGACATAATATGGTAAGACCCTCCGTTCCTCATGTACACTTGCACTAACAAAAAATTGGAATCGGTAAGATCCTTTCCTACTGCATACTTGCCCGCAACGATGATATTGGTGCAATAACCTGAGGATACAGGCCCGCCTTCGTAGCTGTATTCCTTCTTACAAGCGTAAAATATGATCAGCAGAAAACAAAGAAGGAAGCAATATTCTCTGCGTCGTTGCATGAGCGAAGTGATCTCAGTTAACTTATTAACGCTCTTTTTAGATAATAGGTTGGCGGCCGTTGCAATTTATGTTTTTTTATTTGTTGTTTTTTCTGTCCGTCAAGGTCTTCGGAGCGAGGCTCTCGCTCTTCGTAGTGTTCGATAAAAACAAAAATTAAAAACTTAGAATGTTATGGTTATCCCACTCCGTGATCCTCTGTGAACTCCGTGTCTCTGTGGTATACTAGGACCACGGAGACACAAGAGGGCACGAAGAAACACGGAGGACCTCCCGACAACCCATAGCTATCGGGTCCGGGCAAGTTGTGCGCAGCGAGACCCCGGATTTTATACTCGCGGGAGTAAATTTTAATTAAAGCATGTTATATCATAAATTAGAGAGCTAGCGGCACGTGGGACGACTACCATTTAAAATCCAAAGTTATTTAAGTATGAAAGTCAAAAGCTTTATAAGAAACAACCCTCATTTGCCTGTAAGAAACTTACGACAGACACTTGATTATTATCGTAACACATTAGGATTTGATGATGAATGGACCTGGATGAACAAAGATGGCGACATTAAAGATGGTGGTATCCGGCGTGATGATTTGCGACTACTTTTTGGTGAAGATCCAGAGTTCGTAAATGATATAAATAACCAAAAACATCGCTTGCCGCTCATGTGGTTTGTCGATAATATTGACGAAATCTTTTCAGAGTTTCAAAACAGAGATATTGAAATTGCTGACACATTAAGAACCCATCCATACGGACCTCGGGAATTCACCTTTATTGACATCAACGGTTATTATATCCGGATAGCTGAACACGCACAGGAGGAATAATTTGCTGCCCTGATGTTCGTGCTGTTCGGTAAAATAAAAACAGTGTTGCGACTTTGGGCGCCGGCATTTTCATCGCATATAGAATGATCAAGCGGCCTAACCAAGAGAAAGATTCGCCGGATAAAATTACCGATTCCTGAACTAAGAGCACCCTCGCTTCGCCACTGACGGGCACGCGCAACTTGTTTAACTATGCCGAATAAAATTACCGAACGTATAAGAGTGCGACGCAAGGTAAGTCAAATAGTAGCAACCCAGCCTGGTAAATAAACCCACTGCATTCCGAAGTGCTCCAACGAATAAAAAAAATTCGAATGCTGGCTTGAGTCCAGACGATGAATCTCGTTGGGGCTTGTCATCTCATTGCTATTGCTGTCCATACATTACCAGGGAGGCTCTTGCAATGGCCTGTTGGTTGAGGTAAAAGCCAACAATTGCCGGTGTAGTATTTTTATCTAATTCTAATTTGCCTTTGAGAGCGAAGACCGTAATGAGATACTGATGAGCCGACCCCGGAGGTGGACAAGGTCCAAAATAACCCGGCTTTCCAACATCCGTGTTACTTTGCACAGACCCTGCCGGAGCTATGGATATGGAGATGTCACCGGCATTGGATTTTAACTCCGTAACATTCGCCGGGATATTAAATATCAACCAATGCCAAAATCCACTTCCCGTTGGAGCATCTTTGTCATAGATCGTTATGGCGAAGCTTTGTGTTTCTTTTGGTGCGTTTTGCCACGATAACTGCGGAGAAATGTTCTCACCATGGCAACCAAAACCATTGGCGAACTGCTTATTGACGGCTTGGCCGCCAATGTCGCTACTCGTTAATGTAAATGTCTGTGCGACGGTCGTGATACTTATCAAACTCAATGCGGCTAAAACAATCGTAATTTTATTCATTTTTTAAATTTAAGTTTATGAGATAGCAATTTCCAGTCCCAAAGGGTGGGTGCGACTACAGACAGCGTCATCGGATCATGACAGAGAAGAACTCCACATCAACTTATAAACATTGTCATTCCCTTTGATACAGGTAAAAACAAAACCGGTTATGAAAGGTACATTGAATCGTTCACACGAATTATCGATCGCAACAATTCCACTTACATACACTCCCGCGGAAGAAGTCTCAATTGCTTCATAGCTACCGGGGACTTGTTGTTTGCCGTATCCAAGGTCGTAATGACTGGTAGCTAATTTTTCAACCCTGTGCTCAAGAAGCTCAGGATCATCAATGGCAGCGACAATCTGCATTTCATTTTTCATCACCAAGATTTAAGTGAAATCATAATCGTGTCGGTAATAAAAAGGGTGGGTAGAGAAAATGTGAAAGATTATCTAAAATCCTGGCCTGCTCTTCGTAAGGCTCCAAACACCAAAAAAATTTCGAATGCGTCTTGAGTATAAGTGATGAATGTCTGTATTTATTTTAATCCCCGGTCTCCGGTTCCGACAGCTATCAAGAAAAGGTTATGGAGGGCTTATTGCCCAGAGTCTCATTTTCATCCCGTACAAGGGAGTTTTCATTCGATATGGTTACAAATATTGGCAATGATTCTGGAAGCTATAACTATAGTCATGAACTACTACTTTCACCGGCTGCGGAGTAAAATGTTTACTTTTTGAGTTAGCTATTCCAACTACTATGCTTCCCGCATCGCCTGGATTTCTTCAATCCTATAATCATAAGCTTTACTGCTTAAGCGGATAGACCATTGCTTATTTTTTGAATAGACTTTAATAAAACAAGCTCCATAGTATAAAATAAATGATGAATAAAAAACGAATAGTAACACCAGGACAACCGAGGCAGACGAACCATACAAATGACTGATGTTGCTACCGACCAACAAAAAACGTAATAGCAATCTTCCCGCGGTAAATAAAATGCCCGTGACCAATCCACCGATAAATGAAGCTCTCCATGAAGGTTTTCCGTCTGCCAGGAAACGAAATAAAAGAACGAACCAGGCTGCCACAATGAGCACACTCACTATTTCATTTAAGATGCTTTTAAAATAGATGCCGCCACCTTTCCATATTTCATCTACATAATTACGAGCGATACTGCCAAGACTATCGAACACCAGGTCAGCAAAAAATAAAATACCTATCAGCATAATCACCGCAAAAGATTTGATCCGCATGCTCAACCTGAAAAGAAGCCCCGGGTGTTCCTTGACGCCAATTAACCAGATTTGATTTAAAGAGTTTTTAATAACGGCAAACAAAGTAGTTGCTACAAAAACAAGAAAAATAAATCCGAACACTATTACATACCAGTCATTGCTAAAACCACGAATACTTCTTATTACTTGCCTCACCTGGCCGGCACCTTCCGTGCCAAGAATATTTGAAATGCGTTCGAGTAATCCACGTCCGATGACTTGCTTGTCAATGAATAATCCAAACAACTGCGCCAGTATAAAAATAATAGGTGGCAATGCAAACGTGCTAAAAAATGCTGTAGCTCCGGCCATGCGTAATGGATCATTTTTTCTGAATAATACCACCGCATCCCGAAAACTCTTTATTACAACAAACAACTCGTACCGCAAGGATCTTTTACCGACCATGATTGCAGCAAAGGTATGTAGCCCAACCAATCGCAGTCATTGCTAATTCAACCCCGCTCTCCTGAGTATTCCTCAGCTGCCGAAAGATTTTTTATGCCAAAAAAAATCAAAAGTGCTAGCTTGAGCACAGACGATGAATGTCTGTATTTGCAATTTGTTCCAAAGGAACTCTCGGAAGAAATCCTTGGACCCTCGGAGCAACTCAAGCCATCGAAGATTCCTTCACCCGTATTTTTGTTCTTGAAATTTTTGCTACTTTCATTTCTCACATGAAAAGAAATTTACTTTTTCTTCTTTGCCTGCTTTATGTATGTATTGCGACTGGACAGGGCGACCCTTTACAAAAAATAATTGAAGGAAGAAGAAACAGTATAGAACAGCAACAGAAACCTTACGTCATTCTGATTTCAGCCGATGGTTTCCGCTATGACTATCCAGAAAAATATGAGGCTAAGACTTTGATTGCGCTGGGCAACCAGGGAATACGAGCCGAAGGGATGATTCCCTCCTATCCTTCACTTACATTTCCAAATCATTATACGATTGTCACGGGTTTATATCCTTCGCATCATGGCCTGGTTAATAATTATTTCTATGATGCTAATCGTCACGAAAGCTATAGCATGCGGGATTCGAAAACCGTGACGGATGGAAGTTGGTATGGCGGAACACCACTTTGGGTGCTGGCAGAACAACAACAAATGCTCACAGCAAGTTATTACTGGGTAGCGTCTGAAGCTGACGTGCAAAAAAGCCTTCCGACATATTATTATAGTTTCAATGACACGGTATCAATGGATCACCGGATACAAGTGGTGGTTAATTGGCTACAGCTGCCCGCAGAAAAGCGTCCCCACCTTATTACATTTTACATTTCCAATGCTGATCATGCGGGACATACTTATGGACCTGATGCGCCTGAAACAGCGGCTGCTGTCCACTTCATTGATTCCAGTATTCAAAAACTTACAGACGCTGTGAAAAAAACCCTGCTGACGGTAAATTATATTTTCCTTGCGGATCATGGCATGACGCAGATTGACGTGGATCATCCGTTGATCATGCCGGTATTTGACACAGCAAAATTTATTATTCCACGCGGCGCCGAATTGGTCCAACTATATACCAAAAACCAAAATGATATTCCTGACACTTACAATAGATTAAAAGAACAAGAGCATGGTTTTAAAGTTTACCTGAAAAACGAGATGCCTGCTTATTTACACTATGGAGATAAAGACGATGTAATGAACCGCGTCGGGGATATCCTGTTGATACCAGCCTGGCCACTCACGTTTACCTGGGGCAGTAGCAGCAAACCAAATCCCGGAGCACATGGCTATGATCCTTATTTGGTAAAAGACATGCGAGCGGTTTTCATCGCGTGGGGACCGGCATTCAAAAATCATGTGCAGATCCCTGCCTTTGAGAATGTGAATGTTTTTCCTGTGGTCACAAAAATTCTCGGACTGACTTATGAAAAAAAGATTGACGGCGATTCAAAAATTGCAAATCAAATATTGAAGTAAAAATTTGCTCTTGCTCTCCTGAGTGTTCGTCAGCCCCTTCGATGTTTATCGCAATAAAAATTTTCGAATGTGCTGGGTTGGGTACAGACGATGAATGTCTGTATTTGCAATTTGTAACTCAAGCCTAACGAAGCAATATAAGGCACTGCCGGAGTGACTTGTCGGGAAAGAAATTTTTTCTTTCATGAGCAACGTCATAAAAACAAGGATCAAGGTATTCGTTCTTTTGTGAACGAATCTTTGTTATGAGACATAAGCGTATCGTAGTAAATCACTATGGTGAAGCGAACGAACTGCAGCGCAGCCGCAGAATATCAACATCACCGGGGAAAAAAAGACTACATTTAGTTCAGCCTCTGGAACTTCACCGACCTGGTATAAGATGAAAACTTCTCTGTTTGATCCTTTTCTTGTGTATTTATTTTTTAATCAAGTTCGTTCCTGAATTGTTTTGGAGCGGATATAAATCTTAAATCATGTTAGTAATCGCACAACACACCAAGATCACAGATCCTCAAGCTTTCTGGGCAAAAGCACAATCGGTTATCGGAGCTACACCTGCAGGCACCAGCGTTCTATCTGTTTTTCCATCACAAGATGGTAAAACGGGTACCTGTATTTGGGAAGCACAGAGTGCTGATCAACTCCAACAATTCCTTGATGAAGCGTCAGAGGGTTTGGCCACTAATTTTTGTTATGAAGTAAATGAAGCGGCTGGAATCGGTTTGCCCGAAAGAAAAAAAGAAGCAGCACTTAACTGATCTTCTTTAATGATCTCACATTTAAGAGCTGCATAGCCGGCTCTTTTTCTCCTTTATTGTAGCAGTCCGTCGTGTTCCACCTGGCGAAGGCTTTTGTCATGCCTTCGGCAGATAAATTGGTACGCACCCAGTTGTCGTAGCTTTCCTGTCCCCCAGGTCACCAGCGCCAAGCCTTCTGCGTAACGAGACCCCGGGACCTCTTGTTGCCGATGCTGATTATTTTTGATCCCGATAGCTATCGGGATGCCCGTTCGGCTTCATCATCACCAAACGCCCAACAGCATTTACTTTGTAGCCTTCGCCTCCTATATATTAAATAGGAGTGTTTTGAGGATTACATTTGATCATGCTAAGCCCCGCAACCAAAAACTTTTCTTGAAAAAAGCTTCATGAACTGGACACAGGATATCGATCCCCTGGGTAGCATTGCCTTATCAGCAATGATCGCGGTTGTGCCTATAGTTTTTATTTTTTGGGCGTTGATCATGAAAAAAATGAAAGGATACCAGGCAAGTCTGATCGCCACACTCATTGCTATAGTCATTGCCGTTTTAGTATATGGCATGCCCGTAAAGCTTGCGCTCCTTTCTAGTGCAAATGGTGCGTTATATGGTTTGTTCCCCATTTGCTGGATAGTGATAACCGCCGTTTTCTTATTTAATGTTACTATCAAGAGTGGACAATTCGGGGTCATTAAACTCTTTATGGCATCCATTACTCCTGACAGAAGATTGCAGGCTTTGCTGATCGCTTTTTCCTTTGGCTCTTTCCTGGAAGGAACAGCTGGTTTTGGTGCTCCCGTGGCCATCACGGCAGCAATGCTCGTTGGCTTGGGCTTTGATCCTCTTTATGCAGCCGGGATATGTCTTGTGGCTAATACGGCGCCGGTTGCTTTTGGCGCAATAGGTATTCCTATTACCGTTGCGTCGCAGGTTACATCCATTCCCGAAATGTCCATCTCGCAAATGGTTGGAAGAACGCTTCCCATCTTATCCATCATGCTTCCTTTTTATCTCGTAATTCTTATAGCAGGATTTAGAAAAGCTAAAGAAGTACTGCCCGCCATATTGGTGTCAGGAATTTCTTTTGCCTCATTGCAATGGTTCGTTTCAAATTTCCTGGGTCCGGCCCTTCCCGATGTGATTGCAGGAATCGGTTCCATTATATGCCTTGTCATTTTTTTAAAATTTTGGAAACCAAAAAATACCTGGAGATTCCCCAGGGAACCGGTGCCAACAATAAACACTGATGAGAAATACAAGGCCGGTCAAATAGTAAGAGCGTTGTCTCCATTTATTTTGTTAACATTAATGATCGTAGCATGGGGATTGCCACCGATCAAAGAACTTTTTAATTCGGTTGGCCAGGTACAGTTCGAATTTCCGGGGCTCCATAACATGATAATGGATAAAGATGGAAAAGCATTGCCGCACATTTTTAAATTCAATTATTTATCGGCATCGGGTACTGCAATTTTACTTTCGGCTATCATTGCTATACCATTAACCGGATTAAGGTTTAGTGACGGAATTAAAATATTTCTATCAACGCTGAAGCAACTTAGATTTCCAATATTAACTATAGCATCTGTTTTGGCATTTGCCTATTTAGTCAATGATTCAGCTATTACAATTACAATAGCCCAGGCGTTGGCAAGTAC
>VBAQ01000171.1 GCA_005883765.1 Bacteroidota bacterium
CTGCTTCGGCGAAGGCGGGCATTCACTTTATTTTTCTCCAGGTATTTCATGAATACTTCCGTCTTTTCTTCTGTTGGCTTTGAAAATTCGGCAAAATCAATGGGATTGTATTCAATGATATTTATAAGATCGGCAGGAACCTGGCGATAGATTTTGATCAGTTCGTCAGCATCCTTCAGGCTATCATTAAAATTGTCAAAGAGAATATATTCCAGGGTGATCTCATTTTTTGTTCGCTTATAAAAATAATTCAGTGCTTCAATTAACGATTTGATGTTATTGCTGTCGTTGATCGGCATGATCTCGTGCCGTTTCTGATCGTTTGCCGCGTGCAGTGATAATGCCAATTTAAATTTTACTTTGTCATCGCCGAGTTGCCGAATCATTTTTGCCACTCCGGCTGTGGATACGGTGATTCTTCGCTGGCTCATGCCCAGCCCTTCGGGTGAAGAGATCCATTCAGTGGCTTGCAGAACATTTTTATAGTTTAATAACGGCTCACCCATACCCATGAAAACAATATTGGTAAGTTTTTTCCCGTAGGTCTTTTCATTTTGTTGATTGATGAGCACCACCTCATCATAAATTTCATCGAATTCAAGGTTGCGTTCCCGGACCATATAGCCGGTGGCACAGAATTTACAACTCAGGCTGCAACCGATTTGCGATGAAACACATGCCGTGTATCGCGATTCTGTCGGGATCAACACGCCTTCCACAAGATGGTTATCCCAAGTCTTGAAACGGGTTTTAATGGTGCCATCGGCGCTGAATTGAGTGGCATCTATTGTTAAGGCAGGTAAAGTAAAATTCTCTCCCAGTTGCTGGCGAAGTTGCTTGCTTAAATTGGTCATGTCTGCAAAACTTAGTGCGCCCTTTTGCCAGATCCATTCGTACACTTGCCTGGCTCTGAATTTTTTTTCGCCTGTGCCCTCAAAATACTCCTCGAGTGCGTTCAAACTCAGGTGCCTGATATTTTTCTCAGTTTTCAACATTGCGCAAAGATACTTCTGAATAAAGGATTTCATTGATTTCACTGATATTTGAACCGTTAAACATTTCGTTGATGAAGGAAGTATTCATTGTAGATGCAATCCGAACACCGATAGGAAAATATGGCGGCGCCTTAAGTTCCGTGCGACCAGATGATTTGCTCGCTCACGTGATAACCGCATTGGTCCAAAGAAATTCTTCGATCGATATAAATTCTATTGAGGATGTTATTGCCGGGGATGCAAACCAGGCCGGTGAAGATAACCGTAATGTTGCCAGGATGGCCGCATTACTGGCAGGGCTACCTTTTACAGTGCCTGGCAGCACTGTCAATCGTTTGTGTGCTTCGGGATTAGAGGCGATTATGAATGCAGCACGACAAGTGATGTGCGGAGATGCTGAGTTGATCATTGCTGCAGGAGTTGAAAGTATGACAAGAGCGCCTTTCGTGATGTCAAAAGCAACTTCTGCATTTCAACGGCAGACCGAGATTCATGATACCACTCTCGGATGGCGATTTAAAAATGCGAGGCTTGCAGAGATGCATTATCCATACACCATGGGAGAAACTGCAGAGAATGTGGCGAGACAATGGAAAATTTCACGGGAAGAGCAGGATGAGTTTGCCCTGGCCTCACAGCAAAAATATTTTGCTGCACTCAATGCAGGAAAATGGAAGGATGAAATTGTGTCTATCAATTTTCAAAATGAAAAAGGAGAATTGGTTTCATTTGATAAAGATGAACATCCCCGCCAGACGTCCCTGGAAAAATTGTCATCCCTGAAGCCTGCGTTTGCAAAAGATGGAACAGTAACTGCGGGAAATTCGTCGGGCATTAATGACGGAGCCGCGGCCATGTTACTAGCAAGTGACGCGTCTGTAAAAAGATTCAGCTTAAAACCAATTGCAAAAATTGTTTCCATGGCCGTGGCAGGCGTTGATCCAGCCATCATGGGAATCGGCCCTGTACCTGCTACTAAAAAAGTCTTACAAAGAGCCGGCTTGAAAATTGCCGATCTTGACCTGGTTGAATTGAACGAAGCCTTCGCTTCGCAATCCCTTGCGTGCATTCGTGATCTTGGGCTTGATAGTGACAAGGTGAACGTAAACGGGGGAGCTATTGCTCTCGGACATCCGCTCGGGTGCAGCGGCGTGAGAATTTCTACCACGCTCATTCATGAAATGAGGCGGAGTGAAAAGAAGTATGGACTCGCAACCATGTGTGTTGGCGTGGGGCAAGGTGCTGCAGTCATTTACGAAGTTGGAGGTTGAAGTAGGAGGTCGGACTTCGGACATCAGACTTCCGACCTCACAGCAAATGGAAGTCTTTAGCGAAAAAAGAATTCAGAAATCTCTTTGAGTGGTATTTCTACCTGTTGACCAGTAGTTAGATTTTTTATCTTGCATGAATTATTTTTTATTTCTTCCTCTCCAATGATCACAACAAAAGGAATGTTTTTCTTTTCCGCATATTTGAATTGCTTGTCAAATTTTGCAGGCTCATGATAGATTTCACACCGGACGTTTTTTCGACGAAGCTCTTGTGCTGTGGCCAGGGCTACTTTGCTTTCTTTATCTCCCAGGTTAAAGAACAAAACCTGCGTAGCGGTCGATACTCCGGTAGGAAAGAGTTTTAATTCTTCCATCACATCGTAAATTCTGTCAACCCCAAATGAAATGCCAACGCCGGGTATATTTGGAACGCCAAATAACCCTGTGAGATCATCATACCGTCCACCACCTCCGATGCTGCCGATCTGCACACCTTTTGCTCTCACTTCAAAAATAATTCCTGTGTAATAGTCGAGACCGCGAGCGAGTGTAAAGTCGATGATGAGAGGCGAGTCCCGACGATAAATGTCAGCATGCCGACCGGCAGCGTCGGCATGCTGAGTGGCCAGTGGGTACTGGAGAATACCTTCTAATTCTTCAATTCCTTTCTTGCCGGCCTCAATGCTGCCGAGAAGGTGTTTCGCTTGTGAGATTTTTTCTTCATTGCTTCCTGAAATAGAAAGATAGTTTTCAACGGTTGAAATTTCGCTAAGGTTTAATCCGCGTTCAACTAATTCCTCCTTTACTTTGCTCAAGCCTATTTTATCTAACTTGTCGATAGCTACCGTAATATCCATCGCCTTACTTGCTCCACCGCCTAGCTCGGCCAGCCCTATTAGAATTTTTCTGTGGTTGATCTTTATTTCGACTGGAATTTTTAGTTTTTCAAAAACATCAGCGTAAATGTTGGTCAATTCCACTTCATTCAACAGCGAATTGCTGCCCACAACATCTGCATCACACTGATAAAACTCGCGGTAGCGACCCTTCTGCGGTCTGTCTGCTCTCCAGACAGGTTGAATTTGATATCGTTTGAATGGGAAAGTAAGCTGACCATGATTCATGGCTACATATCTTGCAAATGGAATCGTCAGGTCATACTTTAAGGCACGTTCCGTGACCCCAACTGCATTTTTCCCCTTTAAAACCTTCTCGAAATCTTCTCTTGCCTGTTCTTGTTTTGCGGGACTGTCCAGGCCGTTGTTGAGAATTTTAAAAATTAGTTTATCACCTTCTTCTCCATATTTCCCCATCAAGGTTTCTAAATTCTCCATGGCAGGAGTTTCCAGCGGCTGAAATCCATATAACTCAAAGACATTTCTTATCGTATCGAAAATGTAATTTCTTTTCCGAACAACCTCTGGTCCGAAGTCTCTTGTACCTTGAGGTATTCCAACATTAACTTTTGCCATCTTAAATTTTGCGCTAAGGAAGTGAATGTACAAAAATAACTCCCCCTGACAGGATGGGCGTTTCGAAGTCTCGTGTGCTTTGAGGAATTGAGGGCTTAACCATTGTTGCCGGGTGCTGTCTGTTGTTTCTTGAACCTTGCCTGCCTGTCCGGTAGGCAGGTTCCTTGCGCCTTTTCGATGATGGCTCCACAGGCTGCGTCAATCAATGCGTAGGTTTCGTGATACGCTTTTTCTTGTGCTGACCAGGGATCAGGAACATCCATGTTTCTGCCGGGGTATAACTCATTCATCAAAAGATCAATTTTTGATTCATCGAATTTGTTTTTTGCAATTGATTTTATTTCGAAGAGAACATCCTTTGCCAATGCATAAATCTTATCAAATCGTTCAAAATCTTCGGGAATAAATTTCCTTGCGTGCTGATCACAAATATCAATACCATGCATTTTTGCCACCTTCTGTGACAATGGATGCGGCGGGTCGCCAACATGATAGCTATCAGTGCCGGCGCTTTCCACGCTCCATTTCAAGCCGGCCTTGAAAGCTTTATCCTGTAAAATTCCTTCTGCTAAGGGGCTACGGCAAATATTTCCCAGGCACACCATCAAAATTTTCATAGTCGCAAAGATACAGGGAAGAAGGTACAAGGCACAAGGCACAAGACACAAGGCAAGTTTAGTCCCACAAATGTTTTTCAATTCAACTTGTTCCTTGAACCTTGAGCCTCCTACCCATTAGTTATGGATTTATTTCAGACGAGCATCTCACTCAAAAGTATAGCCATGACTAACAAAGAAATTTTGGGAGCCGATCTGCTCGATATTTTATTTGAGAATCGCAACAAGGCCTATGGCGCTTATGCGCTCAGAAAAAATTACAACCATCGACTGCAGTGGGCCCTGGGTATCTGGCTAATGCTCGTGCTGTGTTTATCACTGCTGAACTTCAGCGCGGAAAATTTGGACAATCGGGCCCATAGCAGACCCGATGTGGTGCTACAAACGGTTGATCTGTCGAACGACAAGCCAAAGATTCCTCAAACACCTCAGCAAAAAAAAATTCCGGCGGTGGCACGGGTGCGAAATACCCAAATACAAATTGTTGTCGATAACGAGGTAAAAAGAACCGAAGTTCCCGCAATTACTGATCTGCAGCACGCCCTGACTTCGACAATCAACCAAGATGGAATTTCTCCCGATAGCCGAACGGACGACGGCAACGGTACAAATGTGAATGCCAATAATGGCGACAAGGAAAATGAAGGAGAACCGGGGCTGCTTTCAAGGTCGTCCGAGGCGCAATTTCCCGGCGGAAAAGAAGCCTTTGTAAAATTCCTGACCAGGAATTTAGTTACACCGGCTGAACTGGAAGTTGGTGAAAAGAAGACGGTGTTAGTCCGATTTATGGTAGACACCGACGGCTCTATTTCAAAGATTGAAATTCTTCAGAGCGATGGCGAGAATTACACTAAGGAAGTAATTCGCGTGTTGAACAAAATGCCTAAATGGATACCTGCCACGCAAAATGGTCTGAAATGTGCAACGTGGTTTAGTCAACCTGTAACTTTTATCGGTGTCGAATAGTAAAATCTTTTTATATTGCTATTCCTGAAAACAAGAAGGTTCATGGCAAATGATTATGAAGACAGGCGAAGGAAGACGAATGTCTTTCTGCATTCTGTATATGACTATACGATGGGAGTTCTTTGGCTATGTGCAGGGGGATTTTTTCTGTTGTATAAAAAATTTGGCATAGAACTGAATATTGATACTGTGCTGACAACCATATTTGGCGTGGCGGCAGTTTTATATGGCGCATTTAGAATATACAGGGGATACAGAAAAAATTATTGACGCGAAATTTGATCGGATGGGTCAGCGCTTTCATACATGCAGAATTTTCTTTTATCTCATCGGCCTGTTTTTTTTATTAAATAGTTGCGGAAACAATGCCCCGCAGGAGCAGAAAGATACCATTGACTCAGGCACTATCTACATAAGTGCCGACGAATCCTTCAAGCCGGTCATCGATTCTGAGATCCAGGTGTTCCAGTCGCAACACCGGCAAGCCCGGATCATTCCTTTTTACAAACCTGAAGCTGAGTGCATTAAAGATCTCACCATTGACAGCATAAGAATGGTGATCATCACACGCAGAATTACAGAACACGAAGAGAACTTCATAGTCGATTCCTTTAAGCTGGGTCCTCAAAGTTTGGTGATTGCAAAGGATGCTGTGGCTGTTATTGTAAACCCTTCATTGCCTGATTCAGTATTTACAATGGGTGAAGTGAGACAAATACTAACAGGGAGATTTAAGGAAAATTTAATTCCAATATTTGACGGCATCCATGCAACCAGTACGGTTCGTTTTATCATCGATTCTGTGTTACATGGCGATTCACTGACATCTAAGGCAATGGCGGCAAGAACCAGCGAGGGGGTTATTGACTATGTATCGAAAAACCCCAATTCGGTTGGGTTCATTGGGATAAGCTGGATAGGAAATCATGACGATACAACCCAGCAAAGCTTTCTGAAAAAAGTAAAAATGGTCAGTATAGAGAGCACCGACGTCCCGGACCACTATGTATTGCCGTGGCAGGCTAATATTTATACAGGCCGATACCCTATGACGAGGGATTTGGTTTATATTTTGAAAGAGAAATATATTGGCCTGGGAAAAGGGTTCGCAAATTTTTTGAGCGGTGAACAGGGCCAGCTGATTGTTAAAAGAGCTTATTTATGGCCAACGCAAATGAATTTCAATATCAGGGTAACCAAATTGAATGAATAAAATATATTTACAATCTTAAAGCGTATGAAAATGTTGAAAACCACGATAACGATTCTAACGGCAGGCTTGCTGAGTTTGTCCGGCATACAAGCACAAAGCATACAGGAGGGTATCAATAATCTATATGCTGAAAGAAATAAAACTGCCAAAGAAACCTTTGAAAAGCTCATAGCGACAAATCCGAATAATCTCGAGGCGATTTATTGGCTCGGCCAGAGTGAAATTGGCATGCTGGATGTTAAATCTGCAAGGGACTTGTATTCAAAAACTTTACAGTCCAATGGCAATGCTCCTTTGATACTGGCAGGTATGGGTCATGTGAATCTGCTTGATGGCAAAAAGGACGAGGCTCGGCAGATGTTTGAAACGGCAATTAATTTAAGCACAGGAAAGAAAGGTGCTGATGTCAGCGTTCTCAATGCCATCGCTCGCGCAAACGTTGATGCTAAAGACGGCGATATCGCTTATGCCATCGATAAATTGAAGTTGGCGTCGACCAAAGATGCAAAAAATGCCGATGTTCTTTTGAATCTCGGAGATGCTTACCGCAAGGCACACGAAGGAGGACAGGCAGTAGTGACTTATGACATGGCTCTACAGGCCAATCCCAGCCTGGCACGAGCGGTGTTCAGAAAAGGTATGATCTATTACACCCAAAGAAATTGGGAATTGTTTGAGCAATTGATGAAACAATCCATTTCAATTGATTCAAAATTCGCCCCCGCGTACTACCAATTGTATTACTACTATCTCGGCAAACTCGACTTTAATACCGCGCAGGATTACGCTTCCAAATTTATATCCAACACTGAACAGGATCCTCAAAATGATTATTTGAGAATTCAAACATTATGGGCGCAGAAAAAATATGATGAAGCCATATCCGGGGCAAAAGCGTTGATCGCAGCAGCGGGTCAACAAACAAAGCCGAAGGTTTATAAATTGTTGGCTGATGCTTACGTGAGCAAGGGCGACACAGCGGGCGGAAAACAGTATATCGATGAATATTTTGCCAAGCAAAAAGAAGAAGAGCTTGTTCCAACAGACTATATTTTGAGAGGACAGATTTATGGTGCTACGACCGGCGATGATAAAATTATTCTTGACAGTTATACAAGGGCCGCTCAGATGGATTCCGACTATTCGGATAAAATGGACTTGTTACAAAAAGCGGTTACTCAGTTCGAGACGAAGAAAAAATGGTGTCCTGCTGCAGAAATGCGAATCATACAAGCTAAATCCAGGAAGGCTCCGTTGCCGACTGATCCGTTTTTTATCGGGTTGCGGTTTTATCAGTGCGGAAATTATCAGAGGGCCGACAGTGCGTTAAAAGCTTACATCGCGTTAGCGCCGGATACAGTATTCGGACATTACTATAGGGCAAAGACAATGTTTGCTCTTGATACCACCATGATGGTAGAGCCTTATGCTTCTTCAATGGTGCAGGAATATCAGAAAACCCTGCAATTGTCGGAAATGGATAAAGTAAAATTTAAGAACCAGGCGGTTGAATCGAGCAAGCTATTGGCTGGTTACTACAACAACATAAAGAAAAATAAGGATTCGGCTATTAACTATTTACAGAAGGGACTCGAATTTGATCCAACGAACGCTTCCATCCAGGAACTTATAGATTATTTGAAGAAAGTTAAGCCCTCAAAAGCAAGTGGAGGTAAAGCTGCGGGAGCGATTAAGTCTAATCCTGCCTCAATAAAATCTTCGGCTGTAAAAAACAAAGCAAAAGTTGTTTCTAAAGCGTAATCGTGGTTTTCTATTCACACAGGTCCCCCTTCCGCAAGGTGGGGGATTTTTTTTTGCACGAATTACGCGAAGTCCACGAATTAATCGAATTAGATGCGAGTTGTTGCAGGAGGATGGATTAGGACAATGAACGTATTTGCCTCAGGTGAGACAATTTTTCAAAATTCGTGACCGCATGGTTCCCTTTGGGATAATTCGTGTTGCTATCTTATTTTTGCGAACTGTGAATTCATTCATGATTTATCTGCTCCAGGCGAATTCAAATACTTCCGGTTCTTATTTACCGGTTGTTATTCAAATAATTTTTGCGGCTGGGCTTGTTGCCTTCCTGATGTTGATCACCCATTTGTTAGGCCCAAAGAGAAAAACAACGGACAAACTAGAAAATTTTGCAAGCGGTATTGAATCGCATGGCGATGCGCGACAGCCAATGGCCATCAAATATTTTTTGGTGGCTATACTATTTGTATTGTTTGATGTGGAGGTGATTTTCTTTTATCCGTATGCGGTAAATTTTAAGGCACTTGGCTGGAGCGGTTTTTGGGCTGTAATGATATTTGTAGGTTTCTTTTTATGT
>VBAQ01000376.1:0-382 GCA_005883765.1 Bacteroidota bacterium
ATCCTGGAAATCTTTGTAGATCTGCTTGTAAATATCTGCTTTGGGAGAACGTGGCAGGAACAATGTTGCATCAGTCGATTTAAAATCGTTGTTGATAGCATCATCTCCAAAATTTTTCACCAGCTCGAAATAAAAGAATCCGCGAAGAAATTTGGCCTCTGCTATATACCGGTTTTTCAAATTGTCTGGTATTGCCTTCACGCTCGCCATGCCGTTTATAACGAAATTACAGTTACGAATGCCCTGGTGCATGCCCCTATAATAGGCATCAACATAACTGGTATTAGCATTAAGCCCGGTCAAATCGCACACGCCTCATTCGCCGGGTCTATCTTGGTAGTCGTTGCCTCCCCAGCCATTGTCAGTGCTTGCCTCCATAAGA
>VBAQ01000376.1:409-994 GCA_005883765.1 Bacteroidota bacterium
AATCCCCACCATTTATATAGGCATAACAAGCACTGACAGCTGCCCTTGCATTTACAGGATTATCCAATGATCCTGATTGTGTGTTTACCCCGATAAGTTCTTTATTTAAAAAACTTTTTTTACAGCTTGCAATGGTTATTAAAAACAACGATAGTGTAAGCGTTATCGTTCTATTTATTTTATTCATAGTTTTTTTCTTTAAATGTTGAAAGACTTATAATCCAACAGAAATTCCAAATGTTACGGCCTTGCGGATGGGCGCCTGCGATAAATCAAATCCGTGAGCAAGCAAACCAAAATCATTATTAAAGATTTCAGGATTGAGTCCTTTGTATTTGGTTATTGTAAGAATGTTTTGAAGATTCACATAAAGGCGCAAACGGTTCATGTGATATTTATCTATAAGTCTTTTGCTCAAACTGTAACCAAACTGAATATCGTTAAAGCGGAAGTAGTCACCGTTTTCAATAAACCAGGAATTAGAGGTTTTTAAATTCTTGTTGGCGTCCTGAGCATCATTAATAAACCTTGGATAATCATTCGTTGATCCTTCTCCGTTCCATGCTTTATTCAGAGAACCTTTGA
>VBAQ01000376.1:1001-3868 GCA_005883765.1 Bacteroidota bacterium
AACCTAAAGCACCCATTTCCATCCATTTCTTAGCTACCCAAAATACTTTATGACCAAATCGTCCATAGCCCGTAACTGCCAGATCAAATCCTTTATACTCTAATTTCAAATTGACACTAGCTTCCAGTTTTGGATAAGCATTCCCCAATACGGTTTTGTCTTTTTCATCAATAAGACCATCATGGTTTAAATCAGCAAATTTGAAATCGCCTGGCACTGCATTAGGCTGGATTAAATTTCCATTCTTATCCGTGTATGCATTTACTTCAAACCAATTTTGGAAAACTCCATCCACCTGGTAGCCATAGAAGTTTCCTAAAATACCACCAGTTTTATCGACCTTGATTAATGAACCTCCCAAATCTTCAGCCACTCGATAAGGGCCCATAGCACCTGTCAAAAGCGGAACCTTGTTCGTTCCCAGTTTATTTAAATACACCCGATTGCGGGAAAAGTTCACACTAAAATCATAAGTCAGTCCATTGGAAAGTTTATCCTTGAATCCAACAATTCCCTCCATTCCTTTTACTTCCATGTTACCCAGGTTGTACCAGGAACCAGCACTGATCCCAAGATCGGGCCTACCGTCGTTATCAAAGAATAAAAGGTCTTTTGACTGGCGGTTGTAGATTTCAAAATTTACATACAGCCTGTTCCTGAACCAATACGATTCAACCGCAGCATTTTTATCGTGGGTGGTTTCCCAAATCAGATTAGGATTACCAGGTCTTGACAGCGCCAATACGCCTCCCGGAGCACCACCTATCACATAAAAGTTAGTCCCATAACCGACAACATTTGTGCTTAGCAAATCCAGTCCTACGGAAGGATCGCTGAATGAGGCATTACCTACGGTTCCGTAACCTGCACGCAATTTCAAAAAAGAAAGCTTACCAAGATGTCTTGCAAATTTTTCATTAGTCACTACCCATGAACCCGACACTGAAGGGAAGATTCCATATTTTTTATTTTCCGGGAATCTTGAGGATCCATCTCTTCTTACTGCAGCTTCAATAAAATATTTATTGTCGAATTCGTAATTGAACCTGCTGAAATAAGAAAGCCATGTTTCGTTGTAGCGGCTACCATCAGCATTTACAAAATTGTTTGGAGATGTAGACAATATAGGCGTACCGGCATTGCTTGGATTCCATAAACCTGGTTGGTCAACAGGTATATAAGCCCTTCCTGCATTGTCCCATGCACCGCTTTCCTTTCTTGTTTCGTAACCTACTAATAAATTGAACTTATGAGTGCTTCCAATTCCATAGAAATAATTGGCAGTATTCGTTAATCTCCAATCAATGTTATAGTTAGAACTGGAATAAGCTCTTGATGCATAGAGATAATTATCTTTTGTTTGATCAGGATTTGATGCTACACTATCATAGTTCTGATCCCTTGCACCTCCAGCATTGTTATAATAAGGAGGTGAATAAGATCGTGAAAATCCATTACCGGTATTAATACCTGCCTGCGAACGCAAAGTGAGATTTTTGATTGGTGTCAGTTCAACGTGAACATCGCCAATAAGCCCAATGAAATAATTCCAGTTGTTCCGGGCTCTTGCTAGTAGTGCTACCGGATTTACATTGCGCTCAATAAAGGAAGCTGAATACTGGCTGTATTCGTTTTGCCCCGGCCTGTTGATATACACAGGTAAAATGGGTTCGGTACGCATAACAGACATCAGGTCTCCAGCGAACCCTGAGTTTCTCCAGTTTTCAAATCTTGGGTAAATCGTAGTTCCTGCTTTGATAATATTATTGGGTTTGAAATCTAAGTTTACTCTTGCTGTTGCCCGCTGTGTAAACCCATTATAAAACGGACCTTCTGTTCTGTAAAATCCAACGCTTCCATATCCTGTTAACTTATCCGAGCCTGCACTCATGCCGATGTTGGCGTTAAGAATATTTGTTGGCTTTATTACTGTGTTCCACCAATCTGTACTTGATGCCCAGGATGGAGTCGTGTAATTACTGAATCTTCTTTTCTGGATTTCTGTGTATTCATTTGCATCGGCCAAATTCGGGTCTTTATAAAACTCGGTTCCGTAACTCACATTCGCATCGGTTTGCATCTTTCCAAGTTTTCCTTTTTTTGTGGTTATTACAATTACCCCTCCCGAAGCGTCGCTACCATAAATGGCAGCGGCCGCACCATCTTTCAAAATATCGATCGTCTCAACGTCATTAACATTAACCAAATTAAGATTGGCTCGGCCTAAATTAATTCCATCCATTATAATGAGCGGATCTGTACTTGTGTTTAATGTGGTAAAACCTCTGATCAATATTTTAGGAAATCCGCCGCTGGTATTAGTAACCTGCACACCGGTTGCCTTGCCCTGCAACAAGGTTCCCAAATTGTATGCTGTTTGATTTTGAATATCCTTTCCATTAATAGATGCAATTCTTTTTGCTTTACGCATATCCTTTGTCCACTACAATTTCAACTTCATCCAGTTTCGAAGATTGAGCAGTAAGTGATATTTGCATATTTGCGGCAGCTATTACTTCTTGTGGTTCCTAACCTATATAAGAAAATACCAGTGTCGCTCCGTCCGGAACTTTAATAGTGAAAAAACCATCCTGGTTTGATGTAGTAACCGCTTTCCCTTTTTTATTACTGATCGTAGCACCTGATAAAGGAGTGCCATCCTGTGACTTGATTACTCCTCCCACATTTATTGTGGCTTGTGAAAAAGCATTATTTATAGTAATGATCAGGAAAGAAAGTGTACAGATAAAAAGCCTGATTTTCCTTTTCATAAAAATTAGTTTGAGGTTATTGTCTTTCGAATTTTGCGCGACTCAGATAAGTATCGAATGTAACTTTGTATGTTACGGAAGCACTTGCTATAGCAA
>VBAQ01000001.1 GCA_005883765.1 Bacteroidota bacterium
GCATTAACCATATTCGGATAGTCCTGCTTGGCTGCCACTATTTCGTCGCCGGCTTTCAGCTGCAAGCCAAAAATTACCGTCTCGAGTCCCTCCGATGAATTTCTGTTGATGGCAATTTCTTCTGCATCACAACCAGCCATCTTTGCCAGGTTCTTCCTCAATGGCTCGCGGCCCTGGTCCAGGATGCGCCACATGTAATAGCTCGGTGCCTCATTGCTATAATCATAGAATCTTTTTACTGCTTCCTGCACAGGAATCGGCGCGGGTGAAACACCACCATTATTCAGGTTGATCAATCCCGGCGATACAGTGAATGACTGTTGGATGTAATACCAGAAATCTTCTTCTGCAGCAAGATCACCGGGACTGACTCCCTCAGCATCCCTCAAAGCTTTTTCCAGGTTACGGCTCCACGAAGGTTTGGCCAATGAAGAGAAAAATGCGGTTGCCGAAACCATTCCGAGGCTTTGCAAAAAACGGCGACGGTTACTAGGCATGCGAAATATTTTTATAAAAGTAGGCAAAGTTTTAGAGTGAGGGTTACCCAGTCGATCTGCATAAGGAAGGAAGTTGCCGCGAGATGCAATAGGTCATAAGCGAACCGAAACATGAACGGAGCGTCGCAATTGTCGCACAACAGAATTCCAAATGTTGGCTACCTAATTAAAATCAACTAAATTGAAAATCACAACCGCGCATGTATGAAGATCATCGAGATTAAAGTTTTGAAGGGACCAAATTACTGGAGCATTCGAAGGCCGAAGCTGATACAGATGAAACTGGACCTGGAAGAAATGGAACAACGACCGACAAATAAGATTCCCGGTTTTCGCGAACGTTTGGAAAAATTAATTCCATCTCTATATGAGCATCGCTGCAGTGAGGACATGCCCGGAGGATTTTTTCATCGCGTGGATGAAGGAACGTGGATGGGCCATGTGATCGAGCATGTTGCCCTCGAAATACAAACGCTGGCAGGCATGGATACGGGCTTTGGGCGCACGCGCAACACAGGAGAGAAGGAGAGTGTATACTATGTGATCTTTGATTACATCGAGGAGGATGCGGGAGTGTATGCTGCCAGGGCGGCCGTGAGCATTGCCCAGGCCGCAGCCGATGATTTGCCGTACGATCTTGATGGAGACATACAGAAGATGCGGGAGATCCGTGAGGATACGCGGCTTGGACCATCGACGGGTTGTATTGTAGATGAAGCAGCAAAACGAGGAATTCCCTACATACGTTTGAACAGACAGAGCCTGGTGCAACTGGGCTATGGCGTTCATCAAAAAAGAATTCGGGCCACAATAGCCTCCACCACCTCAAATATTGCTGTGGATATTGCAGGCAATAAAGAAGAAACAAAAATGTTGCTGGACGCAGCCCAGATCCCTGTGCCGCGTGGAACCGTGATCAGGACAGAAGAGGCATTGAAGAATGCGATTGAAAGTTTCGGCTACCCGCTGGTGATAAAACCTATTGATGGCAATCACGGTAAAGGGAACACGACAAATATTACAACATACGAGCAGGCCAACAAGGCGTTTGAGGCGGCACAGGAATACAATCGTTCTGTGATCGTGGAAAAGTTTATCACAGGGTATGACTTCAGAGCCCTTGCGATCAATTACAAATTTATCTGTGCAGCGTTGCGAACGCCGGCATCGGTGATCGGAGATGGACAACATACTATTCAGTGGCTGATTGATGAAACCAATAAGGATCCGCGGCGCGGCTATGGTCACGAAAAAGTGCTGACCCAGATCACGGTTGATCAATTCACGCAAAAAATGCTCGATGACCATGGGTACACGCTGCAAACAATTCCTGCAAAGGATGAGTTGGTGATTTTGAAACCGACGGCCAATCTTTCAACAGGAGGCACCTCCACTGATGTCACCGACGAAGTACATCCGGCTAACATTTTTATGTTTGAACGAATTGCGAAGATCGTTGGCCTTGATATTTGTGGCATTGACGTAATGGCTACTGATCTGCGCTCGTCGTTGCTTGAGAACGGCGGAGCGATATTGGAAGTGAATGCAGCTCCCGGCTTTCGCATGCACCTTGAACCTGCGCAAGGACTGGCACGAAATGTAGCCGAGCCGGTTATTGAGATGTTATTCCCAAAAGGCAGTGCCGGCAGAATTCCGATCATTGCCATCACCGGCACAAACGGTAAAACAACTACGTCGCGGATCACTGCACATATTGCTAAGAGCGCAGGGAAAAAAGTAGGCTACACAACAAGTGATGGCGTTTACATACAGAACCAGATGATGATGAAGGGCGATTGCACGGGCCCTGTATCGTCACAGTTTGTTTTAAAAGATCCAACCGTTGATTTTGCAGTGCTGGAATGTGCAAGAGGAGGTATCTTGAAATCGGGACTTGCTTTTCAGAATTGTGATGTTGCCATTGTCACAAACGTCGCGGCCGATCACATCGGCCTTGGCGGTATCAACAGCATTGAACAGATGGCAAAAGTGAAAGCAGTCGTACCTGAGACAGTCTTTCCCCATGGCTATGCAGTTTTAAATGCTGACGATGATCTCGTTTACAAAATGGGAAAGGAGCTAAGTTGTAATGTAGCTCTTTTCAGCATGGATGAAGACAACCCGCGGATCAAAAGACATTGCGACAAAGGCGGATTAGCAGCAGTGTTTGAGAATGGATTTATCAGTATAAAAAAGGGTAATTGGAAGATCAGGGTGATGCCGGTGAAAGATATTCCAATAACCTTTGAAGGAAGGGCTTTACATAACATCGAAAATTGCTTGCCGGCCGTACTTGCTACGTATCTGTTTCGCGATATTACCATAGAGGACATACGTTCGGCCCTGAGTTCTTTATTGCCCTCGTCATCGCAAACACCAGGCAGATTAAACTTTTTCCATTTCAAAAATTTCACCGTGCTTGCGGATTTTGCGCACAACCCTCATGGCCTCAAGTTACTTTGTGGGTTTGTAAAAAAATTGAATTATCCAACAAATGTTGGAATCATTTCAGGTACAGGCGACCGGAGAGACGAGGACATACGTGAACTTGGAGAAATATCCGCCAAATGTTTTGATGAGATCATTATTCGGTGTGATAAAAACTTACGCGGAAGAACTGCGGATGAGATCATTGATCTATTGAAGCAAGGAATTGAAAAGGTAAATTCAACCATACCTGTTATCGTCATTCCCGATGAGAACGAAGCCCTTGAATATATTTATGCAAACCACAAACCGGGAGTGTTGTACACCATTATGTGTGATGTTGTGGCAGGCGCCCTGGATAAGTTGAGGGAATTGAAAGAAAGGGAGGTGAAAGAAGTGATGGTTAATAAATAAATAATAAAATCTGTATACTGTTCTTTAAAATTTGGAGTGCAATTTTATCAATGCTATTTTTGCAATCCTTTTTTGACCCATGGTGTAATGGTAGCACTACAGATTTTGGTTCTGTCTGTTAAGGTTCGAATCCTTATGGGTCAACTGAATATCGAGCAAGGAACAAAGAATAATGAATGGAGAAGTAGACTGAAATACTTCAACGTTCGGTGTTCGTTGTTCCTTGTTCATTATTCAAAACTGCCCTGTAGTATAATGGTAGTACGTCAGATTCTGGCTCTGAATGTCAGGGTTCAAATCCTTGCAGGGCAACAAAGAATAGCGACCAGGGAGCAAGGAACAATGAAAGAGGAAGTAGACTGAATACTTCAACGTTTGCCGTTCCTTATTCCATGAGACGCTGACGATGGATTGAAAATGCTGATCCCAACGCCCATTGACTTCAATACTCAAAAATACTTTTACAATCTGCAAGTAAAGGCAGTTGCTGATCTTTTTCAGACACAGTCATTCTTTCTGCCGGGATTTTCCAATCAATGTTCAAAGAAGGATCATTATACAGTATGCCCCTCTCACTTTCTTTTTTATAAAGAGCATCGCATTTATAAAACACTTCTGCTCTTTCACTCAATACAGAAAAGCCGTGTGCAAACCCCACTGGAATGGATAATTGTTTTTTGTTTTCGGCCGAAAGTTCAATAGAAAAAATCTTTCCATAAGTGGGAGAATTTTTTCGAATATCGACCGCTATATCGAGTATCGATCCTGCCAACACTCTCACAAGTTTCGCTTGCGCATGAGGATTTAATTGAAAATGCAGGCCCCGGATAACGCCGTAAGACGAACTCGACTGGTTGTCCTGCACAAATCGGAGGTCAATATCGTGCTGTTGAAAATCTTTTTCGTTGTACGATTCAAAAAAATAACCCCGGCTATCCTCATATACGATCGGCTCAAAAACAAATAGCCCGGGAAATTCTGTTTTATAGAATGGCATTTTATAAACTCCAGTAATTTCTTTTAGTGATCTTATTTCTGTATAACCCTTTCAGGTCTGCGATCAACCCGTGTTGTTTCGTAATGCCGGCAAAATAATTTTCATCGAGACAGAGATAAGGCTCGTGAGGAACGGCAATGATAACAACATCATATTCCGTGGAAAGGCTTTCTGATAATCCAAATCCATATTCATGATTCAGTTGCTCGGAGTCAGCATAAGGGTCTTCCACATCCACGTTGATATAAAACGATCTTAGCTCCTTTACCATGTCCGCTACTTTAGAGTTGCGTATGTCGCTGACATTTTCTTTGAACGTTGCTCCTTTGATTAAAACCTTTGATGTTTTCACATCTCCATTGT
This sequence comes from Bacteroidota bacterium, assembly GCA_005883765.1. Lineage (GTDB taxonomy): Bacteria > Bacteroidota > Bacteroidia > Chitinophagales > Chitinophagaceae > VBAU01. The sequence continues at coordinate 4,699 of VBAQ01000001.1, forward strand.
ACCTGATGATGTGTTGAATTATTTTTCTTGCCACATAGTTAGCCATATCATCATTAATATTCCTTCCCGCGAGAATAACCTGCGAACCGTAGCCCAATTTCCTGGCTTTATAAGTAAGATAGTATGGGTCAACACCGATGCAATGGCCACCTACAAGGCCGGGCTGAAATTTTAAAAAATTCCATTTCGTGCCTGCAGCTTCCAATACTTCGTAAGTATTTATATTCATCATATCAAAGATGATGGATAGCTCATTCATGAGTGCGATATTTAAATCGCGTTGGGTGTTTTCTATGATCTTTGCAGCCTCGGCAACTTTTATGCTCGATGCTTGATGTATTCCTGCTTTTACGACCAACTCGTAGACCTTAGCGATTTCTTGCAATGATTCTACATCACATCCCGCAACAACTTTTACAACACTGGCCAACGTGTGTTTTTTATCACCCGGATTGATCCGTTCGGGAGAATAACCGAGCTTGAAATCTGTGACATTTTTTAAAGCTGATAATTTTTCTATGATCGGCAGACAGTCTTCTTCGGTACAACCCGGGTAAACCGTCGATTCAAATACAACATAATCTCCTTTTTTTAGCACCTTTCCTATTGTCTCGGAAGCTTTTTGTACAGCTATAAGGTCCGGAACATTATGCTCATCTACCGGCGTAGGAACCGCCACAATAAAAAAATTTGCTTCTTTCAAAACTTCAAGGGAACTGGTAAAGACAATATCGCGATCCTCAAATACCTCCCGGGATAATTCATGGCTGGGATCAACGCCCTGCTTCATCAGTTCTACTCGCTTTTCATTTATGTCAAAACCAATAACAGCGATTTTTTTAGCAAATTCAAGAGCTATAGGTAAGCCGACGTAGCCTAGTCCTATTACAGCCAGTTTTTTCTTTTTCTCAACAAGCTCGGTATACATCTGATGTTTATCGTTTAGCGTTTGTGTTTGTTCCCTACAATATTATCTATTACTCATGAATTCTTTAGGTTGTTTTTTCCATTCTTCGGGCGAGAGAGCTTTGAAATATTCGTAGGTCATTTTTAAACCTTGCTTTCGATCCACCACCGGTTCCCAGCCTAATAATTTTTTAGCCTTCGTTATATCTGGCTGCCGTTGCTTCGGATCATCGACGGGCAAAGCCTTAAAAGTGATCTTTCCCTTATGACCCGTCAATTCCAACACTTCGTTTGCAAAGTCGATCAAAGTAATTTCTTCAGGGTTACCAATGTTCACGGGCAAAGGATAGTCGCTCATTAATAAACGAAAAATTCCTTCAATGGAATCATCAACAAAACAAAAACTCCTGGTTTGCGAGCCATCTCCGAACACTGTCAGATCTTCGCCGCGTAATATCTGGCCGATAAATGCGGGAAGTGCTCTTCCATCATTCAATCTCATCCTTGGGCCATAGGCATTGAAAAGCCGGGCAATTCTTGTGTCGACTCCATGGACATTGTGGTAAGCCATCGTTATCGATTCCATGAAACGTTTTGCTTCATCGTAAACTCCTCGTGGTCCTACGGGATTTACATTACCCCAATACTCCTCTGCCTGCGGATGGACTTGCGGATCGCCATACACTTCGCTGCTTGAAGCCACTAATATCTTTGCTTTTTTTGCCAGGGCAAGTCCCAAACAATTATGCGTTCCTAAAGCACCCACTTTCAATGTTTGGATCGGAATTTTTGCATAGTCGATCGGGCTGGCTGGTGATGCAAAATGGAGTATAAAATCAAGTTCGCCGGGAATATGTATGAATTTTGAAACATCATGATGATAAAATTCAAATTGCTTCAGCTTAACAAGATGTTCAATATTGCGAAGGTCCCCCGTGATCAAATTATCCATCGCGATCACCTGATAACCTTCGCTTATGAAACGATCACAAAGATGAGATCCCAAAAAACCAGCAGCTCCTGTTATCAAAACCCTTTTCATGTAAGCTTCGCCCGCCTTTATGCGGGCTTTTTTGATTTTGTGAATCAAATGCTTTTAATATTTCCGCTTCTAACCGTTCCCGGCAGCACGTCCCTACGGCATGAAATTCCTACGGCATGAAATTCTTACTTCCAATGCTCTCATAATAAAATCCAAGCTCTTTCATTCGATTCGGATCGTAAACATTTCTTCCGTCGAAAATTACTTTGCTTTTCATTACCGAACTCATTCTTTCAAAATCAGGAGTGCGGAACTCACTCCATTCCGTAGCAATGATCAGTGCGTCAGAATCTTTAATGGCTTCGTACTGGCCCGCAAATTTTATCGAGTCACCCATCAATTTTTTTGCGTTATTCATAGCCTCAGGATCAAATGCCGTGATCACGGCTCCTTCATTTAGCAATTCATTTACGATGAATAGGGAAGGTGCTTCACGCACATCGTCAGTATTGGGCTTAAAGGCAAGACCCCACACCGCAATCCGTTTGTCTTTTAAATCGTTGCCGAAATGTTTTTTAATGCGGGCGATCAAAGAGAACTTTTGTTGCTCATTCACCTGCATGACCGCTTCCAGTATTTTGAAATTATAATTTAATTCAGTTGCAGACCTTACAAGTGCTTTTACATCCTTCGGCAGGCAGCTCCCGCCATAGCCGATCCCGGGAAACAAAAATCTTTTACCAATTCTTTCATCGCTGCCCATCCCACGGCGGACCATATCTACGTCCGCTCCTAATTTTTCACATAGCGTGGCCATTTCATTCATGAAGGAGATCTTCGTGGCCAGGAAAGAGTTGGCAGCATACTTGGTTAATTCCGCGGACAGCTCATCCATAAAAATGATGGGGTTGCCCTGCCGAACAAACGGTGAATATAGATCGCTGAGGATTTTTTTTGCCTTTTCAGATGTCGTGCCTACCACTACGCGATCTGGCTTCATAAAATCTTCCACTGCCAGTCCTTCGCGTAAAAACTCGGGATTGGCCACAATGTCAAATTCAACGCTGCAGTTAGCGGCGATGGCCTTCTGCACTTTTCCAGCGGTGCCCGGCGGCACTGTACTCTTATCAATGATAACTTTATACTCCTTGATGATTTTGCCAAGTTCTCCTGCAACATTTAGTACAGCGGAAAGATCGGCAGATCCATCCTGTCCGGGCGGGGTGGGCAATGCTAGAAAAATAAGTGCGGAATCTTTCACGGCATCTGGCAGGCTGGTAGTAAATTTTAACCGGTTCTCACGCAGGTTGCGGATGAATAACTTTTCGAGTCCAGGTTCATAGATGGTAATTTCGCCATTGGATAGTTTCTTTACTTTTTCTTCATCGATGTCTACGCAAGTAACACTATTGCCAGTTTCAGCAAAACAAGTTCCTGTCACTAATCCAACATAGCCAGTTCCAATGACTGCGATTTTCATGGAAAGAGAATTTATCTATTTACAAATTCCAACACCTTGTGAGAAATGTAATTTAACTGTTCTTCATCCAATTCAGTGTGCATGGGCAAAGAAATCACCCTTTCCGACAACCAATCCGTTACAGGTATGTCAAGGGAAGCAGTATTAAACTGTGAGAACATCTTTTGTCGATGACATGGCACCGGGTAATAGATCATGGACGGAATTTTTTTCTTTGCTAAAAATTTATGCAGTTCGTCGCGATCAACATTTTCCAGAATAATCGTATACTGGTGAAATACATGATTGCTGTAGGCGGCCCTGGACGGCGTTTTGATTTTTGTGCAGTGCTCAAAAGCATTATCGTAAAAATCGGCTGCTGCCCGGCGAGTCTCAATGTATTGATCAAGGTGCTTTAGTTTTTCATTGAGAACGGCAGCTTGTATGCTGTCAAGCCGGCTATTACAACCCACAACGTCATGATAGTACTTTTTGCTTTGGCCATGATTGACGATCATTTTCAGGTTTGCGGCCAGCTTCTCGTCGTTGGTGTACAACGCTCCTCCATCTCCGAAAGCGCCCAAATTTTTTGAAGGATAAAAAGAAGTGGTACCAATGGTTCCAATAGTGCCTGTTTTCTTTTTGATTCCATTTGTAAAAATATAATCGGCGCCAATAGCCTGAGCATTGTCCTCAATCACGTGCAAATGGAATTCTCTCGCTATCGTCATGATCTCTTCCATATGCGCTGCCTGGCCATACAAGTGAACCGGCACAATTGCTTTTGTTTTCGACGTGATTGCATTCCGAATCGCAACGGGATCGATGCAAAAAGTTTGCGGGTCGACCTCTACAAACACCGGTGTGAGTTTTAGCAAAGCGATGACTTCAGTAGTGGCAATGTAGGTAAATGAAGGAGTGATCACCTCGTCGCCCGGTTGCAGTCTTAACGCCATCATCGCCACCTGCAATGCGTCTGTTCCATTGGCGCAGGGAATCACATGTTTTACATCCAGGTATTTGGCGAGATTAATCGCAAATTCCTGAACAATTTTTCCGTTGATAAAAGCTGAGCTGTCAATCACCTCCCTGATAGCAAAATCTATTTCATTCTTTATTTTTTGATACTGCGTTTGCGTATCAACCATCTGGATGGGCTTCATTCCTATTTCCCGCTTTAGTTTGTCGATCATTGGTCATTCAATCAGTAGTCTAAGGTGACGCTTCGACTTGCTGACTATTAGGAGCGGGCAAAAATAATAAAATATGGGTAGGTTATAGGATTGCTTTTATTTTTGTTCAAATCAGGAATCTTGGCTGTTTTCTTTTACAATATTTTTTTATGGTTGTACGTAACTGGTGTTCGCATTGCCGCCGTATGGAATAGCAAAGCAAAAAAATGGCTAAAGGGAAGAAAGGGAATTTTTAATGACATCAGATCTGCTATTGACCCAACGTCGGGTGTTATTTGGATTCATTGTTCCTCGCTGGGTGAATTCGAACAGGGTCGGCCAGTGATTGAAAAACTCAAAGAATTACGTCCAAACTTCAAATTCCTCGTTACTTTTTTTTCTCCCTCAGGCTACGAGGTAAAAAAAAATTACGCCGGAGCTGATCATATTTTTTACTTACCGATGGATTCGCGCAACAATGCCAAATCCTTCCTGGACCTGGTAAATCCTTCCCTTGCTATTTTTATCAAATATGACTATTGGTATTTTTATTTAAGTGAAATCAGAAAGAGAAAGACCAATTGTTTGTTGATTTCCGCGGTATTCAGAAATGATCAATTTTTTTTTAAATGGTATGGAAGCCTGCACCGAGCAATGCTTCGTTGCTTTACAAAGATATTTGTACAGGATGCAGAATCGAAGGCATTATTGGAGACAATAAGTATTAATCATGCTACCATTTCCGGTGATACAAGATTTGATACAGTGAGTGACATTGCACAAAAATTTGAGCGCATTCCTGCTATTGAAAATTTTATTGGTACCGCAAGATGCATTGTTGCTGGAAGTACCTGGAAAGAGGATGAAGAGATGCTACAAAAAGCTTTCCTCGAACTAAGCGACAATGATATCAAATTGATCATTGCTCCTCATGAAATTCATCCCGCATCCCTGAATAATGTAAAAAAGCATTTTCCAGAGTCTGTCCGGTTTTCGGAGTTGTCCGGCATCGCGCAACAGAGGGCAAGCCCTGTTCTTATCATGGATAATATAGGTATGCTTTCGCGGTTATACAAGTATGGCGATATCGCCTATGTAGGAGGTGGGTTTACAAGAGACGGCGTTCACAATGTCCTCGAAGCAGCGGTTTATGCAAAGCCGGTTGTGTTCGGGCGCAATTACAAAAAGTACCAAGAGGCGATCGATCTGCTGGATCATGAGGGCGCCAAAACTTTTTCAGACAGCGAAGAATTATATCAAATCCTTAGCACACTGCTCAATGATGAAGATGATTATCGCCTGAAATGCCAGGCATCAAGAACATATGTAGAAAAAAATGTGGGTGCAACACAAAAAATTCTCAACTACATTGAGGAAAACCGCCTTTTAACGAGCTGATAAAAATGTCTTACAATCTCGCTGTCCTTGTCCCAGCCCAACTTTACGATTAATTCCCTGTTGATCCAGTACTCTGCCTCGGGAAATATATGAAAGCTGTTAATTGTCTTTATGCTTCTTTCATACATGGGCTCGTCACCACGGAAGAGATCGTTAATAAAAACAAAACGATCATTAATACCGATCGCTTTGCGAAGATCTTTTATGGGTTCATGTTTTAATACTTCCACTACCTCGGTCCTGTCCTGTTTCAATCGATCATTCAATGATTCATTTTGCATGCTCACCATCTCATTGATCTCTTTAACACCGTGTTGATGGGACAGCGTCGGGATCTCAAAGAATGGATCAAACAAAAGGTTTGATTGGTCTGTTTTTTTTGATGAGGCCCTGCTTCGTGAGTAGGAGGGCTCTTCTTCCGCTACCACGGAATACCTTTCAACTTTGACCGCCGGTGTCTCACTGACTTCCTGAGTGACGGAAATATTTACAGTTTTCGGAAGCATTACAGCCACTTTTGAAGTACCCAGGGTGTGGTTTCCACTCACCTGCAACTGGTATAGTTCATTCTGGAGCATTTGGACTGTGAGCAGTAATTGAGAAGGGCTTGCATTTTGGTCAGCTTGTTCTCTTAACTTGCCGATCAGGATCTGGATTCGTTCCATTGATTTAATTATTTTTGAATTGCTGACTAAAATAATTTAAGGATTTACGCATTGCCAGGGCCAACAGAAATTATGAGCATTCGGGAAAACCTTGCAGTTAATCCTTTGTGTGTGTCGAAAATCAGCGTTTTAAAGTTACAAACTGTTTGCCAATAAAGTCAGTGTGAATAAGTCGGGGAATTAATTTAACAATGTTTATTGAACCACATATAAGAGGTGAGCGCAGGGGTTGGATCGAGGTTGTGTGCGGCTCCATGTTCTCAGGAAAAACGGAAGAACTAATACGTCGCTTAAAGCGGGCAAAAATTGCCAATTTGAAGGTTGAAATTTTCAAACCGGCTATCGATCTACGATATGATGAAGTGAAGATCGTATCGCATGATACAAACGCGATTCAATCGACTCCTATTGATAATTCTCAAAAAATTCTTTTGCTGGGCCAGGATGTGGATGTAATTGGTATCGATGAGGCGCAGTTTTTTGACGAGGAGTTACCGAGGGTTTGTGATGCACTTGCCTTGCGAGGCATTCGGGTTATCGTCGCGGGTCTGGACATGGATTACCTCGGAAATCCTTTTGGGCCCATGCCAAACCTGATAGCAAAAGCGGATTACGTGACGAAGGTCCACGCAATTTGCGTGAAATGCGGCAACATCGCTAACTATTCTTACCGCAAAGTGCCTAACGACGACCAGGTAATGCTCGGCGAGCTGGACGTCTATGAACCACGGTGCCGCATCTGTTACAACGAAGGAATGACTTGAAATCGCTCCGCCATATATTTACCCTTTTTAAAAAAGACCTGTTGCTTGAGATCAGGCAGCAGTATAGTTTTTATGGCGTGCTTTTATACATTGCTGCCACGATTTTTGTTCTGTACATGGCGCTCGAGTCACCGGAGAGCAATGTGTGGAATGGGTTGTTTTGGGTGATCCAGCTTTTTATTTCGATTAACGCCGTTGCTAAAAGTTTTTTGCAGGAAAGCCGCGGGAGGATGCTCTATTTTTATTCCATTGCCGGTCCCAGGGATTTCGTTTTAGCCAAACTGCTTTTTAATTCGCTGTTGATGCTGCTGATGAGCTTACTTAGCCTTGCCTTATTTAGTTTGTTCCTCGGTAATCCCGGCGTAAAGGCAGCTGCATTCGTCGGACTTGTACTGCTAGGTGGCTGGAGCTTGAGCCTAGTATTCACATTTTTAGCGGCCATTGCTGCGAAGGCGCAACAAAATGCAGCCATTATGGCCATACTTGGTTTTCCAATTATCATTCCGCAATTATTATTGTTGATGCGATTGTCCAACGCGGCCTTCACGGAAAATGCAAATATTCCGATTGCAACTGTTTTGTTATTAGTCGCCCTTGATGCCATGGTCATATTGCTCGCTGTTATTCTTTTTCCGTTTCTATGGAAGGACTGAAATGCGAACCGCTGAAAGTTAACTCCTACGTCCTACTTCATACTTCATACATCTTACTTCGCATTTACCCTTTTCCCTTATTTTTGCTCCACTTTTTTAAAATGATTGCTGGCTTGTCTTTGGTCAGCAATGGCTGTGCGCAAAAATGTATGCATAAATCGTGGTGGAAAATATTGTGTGTCGTATTACTATTCTACACTTTCATAGCTGGTTTTTTAATGGATGTTCCACGGTTGCCGGCCTTATCGGAAACGATTCGCAATCTTTACTTTCATGTCTGCATGTGGTTTTGCATGATGATCCTTTTCACAGCGTCAGTTGTGTATGCGATCAGGTATCTGCGCACCAATAAATTGGTGGATGATATCTACAGTCGGCAGTTTGCCGCGGTGGGCATTGTATTCGGTGTGCTTGGTTACGCAACGGGCGCTATCTGGATGAGCTACACCTGGGCTGATCCCAACAATAGCTCTTTTCAATCATTCAGCGCGGTGGCACGCGAGCCCAAACTCATCGGTGCCGCCATAGCCTTGTTGATTTATTTTGCTTACATGGTTCTTCGTGATTCTATTTCCGATATCGACAAGCGTGCAAGAATAACCGCCGTGTATAACATCTTTGCTTATGCTCTTCTTTTCCCCACCATTTGGATCATTCCCAGAATATTGCCGAGCCTTCACCCAGGAGGTCAGAACGGAAATCCAGCATTGGATTTTAAAGACATTGACAACCGCATGAGAATGGTATTTTATCCCGCGGTCATTGCATGGACCTTACTGGGAGTCTGGATCACTTCTTTAAAAATTCGTTTAAGCCTGCTAAAGGAAAAAAGACTGCTTCAATGAGAAAAATGAAATTTTTATTCGTGGTGGTTACCTTGCTTTTGTCAGCGACGATTGGTTATGCGCAAGATGAAACAAACAAAGTTGATATGGCCGATACTATGCGTAGCAATGGTAGAATTTATGTTGTGGTGGCGGTTGTCGTCCTGATCTTGATTGGCCTGATCCTGTATCTCGTAAGATTGGATAGAAAAATAACTAAGATGGAAAGGGAAAAATAGATGAACCTTAAATAAAAAAAAACATTTATTAACCTTCCTAACTCCCAATTGAGGTGGAGATGGGGGCAAAATCAATCTCATGTCAGAGAAGCATTATAGTTTTTTTGGGAACGTCAATAAAACGTTTGATAAAGCGGCAGCTTTTACAAAATGGGATCCGGGGGTCCTGGAGCAAATAAAAGAATGCAATGCTGTTTATCAAATGAAGTTCCCGGTAAAAATGGACGATGGCCGAATTGAGGTGATCGAAGCGTACCGGGTTCAGCATTCGCAACACAAAACGCCGTGTAAAGGAGGAATTCGCTTTGCAGCAGAAGTTAACCAGGATGAAGTAATGGCATTGGCTGCATTGATGACTTATAAATGTGCCATCGTCAATGTTCCTTTTGGTGGTGGCAAAGGTGGAATTAAAGTAGATCCCAAAAAATATTCGGCTTACGAGTTGGAGAAAATTACACGCCGCTACACGGCAGAGTTGATCAAGAAAAACTTTATCGGTCCGGGCACTGATGTCCCGGCGCCTGATTATGGAACCGGTGAAAGAGAGATGTCATGGATATTGGATACGTATTCCAGCTTACGGCCAGGAGAAATTGATTCGGCAGGTTGCGTAACGGGTAAGCCGGTGACACAGGGAGGCGTTCGTGGCCGCCGGGAAGCTACGGGACTTGGAGTATTTTTTGGCTTGCGCCAGGTTTGCAATATGCCTGAAATGATGAAGAAGGCGGGACTGAGCCCGGGTGTTGAAGGCAAACGGGTGGTCGTGCAAGGGTTGGGAAATGTGGGTTATCATACCGCAAAATTTTTCCAGGACGCCGGGGCAAAGATTATCGGGCTTGCCGAATACGAGGGAGCGATTTACAACGAAGAAGGCCTGGATGTAGATGAAGTTTTTCAAAACCGAAGAAAAACGGGGACGATATTAAACTTTCCTGGCGCCAAAAATTTTGCAAAGAACACGGATGCTTTGGAAATGGATTGTGAAATTCTAATTCCGGCGGCGTTGGAAAACGTGATCCATGAAGAGAATGCGCCAAAAGTAAAAGCAAAAATAATTGGTGAAGCCGCTAATGGTCCGCTAACGCCTGAGGCAGATGAAATATTTGCTCAGCGAGGAATGCTGGTAGTGCCGGATATGTATTTGAATGCGGGTGGAGTAACGGTATCGTATTTCGAATGGCTGAAAAACCTTAGCCATGTGCGATATGGACGTATGGAAAAACGATTTACGGAAAATATGAATGCTCATATTATTGGGCAGATCGAATCGCTCAGCGGCAAAAAAATTGATTCTGAAGAAAAGGAATTTATCATGCACGGCGCAGATGAAGTGGACCTGGTTTATAGTGGTCTTGAAGAGACGATGATCACGGCCACCCGGGAAATTGTGGAGGTATGGAAAAGCAATCCGCAAATTCCTGACATGCGCACAGCAGCTTTTGTCGTAGCCATCGATAAAGTGGGGACCAGCTACGCCGAGCTCGGTATATTTCCCTAAGCTAATATCGCGCATAGGACAACAACTCATTCGCCATCCGGGTAAGATTCCTCATTTATACAAAAATCATCTTTGACCTTTGCCAAAAATCCTACATTCGTCTTCTTAAAAATCGTATCATGAAAAAGATATTTTTTGGTTTGCTTGCTTTCGCCGTTTTGTCGGCCAGGGCACAAACTGCTGGTGAAATCGTTCAGAAATATGCCAATGCTATGGGCGGGTTGGAGAATTTTAATAAGATCAAAACGATCAAGATGAGTGGTACCGTTGCAACACAGGGAATGAATCTGCCAATAACTATACAAATTATTAATGGGAAAGCGATGAGATCAGATGTGGAAGTGATGGGCCAGTCGGTCACCAACGCATATAAAGATGGAAAAGGTTGGAAGATCAATCCTTTTGCCGGTGCCGCTTCTGCTACAGATGCCACTGCGACTGAGTTAAGTGATATGAAGAACCAGAGTTTTTTAGCCAATCAACTCATGGATTACAAAAGCCGCGGTAGTAAAGTCGAATTGGAGGGGCAAGAAGATATCAATGGTTCGAAAGCATATAAGATCAAGCTCACGGATAGTGATAACAAAGTGACGATTTACGACATTGATCCAACTACGTTCCTGGCAGTAAAGGTTGTAGGCAAAAGAGATATCATGGGCCAGGAAACGGAAATTGAAACTTATTTAACGGAGCCAAAGGAATTTGGAGGAGTTAAATTCAATACTGCGATAACACAAAAGATCGGCGGACAAACGTTCCAGGAAATTCATTTGGATAAGTTTGAGGTGAATGTGCCAATTGATGAAAAAATATTTGATAAGCAATAGTCTCTTTTGAAAAATTTGATCCCGCTTCGCGAGCGGGATTTTTTATTTTAGGTCACGGGTATTCTTGTTATGTGCTCGCTCAAATATCTTCTAGTGGCATATTAATTGTGGGCATGATAAAAAATGATGTTATGCCAGAAAAGAAAACATTAGAAGCGGCCAGGCGCGACAAGCGTCAAGGCAAGGCCCCGAGCACACAGGCCGGTGAATTTGTACGTGAAGAGATAGAGCACATCCGCAAGGGAAAACATGGAGCCAGGTCGGCAAAACAAGCGATCGCGATTGGTCTGTCAAAGGCCAGACGGGCGGGTGTGGAATTGAAACCACCTTCGAAAGGCCAGACCTCGGAAAAAACAAGAAGAAGTGCCGAGCAAGCCTATGAAAAAGGTCAGCGGCACGAACCTGTCTCCAGCACACGTTCAAGAGCAAGAGAAAAGGCATTAAGGCATGAATCAACCCGTTCTGCTTCTCACGCTGCCCTTTCGCGGCAAGCTCATTCAGCTGCCATGGAACGATCCGCATCGGAACGTTCTGCAGCAGCGAGAAAGGCAGCAGAAACAAAAGGACCTCGTGAACGTTCGGAGGCAGCAGAAAAAGCAGCACGCACAAGAGCAAGAAGAGGCCATTAATAAACCGTTTAAATCTGGCGACTCTCTCTTCAAAGGCGGAGTACTATGGCCATTTGGTATCAACTCAATTTGAAAATCAAATTCAATTCAGCTATGGTGTCTGTAGCGAAGGCCCTCCGACAACGCTCATTGTTAAGTGGCCAATATCCGGGTGAGTTTTTTCTTCGAATCAAAAAACTTCACTTAAATTTCTGACGGAGCATTTCAGTCCTTAATAATAATAAAACAATTGTCCGATCTCATGCGCCTTACCAGGATAGTCAATTTTTCGTTTATCAATATTGTATCGATGGCCCAGCCAAGGACTGACAGTCTCCTAAGTTCTATCCTTGCCAGTAATCACAATGGGATTTTTCAGCAGGTTCTGCACGATCCTAAAACTTATCGATTACAAATCATCTATACAGAAATTAACCGGGACAAACGCAATAAACCAACATTTAAAAATTACTTTTTCAATTATGATCCCGATTTCTATTTCAACCCGGCTTCCACCGTCAAACTTCCATTGGCATTTCTCTCCCTGGAAAAATTGAATCGGATGCACATCCGGGGAGTGACAAAGTATACTGCAATGCAGTTTGACAGCAGTTATGAACAACAGGTAAAATTGTACAAAGACAGTTCGTCGGAAAATTATCTTCCGTCTATCGCACATTTTATCCGCAAAGCTTTTTTGGTGAGCGACAATGATGCTTATAATCGCATGTACCAGTTTGTCGGGCAGCAAACCATCAATACATCGTTGCATGATAAAGGCTATCAGGATATCCGAATCACCAGGCAGTTCAAAGGGTTTACGCCCGAGCAGAACCGGAACACCAACCAGGTCAGATTTATCCGCGACGACGGCAATTTAATTTACCTGCAACCTGCAGCGTACAATCCTGACTCATTTTATTTTCCACACGAAATCAGGATCGGTAAGGCCTATTACAATCGTGATGATAGCCTCGTGCATGAGCCGATCGATTTTACTTATGCCAATAATCTCTCCATTGGGGATCTGCAACAATTGCTGCAGTCGGTGTTATTTCCTTCGTCTGTGCCAAGGAAACAGCGGTTCGACTTTTCTAAGGATGATTACAAATTCTCATACCGATATCTTTCTCAATATCCGTCTGAGACTAATTTTCCGAAGTATGACACGACGAAATATTTTGATAGCTACGTAAAATTTTTCTTCAAATATGGCTCTCACGCGATCCCGGCGTACGTTCGCATTTTTAACAAGGTAGGGTGGGCGTACGGTTTTTTAACCGATGTATCATACGTGGCAGACTTTAAAAATAAAGTTGAATTTATGCTGACTGCAACGGTGTATGTGAATAGTGATGGCATCTTAAACGATGACAAATATGATTACGATAGCATAGGGTATCCTTTCATATACGAGTTGGGACAGACAATTTATAATTACGAATTAAAGCGAAACCGCCGTTACTCACCAGGCCTCTCCCGGTTTCAAATCGGCTACGAAAAAAGAGATCCGAAGGACAATCGACCGGTCATTCACGATGTCGATAATTAGTATCGAAAGCTCATCTATTTCGGGGAATTTTTCGCTGGGGCCAACGGTCGAGGAACTGATGCGTGACGCATCGTTTTCTCCCAGGACGCTAAGGGATAGGCATAAAATATTAACAACTGTTGAGAAACAGTTTGACGTATGAGAAATAGTACTATATTCATCTTTAATTTACCAATACTCCCATTCAAATTCTAAAATCTAAAAACATGGCAACGAAAAAAGCAAAGAAGGCAACAAAGAAAGTTGCTAAGAAAGCTAAACCAAAAAAAGCTGCACCTAAAAAGGCCGCTAAAAAAGCAGCCCCAAAGAAAAAATCGGCCCGTAAACCCAATCCTGCATTTATGAAGCCACTTATGCCTAGTGGGGAACTGGCAGCGGTGATCGGAAACAAACCAGTGCCTCGCACTGAAGCGGTGAAAAAAATGTGGGACTACATTAGATCAAATAAGTTACAAGATTCCAAGAACAGGCGAATGATCAATGCCGACAATAACCTGAAGCCAGTGTTTGGTGGCAAAAGCCAGGTATCCATGTTTGACATGGCTAAACATCTTTCAAAGCACTTGAAATAAAATTACGATTGCATAAAGATTACGGGCATCGGGCGATGCCCTTTTTATTTTCTACAGGGATCTTTCAAGTTCTATTGTACTGTGGTGAATATTGTGGTGAAGCAATTCGTGTTTGATTCTATCGACAACGGTAAGCTTTTCATCAAAACTCAATTCCTCATTTACTATTACGTGGGCTGTCAACGCATTTTCTGTTGTGCTTAACGGCCACACATGCACATGCTCCACTCTTTTTACATCTTTTATTTTTAAAATGACATTTTTTATTTTCTCGAGCTCGATACCTGAGGGAACCGCATCTATCGTCATTCTAAAACTGTCTCTAAGGAGTCTCCATGTACTTAATAATATTACTATCATTATTACCAGGCCTATTGTTGGGTCAAGCCAGTACCATGTTGTATAATGAATAAGGATACCTCCAAGTACGACGCCAATTGAAACGAGGGCGTCGGCCAATAAATGTATGTAAGCGCTTTTTGCATTTAGATCTCGTTCTCTATGCCGGTAAAACAACGATGCAGATATGCCATTCACGAGAATTCCGATACCCGCTATCCATGCAATAATGCTGCCCTCAACTTTTTGAGGATGAAACAACCTGGTTACGGATTCAAAACCCAGGATCCCAATAGCGATCAGTAAAATAACCGCATTGACAAGTGCAGCCAAAACTGTAGTTTTTTTAAAGCCATACGTATAGATTGAGCTTGATTTCTTTTTTGCGATCCAGAATGCAGCCAATGACAACGCGAGGCTTGCTACATCACTGGCATTGTGGCCTGCATCCGTTAGTAGCGCAATTGAATTATAAACCAAACCCGCAATGACTTCTGCAAAAACAAAGGCAAGATTCAAACAGATTCCCGCAATGAATGCTTTGCGGTTGCTTAGTTCAAAATGATGATTGTGGGCGTGATGATCATGTTCGTGTGCCATATATTTCTTCAGGAACAAAAATAAAGAGAAAAAATTCTGAGCTGCGAAGAGTAAAAAAACATGCAGATACTCTGCAAACGCCACAAAGGGAATTATCTTTATGATTGCGTATGAACCGCATTGATCGCTTAGCCGCCATTCTTATACAGTTGCAATCAAGACGCCTGGTAAAGGCGCAGGATATTTCGGAAAAATTTTCCATCAGCCTGCGCACGGTTTACCGTGATGTGCGTGCCCTGGAAGAAGCGGGAGTGCCGGTAATTGGTGAAGCAGGAACCGGTTACAGGCTCATGGATGGTTATAAACTGCCACCAGTGATGTTTAACCAAGATGAGGCTTCAGCATTGCTCACTGCCGCCAAGCTGGTCCAGTCAAAAACAGATGCAGGCATATCCAAGCATTATATTTCAGCGCTTGATAAGATCAGGGCAGTGCTCAGGCTTTCTGAAAAGGATCATATTGAAGAAATTGATGACCATATTGCCGTGATGACGCACCCCGCTATTATGCATCAGCCACAGACGGAATTGCATCTTCAACCCCTTCTAAAGTCGATCGGCACTTCTTCTGTCATCGAAATAAATTATACTTCCCTTGAAAAAAATGAAACTACCAGACGCAAAGTAGAACCAGTAGGCATTTACTACCTCGGCAACCACTGGTATCTCGTCGCATTTTGTCAATTAAGAAACGACTACAGAAATTTTCGGACTGATAAAATTGACAAGCTGGTCATTACTGACGAAACAATTTCAAAAATTCATCCCTCGCTGCAGAGTTTCATTTCCCAGATGTCCGTCGAGCGCCAGGTTCAGCAGGTCATTATTGATGTCGAAGCTGATGTTGTGAAATACCTGGGCGAACAGAAATATTATAATGGTTTTGTGAAGGAGGAAAGGTCAGGTGATCATGTTCGCATGCACTTTTTAAGCGGTTCATTAATGGGCTTTGCCCGCTGGTTCATGTTGTTTGGCGATCATGCCAAAATTGTCGAGCCCGTAGCGTTAAATGAGATGGTGGCCAACATTGCCGAAAATACTTTGAAAAAAATTGAAGAAACTCAACTGCTGCTGACATAGGGCTGTCACTACCGGGTTGTTGCTTTGTGTATAAACAAAGCATATGACATTCATCGAATTCTTTAAGCAGCAATTTATCGAAGAAGCAGCCACAACACGTAAAATGCTGGCCCGCGTGCCGGACGACAAGTTCGACTACAAGCCTCATCCAAAGAGCATGGACATGAAGAGGCTGGCAACACACATTGCCGATCTTCCGGGTTGGATACACATGACTTTAACAACGGATGAGATCGACTTTGCCCAGCCCTACGAACAACCCGTCATCAACACTCGTGAAGACTTGATGGCTTATTTTGAAAAACGCTATGAGGATGGCCTCGGTGTGTTGGTAGAAGAAAATGAAAAACTCCTGAGCAAGCCCTGGACACTCAGAAACGGCGATACCATTTATGCTACCAATCCCAAGATTGAAATCCTCAGGATGTCGTTCAGTCAGCAAATACACCATCGTGCGCAACTAGGTGTATACCTCCGATTGCTGAATATACCGATTCCGGGCAGTTACGGTCCAAGCGCGGATGAAAATAATTTTAGTTAAAGGTTAAACTGGTCACTTATGTTGATGCGAGGTTTTATAAAATGGGCGTGTTTTATTATCTCTTCCATTGCCATCGGAATTCTTTGTCCGTCTGGGGAGGACGTCAAATGATGAGATCGTCATATTTTGGCTGGCCCCAACTTGAACTATCTGAGCCGCCATACTACAGGTTCTATTCAACAACCTGTAAAACTTTTTGATGAACGGGATTTGTTTTATTGTCATCACTGAATACCATTTCGGCCTTGGTGATCCATGAAAAACCAAATGACGCAAGAGCGAGAGATTCAAGCCAGAAGACGGGGTGCCACTTTTCTCTTACCGGTTGACTGACAAAAAATTCAAACATGGCAATACCGGCAATGCATACAACCATGATGATGCCACAAATCAGGTAGACTTTGTTCCGGTTTTTCTTTTGCTTCGTTGGATGGGGGGCGCTTTTTCTGAAAAGATAAATGGAGAAGAAAATGAAAACGGAGAAAAGGAAGAATGCAAAGACAAAATGTACATAGTGAACAAGCTGATTCTTACCGGTGGTCGGGCACAATGCAACCCCTAAAGCAAAAGCGCATCCGAAGTTGGCAGCAATGCTATCGATTGCTGCGTAACCTTTATATGAGACAAGAAAAAAAGCCAATGAGAACAGCACACCTACGAGGATATCGCCTGCAGTTGAATTATCGTAATAATCGCTGATGGAATACTCGATTTGAAATGAGTTTTCAGAAATAAGTTTTCCGATGACCAATAGGATAGGCAATAGGATACCGGCGGCGCCGATCAGCATTCTCAGTGTATAATATGGAATGATTTGATCATTATCGTTGCCACGTCTTTTTGTTTTAGTGATGGAACCTATTGACATAAATACGGAGTTGATTGTTTCCAAAAGGAACAGTTAGTCCGCCGTCTGGCCTATGTATTTATCTGCGACCTGCTTTAGTTCAAGATATAATTGCTTCATCCTGGCCTCTTCTTTATCCATTGCTCTTTGATAGGCATCCATTTTCTTCCTGGTTTTTCCGCTCGGTGGCACTGATATAGCGCGGGGTGCAGCGTTCTGTTGCATTTGTTGCTGGCCGACACGGACGTCATCTTTTGCTGCATGCTGCTTTCTCCATTTTCCCCATTCCCGTTGCAATTTTCTTTCAACTTTCGCATAAGAACCTTCGATGGTCGCAAAGCGCTTTTTAAATTCTTCCAGCTTCACTTCTTGCGGGATGGATCTTTTTTGCAGATCATCCAGCATTTGCCGCGCAGCATTTTTGTAGTAATTAATTCCCGACGATACGCCCAGCTCAACCTGGCTGGCTGGTATGCCGCCGCCCGGTAAATACATGTTGAAATGATAGTTGTTCGTGAACCATTGGGTGAATTTACTTTGCAGGCTGTCTATCGAATAACCGAGAGTTGTTTTCAATACCTCAGTATCAGTGGGAGCGGTGGATGAGTTCTTTCCGCCAGGATCTTTTCTTTTTTTGTACGCATTGAGGATCTGTTCTAACGCATTTTTCTCCTGGAAGTAAATCATCAGGTGATTGGCCAGCGCATAATTGATGGACGCCTGGCAAAGATTGACATCTTCTCCGCCGTTAAACTGTTGCCAGTTGTAAGAAAAAAGTTTTACCAGCATTGGCACCACCTGTGCAGTGGCGGACAAGTATTTTTTTTGAAGCTGGTCAATTCTCCAGGTGTTTTTATTGCCGAAGAGCGTATCATTTTTCCAGTAAGAAACTGAATAGAGCGATGCTAAACCTTCATCAAGCCAGGCAGGTATGTCCCCTAAATCGGTGCGAACGATGAGATGAAACAATTCGTGGTAAAGCGTACCAAGTGCCTCCGGCGTTGCAATACCAAGCAGGCTGAGGTCGGTCAACAGAGAATATCCATAAACCTCTCCAGGGAGTAAAGCGCCATGAACAAGCCTGGCTGTTTTATAAAGACTGATTTCATCAGGCAGCAGGTAAACGGTTATGATCTTGTCGGGAGGCCTGAGGTTGAAGTATTTTACATAAAATGCGTATGCTCTTTCCAGACTAACAGTAATATCGAGTACCTGGGATCGGGTTATGTTTTGTGACTTGAGCGAGACCAAAATGTAGCGATCGCGTGAATTGACCTCGTACTCATCAGTAAGAAAACTTCTGATCTTGCTCACTGCGGCGAGCTGTTGATCTAAGCCGAACAACCGACTCTCAAATTGATCCTCTGAAAAACTGCTATCGAATTGCATCTTACGATTTTCAGAATTACAATCGTAATGAACCCCGCCCTTCATACTTCCGGAAAAGCCGGCAGAAGGTAATGGAACGGTGAAAATGTCAAGTGGCTGCGAAACGTTGAAGGCAACCGATTGACAATTTTGGGTCTCGTGCTCAATAAATTTGCGGTTGGACACACTTAGTGCGTAGTGCTGGAGAATAGATTCAAGCCATTCTTTTCCTTTTTCCGGGAAGTTATCGAGGCACAAACTTTTACCGATAAAATAATCGATCACTGCGCATTTGCCGTAAACTTTATTTTGTCTTATGTCCAGAGCTTCCGAAAAAACCTGTCCGTATTTTTTTGCATTTAGTAAGTTGATAAAATGATCCCTGTCGATTTTGTTTTGTGCGAATAGTGCAGACGAAAACAGGATTGAGATCAACAGAAATTTTTTCATAAAATAAGTTTTGGCTATTAGGACCAGCCTCACGGGTGAGCTTTCTTTGCGTCTTCAGGATTTATGTGATCAGGATCGCGAACTTTGTCCTTTCCATCAAGTGAATCGATAGCAACTTTATTGAGGCCGCTCTCCTTCCAGTCATCAGCAGGGATGGTTGTATAATTAAGATAAAGGGGACTATCCTTTACTGCGAATTCGGTTTTCTTTACAATGGTCACGATCATGAGCACGGAACCAAGAAAAGCAAATATAATTCCCGGTGACGACGATGCTACGCGGAACTTCATTTGTTCTGACATGGATAGGCCAATCTTACTGAGATCCTCCCGGAATTTGGAAATAATGAAGACGGCACCTACGATTGCCAATATCATTCCGGTGAAAAAGCCTAGATATTTTGTATAAATACCGGACATCATGCTAGCGCCAGCAGCATTATACCTTCTGTTCATGCTGATTTCCTCCATGCTTGCCAGTGAAAATAATTTTAAATAAGGGATTTTGCCGTTGATGTTTGAATCTATTTGAAGGGAGGAAGGTGCAGGCAATTCTTTCTTCAGTATCAGGCCGCTATTCTGGTACACAAAATCTTCAATACGCCGCATCTGCATCGTGGACAGAAAAATAAAAACAGCAATAAGAACGGTTGGCATGGTAATGATCCATGGCAGAAGATTTCTTTGCCATCTCACTATGACAGCATCTGTTTTTTTGTTCTGCTCCTCTGCGTGTACTGCCGTAACAGTTTCTTTTTCGAGAGTTGTATATTCCATAATATTGAGTTAATGGTGCATGAAATATTTTTTGATGGGTGGCGCGTCTAAGCACCAGCTTCGTTGATCAATAAAGAAATTTGATCTGCGTACTTATGTTTTGTATTTTCTTAGGGCTACTCCGAAAAAAGGAAGAATGCTATGATTTTGTGACCAGCCACCTGATTCTTTGATGATGTTGACTGTGCGATAAATTACAATATGTTCAATTTCCCGCCGTGGAGGTGACTTTGTCCTCACAAAGTAAACAAAGTTGAAATCATCTTGGTACCGTATTTACACGGATTTTCAATCGTAAGATAAGCTGACTAGGCTACCAACTTTACCGGGGGTTGGTCATCCTCTGTATTATTTCACCGGTAAAGACGGCCTTACTTCTATCTTACTGGGCAATGTTCGGGGGTTGATCTGTAAAAGGTCGAGTACGACCTCACCAATATCCTCGGGTTGTATCTTCCAGGCATCCGCTTCAGAGGGAACATGGTTGTTAAAATTGGTAGCGACAGAACCGGGCATGATGGTCGTAACTCTTATTCCGAATTTTCTTAGATCGAGCATGATAGCTTGTGTAAAACCGACCAATCCAAATTTGCTTGCATTATAGGCGGCGCCGTTTTCAAAAAAATTCGTGCCGGCCAGGCTTGCCATCGTAATAATGTATCCTTTGGTTTTTTTCAATGCTTCGATGCTAGCCTTTACGCTGTTAAACACGCCGGTGAGATTTGTATCAATGGTAGTCTTCCAATCTTTTTCAGACATGGCGTCGATCGATGAGAAAATACCTACACCTGCATTCGCAATCAGCACGTCCAATTTTCCAAAGTGATCAATGACTGCTGAAACTGTTTTTATTTCTGATGCGAGAGAAGTTACATCAGATTCAAGAGCTAATATCTTTGAGGCATCTTGACTTAAAGAGTCAGTGGCTTGGTTTGCCGCACTAATTGTTCGACTCGTAATGGCCACTCTCATACCGTTGCCCAGCAATATTTTTGCAATCCCATAGCCTATGCCTTTGCTTCCGCCGGTTATGTAGGCGACCTTGTCCTGCAGATTATTCATAATACAAAGTTGACAAATTCTATTATAAAACAGGCGATATGAAATAAAGTTGAGGACAAAAATTCATTCTTATCGGAACCTTCCAACAAAAAAAGCGATGCTTAACATCGCTTTAAATCTACATAGGGTGTTTTTAATAACGTCCATATTTTTTATCACGGTGTCTGCCGTATAAATATCCACCAGCTGCACCCACTGCGCCACCAATTACTGCTCCCGCCACCCGATGATGATCCTTGCTGAGAACTGCGCCCAGGACAGCACCGGAACCAGCACCGATTGCGGCACCTTTAGCGGCACGACTCCAACCTCTTTTGCGGACCACCGTAGTCGTGCGAGCGGGATAACTTGATCGGCTAACATATCTGGTACGGTGATGGTAAACCGGCCTTGTAGTGCTGTGATAGGTGACCGGATAACCAACGGTTGGATGAGTATTATAAGTACCGGCAGAAGGATTAGAATTATAGTTGAGACTATCTATTGGATAATTATTCATCTCTGTTTGGGCCGCTTTCTGTTTGCAGGCCGCAAATAAAAAGGTCGCTGATATTATTATTAAAGTCTGTTTCATAACCACTTTTTTGATACAATAAGCTTTTTCAATGACCATGCCACCCACGTCCGTTGTAATTAATAGTTTGCAAAAAGCATTTTATGAAATTGAGTGCCTGTGATTTTTACATGAGGCGCGATCATAAACTATAAAAATCCATGAGAAGAAATGGAAAAGCGTGAATATGCGTGAGGAAAAAGTTGGGAGAAGAAATAAAATTTGTGCGGTTATTTTCTTATAGGCTGATGCATCATGATGGTGTTGATCAATTGTTGAACGATCTGAGATGACTGCTGTTCCACAAGATGACTATGGATTGAGGGTTTTGTGATCCACGTATTGCTTCCATCGTTTGCTACTACCATTTTACCTTTTTTGACCCCATACCAGGGTCTATATCCCTTGACGGCTACTAACACTGCTGTTTCGTCCCAGCTCTTACGGCCCGCACTATCTTCATTGCTCAGCGGTATACAAATCCGGAACACATCTTTTACAGGACTATTAATGATAGCAGCATTTTGTATGATAGGCAAGCCGGTCTTTATTTTCATGCCTATTTCAAAGCCACTCAACAATACAGGAGTTTCCCAATGTTCAAATACAAATTGCGAGGCAACTGCATCCCGGTTAACATTAAATTCACTCCCGGAAGGAAATCTGCCTGCCATGCAAACTAATTGCTTCACTTTTTTCTTTATTAATTCTTTGCCATTCAGCTTTGAATATTTGTCCGGCATTGAAGTCATCAAGGCATAAAGATTAGTAAGAAATCCTGTGGTTACAATTGTGACACTTTTATCAGGCTGCGTGGCAAGGACTTTTCTATACACTTCCGTAGCAGCAGGCACTTCTTCATTCTTTTTTATTTTATGAGGGTACTTCAATATTAATGTGTCCGTCCAATGTTGCCAATCTCTTAGATCAAGCGCTTTCTCTTTTGGTACTCCGATCAATAAACCAGGCCTGTTAAAATAGGTATTGAATACATTGAATACTGCTGCCACTCCTTCATATTTTGTGCTTGCCACTGTAGCCAGAATTTTGACATAACCGCTATCGGCAAATGCATGAAGCAATGCAATGGCACCTACGTCATCATAATCAGGTCCCATGTCGCTGTCAAAAATGATTGGAGTGGGCTTAATTTTTTGAGTAGGCACGGGGACTGAGCATACAAGCAAACAAAAGCAAAAAAAAATTTTGAAAAAAGGCATAATGATGTCGTGTCTAGCTAATTGTTCCCGAAAGAATTTTAATCAATTTTTCCGCATCAATATTTCCACCGGATATTACACAAACGATCTTTCCATGTCCGGCTTTTGCTGTCAGCGCAGCCGCCAGCGATGAACCTCCCGCTCCTTCCGCAATAATGCGGCTTCTTTCCATTAACAACTTCATTGCTGCCGCAATTTGTTTCAGGCTCAAAACGATGGAGCCATCCACCAGCTTACTCACAAGAGGCCACATCTCAGCAAGTATGCTGCTGCTTCCCATACCATCCACAAAGCTTGGAACATACTCTACCTCCACTGGGTGACCGGCAGCAAGGGAAGGGGCAAGTGGCGCAGCCGTTTCAACTTCCGAAGCAAAGATTCTCACTTCCGGTTTTATTGCTTTTATTGCTGTAGCTATTCCACTGATGAGACCACCGCCACCATAGGGTACGATTACCGTGTCTACACCAGGAAGGTCTTCGAGTATTTCCAATCCAATGGTTCCGTTACCGGCAATCACCTGCGGATCAGCTACCGGGTGTATGAACAAACCTTTCATGCCCTCGAATTCTCTTGTTATGATCACCTGCCACCAATCATTAAATGGAATTTTGATAAATTTTGCGCCGAGCCTTGTAATGGCATCCAGTTTTGTTTGCGGGGCATGATCGGGCACGACCACAGTGCACGGAATGTTCATCATTCTTGCATTCCACGCTACGCCCTGCGCCATGTTTCCCGCACTGGCTGTATAGACTCCCTGCTTAAGAAGTGATTTGTCAGCAACACTCATGGCATTGCCAGCGCCTCTCAATTTAAAAGAACCGATAGGCTGAAGATTTTCCGGCTTCAGATAAATTTCTCCTGGGAATCCTTCGTAATAAAACCGCATGAGTGGCGTACGATTCACTTTTCCTTTAATTCGCTGGTGTGCTTGGCGAATGTCTTCAAGTGTGACTGTAATTTTTGTTTGTTCAGTGATCATACTTTCGCGCTTTATCTTGAATTAATTTTCTGAAAAATAAACCAGCAGGCAAAAATATCCTCGATCGCAATTCCTAAGGACTTAAAAATAGTTATCTCATCCTCACTTTCTCTTCCCTTCTTCACTCCAGTCAAAACTTCACCCAATTCGCCATTAACATGATCGTTCGTCAACGCACCTTCTTTTTTCGGAATGAGAAAGTCACCAGCTTCGTTAAAAAGAGAGTCATAACAGTCAGTAAACAATTTTGATTTCACAATAGCGGCCGTATCCAACTCGCGTGAGGAGGGAGTGCTGGAGCCAACAGCATTGATGTGGGTACCCCTGGAAATCCAATCACCCATTACAACCGGTTGGGGCGATGACGTAACTGTGCAAATAATATCTGCATTCTCTACAGCCTGCTGTGCAGTTTTTGTTGTGGTGATCGGTACAGCGTACCGGCTCGATATTTTTTTCGCAAGCCTGAACGCATTTTTTTCACTCCTGCTCCAAAGATTTATTTGTTCTATATTTCTGACTAGTCGGATAGATTCAATGTGTCTTTGCGCCTGTTCACCCGAACCAATAATCGCAAGCAACTTGGAATTTTCTCTTGATAGAAGTGCCGTGGCTAGTGCGCTGGCGGCCGCGGTACGGATGGCGGTGATCTCAGATGCATCAAAGATCATCAGGGGTTGTCCATGCTCGGCATCAAGCAACATCACTACTCCCTGGTGAGATGGGTAACCGGCATCTTTGTTGGCGTGAAACACACTGATCACTTTAATTCCCATCACCCCAAGATCCTTTGCATAGCCCGGCATCATGCCCAACAAGCCTGGTTTGTCCGACAGCCGCATTATAGTTCGCAGTGGCTGCATGCATTGACCACCCGCAAACGAACGAAACATTTTCTCCATCACATCAATGCACTCTTTCATCGTTAACAGCGAAGCAATTTTTTCCTTGCCGACAAATAAGGGATCCATCAGGTTGCCTTGAACCCTTTCGGGTTCTTATAAAGATAGAGTTTTTGAAATGTCGAATTACCTTCATGTTGAGTTTTGCCGCTTGCAGTGGTGTTCTGACATTCACTTGACGTGGTGCTATTCAGCACTTATTGATGATTACAACCCGGCATTATTTTTTGATCGCAATTCTGACATGATCAGATCGACAATTCGATCAGGCCCATTTGAAATATCAATAGTCACAGCTTGGTGTGGTATCTCGAGTATCTCAAATTGCGAGGACAGCAGACCCGGCGGCATGAAATGATCTTTTCTTGCTTTCATACGCTGCTGTATCAGTTCATAGCTGCCTTTTAAAAATATCCAGACCAATGGGACGGTGATCCCGGCCGATAGTGCTGTTCTGTATTTTTCTTTAAGTGCAGAGCAGGCAATAATAGCTCCTGCTTTTTTCATTTCAACCTTTGCCAGTTCATTGATGCTCGTTAACCATTCCGCTCGATCTTGATCATTCAAAGCCTGTCCCGCCTTCATTTTTTCTTTGTTCGAAAGAGGATGGAAGTCATCACCATCAAAAAAGGGAATGCCTGTTCTTGCCGACAATTTTTTTCCGACGGTCGTTTTTCCCGATCCGGAAACACCTATGATATAAATAATAACTGGATCCATATCGGCTAACAAAGAAACGAACGAATCATGATAAGAGACCAGGGCTTGACGTCGGGTAAACTGTTCTCCTGTTTCGTATATCTTTGTCAGCCTGCAAACACCGGAGTAAATTAAGGTAGCGAGTATGAAAGTTTCTTACAAATGGCTGGGCGAATATGTTCCTGCAATCCCTGAACCGGAAAGATTGAGCCGCATTCTCACATCGATTGGCCTCGAAGTGGAAGATTTTTATAAATACGAAGACGTCAAAGGCGGCCTTGAAGGACTGGTAATTGGCGAAGTGCTGACTTGCGACAAGCATCCGAATGCAGATAAGCTTACTTTGACCACTGTAAATATTAATGCAGTAAACCCTTTACAGATTGTTTGCGGCGCACCTAATGTTGCAGTTGGACAAAAAGTAATAGTCGCAAAGCCCGGTACTACAATTTTTCCTGTGGAAGGCGAGCCGTTTGAGATCAAGGTTGCTAAAATTCGCGGTGTAGAAAGCCAGGGAATGATATGTGCAGAAGATGAAATTGGCCTGGGAACATCACATGCAGGCATCATGGTTCTGGCTAACGATGCGAAACCAGGAACTCTCGCGGCTGAATATTTTCAATTATATCAGGATTGGGTTTATGAAATTGGCCTTACGCCCAATCGCATGGACGCGATGAGTCATTGGGGCGTGGCAAGAGATGTGTGCGCTTATTTAAGCCACCATGATAGAAAAAGTTCAAAACCGCGGCTTCCAACTCTCACGGCGTTTAAGGCAGATAACAATTCTCGTCCCATTCGGGTTACCATTGAAAATACAGAGGCCTGTCAACGTTATTCTGGAGTAAGTATCTCAAACATCAGGATTGCTGTCTCTCCGTTATGGATGCAGCAGAGACTGAAGGCGATTGGAGTGAGACCAATCAACAATATTGTCGATGTCACTAATTATATTCAACATGAAACTGGTCAGCCACTTCATGCTTTTGATGCCGATGAATTAAGAGGGCAGGAAATAATTGTAAAAAATTTACCAGAAGGGACGGAATTTGTTACCCTGGATGAAAAGAAAAGGAAATTAAGTGCGGAGGATTTAATGATTTGTGATGCAAAGGAAGGTGTATGCATTGCCGGTGTGTTTGGTGGTTTGCATAGTGGTGTTACGGATAAAACGACAAATGTTTTTTTGGAAAGTGCCTGGTTTAATCCGATCAATATCCGCAAAACATCATTTCGTCACGGCTTGCGCACGGATGCGGCCAGCCGCTTTGAAAAAGGAATTGACATTGGCAACACGGTAAATGTATTGAAAAGGGCAGCGATGATGATCAAAGAAATTTGTGGTGGTGAGATCACCTCTGAGATTGTCGATGTTTATCCGCATCCACGGGAAAAAGTCCAGGTGGCATTGAAATATCATTACCTGAAAAAACTTTCAGGGAAAAATTATCATCCCGACACCGTAAAAGATATCCTTAGTGTTCTTGGATTTGACATTATTAAAGAAGGTATTGATGAATTGGTAGTAACGGCGCCTTTGCACAAACCGGATATCTTTTTACCGGCAGACGTTGTAGAAGAAATCATTCGTATTGACGGCCTGGATAATATTGAAATACCTGCTTCCATTACCATGACGCCATCAGTTGAGGAACATTACAGCGCGGAAATGTTCCGCGAAAAATGTTCAAACTATTTAGTGGGGTTAGGGTTTAATGAGATCATGACTAACTCGATCACAAATGAGGCCTATTTCGATGAAGTTGAATTGCAGGAGGCCGTGAAGATGCTGAATAGTCTTAGCGCTGATCTAAATATCATGCGCCCATCCATGCTCGAAACTGGCCTGGAGTCGATTGCTTACAATTTAAACCGAAAGAATAATGACCTGAAATTTTTTGATTTTGGAAAAACATACTATAAGCAAGGCGCAGGCAAATATTATGAAACCGAGCATCTGTGTCTTTACACCACCGGACACGTGCATGATGATAGCTGGCGCAGTAAAACTGGTAAGGCTGACTTTTATTTTTTAAAGGGTGCCGTGACATCTTTATTGAAGCTATTGGGGATAACGGCAGATAGTTTTGAGGCCTTCACTCATCCGAAGCTGTCAATCGCGTCGCAAATCAGGATCAATGGATCGGTGATGATACAATTGGGCGCAGTAAACAATACTCTACTGAGCCAGTTTGATATCAAGCAACCTGTTTATTTTGCCGACATCAACTGGAATGCTTTGCACGTACAGGCTGAGACTAGTGAAATAAGGATTGAAGGCATTCCGAGATTTCCTGCAGTACAAAGGGATCTTGCCATCATTGTTGACAGCCAATTGAAATACGAGCAAGCAGAAGGGGCGGTACAAAAACTCAAATTGGATCAATTACAGGAGATGAGATTGTTTGACGTGTTTGAAAGCGAGAAGCTTGGGCGGGATAAAAAGTCAATGGCGATTAACTTTACTTTCTTGAACAAAGAAAGGACACTAACCGACTTGGAAATTGATGAAATGATGAATAAGATCATGGCAGCCCTTGTTAAAGAACTGGATGCTGAAATAAGAAAATAAAACTCAAAATAAAAAATTATTGGAGTACAATCATGTCTGATCTGGATGTGCAGATAAAGCGGATACAGGAAAAGGTTGAACGAATGTTGAAGCGGTTTAATGAATTGCAGAGAGAAAATACGCAATTGAAAAAAGAATTAGAAAAATCGTCCAGGCAAAGTTCGCAATATCACCAAACGATTGACGCACTAAAGCAGAAGGTGGAAGTATTAAAGATCAGTTCAGGAAATTGGGATGAGAATGACAAAAAGGAATTTGAAAAACGAATTAACCACTACATACAGGAAATAGACAAATGCATTGCGTTACTTAGCGAGTAACTAGATTCTCTTCACCAGTTTCATTTTCATTTCGTCTTGCCCCTGTGTAAGCTCCAACGTATAAACGCCGTAAGGCAAATTGTTTAATCCTCTCCATATCACTTCATTATTTCTGGCTGGCATTTTTGCTTCGAGAGTGCTGCACACACAACCTTTATCATCTCTTAGAATAGCTTTCAGCGATGTGTCAGGAGGAGGAGCGGTCAATTCAAATTTGAGCGAGTCTATAAAGACTGTTGATTTAACTTTGGCAAACATCGGTATTGATTTAGTGTGAAAGGTTTTGTTAGGATATTCATGGATTAAAATGTTTTCAAAGTTTAACAGCCTTATTTGGGACAAGGGAGGTTGAAATTAAATAATGAATTTGTAAAATGCAAGCTATGAGCGAATTAATTCCCGTAACGGTCATTATCGCAAATCGCAGCTACCGTCTGAGAATCTTACCTGAGGACGAAGAGGTACTGCGCAAGACCGTCAAAACAATAAATGAGAAGATAATCGAGTTTAAAACCCAATTTGCTGGCAAGGACATGCAAGACTATGTGGCCATGGTACTGGTATGGTTCGCCACCGAACAAAATGCCGCCATAGTTCAGCAAGTGGATAAGGATAATATAGCTAGTCAATTGCACACCATAGAGCGAATGCTCGAAGACCAACTCAAGTAGGCATTGAATAAGACTGCCCTCGTAATTCTTGCCAAATTCCTAGTAATCAACTTCATTTAGCTTGTTTTCAATCAGCTCCGTTTTGTATCTTCGCCCGATGGCGGTTCCGTTAAACGAACTACCTGGAGGATATGAGTGACTCTATAAGAAATAGCATTTTGGAACAAATTAAAAAACCGATTCATGGACCCAAACATCATATACATTATAATTGGTGTATCCGCACTGGTCGTTGGCATCATAGCGGGTAAATTCATTTTTGCAAAGGATACCCGCAGACAAATTGAAGAAGCAGAGATCCAGGCACAGGCTGTCGTTAAGGAAGCCGAAATAAGAGCTGAGACTATTCGCAAGGAGAAAGAGTTGGAGGCAAAAGAAAAGTTCGTTCAAATGAAGGCCGAACATGATAAGGAAGTTCTGGAGAGAAATAGAAAAATGGGTGAAGGAGAAAATAGGATTCGTCAAAAGGAGCAGAGTATAAATCAAAAGGAAAATAATCTCGACAGGCAAATCAAAGAGAACGAGGCCATCAAGGAAAACCTGAACAGGCAAATTGAGTTAGTAAATATCAAACGCACTGAACTTGAAAAGCATCAGGAAGAACACATTCGCAGGTTGGAAAAAATTGCGGGCCTTACTGCTGAGGAAGCCAAGACTCAGTTAGTAGAGAGTCTCAAGCACGAAGCTCAGACGGCGGCTTTGGGTATGCAACAAGAAATAATTGACGACGCCAAGCAAAAAGCCAACAAGGAAGCTCGTAAAATCATTATTCAAACTATCCAGCGTACCGCGGCAGAGCAGGCGATCGAAAATGCCATCACCGTTTTTAATCTTGAAAGCGATGAGATAAAAGGGCAGATCATTGGCCGTGAAGGGCGCAACATTCGGGCAATCGAAGCAGCTACGGGCGTCGATCTCATCGTAGATGACACACCGGAAGCAATTATCCTCTCTTCCTTCGACCCGTTACGGCGCGAAATAGCGCGGTTAAGCCTACAACGGCTTGTAGCCGATGGTCGAATACACCCGGCAAGAATCGAGGAGATCGTCGAAAAAACGCGCAAGCAACTGGAAGAACAAATCGCTGAAATCGGTGAAAGAACCGTGATCGAACTAGGTATTCATGGTTTACATAAGGACCTCGTGCGTATCGTGGGCAAGATGCGTTTCCGCTCTTCATATGGTCAAAATCTTTTGATGCATAGCAGGGAGGTAGCTATGCGGAGTGATGGCTTCCGAGTTAGGCTTAAATCCCAAACTGGCCAAGCGAGCCGGTTTGCTTCATGACATCGGAAAGGTACCAGATGAAGAGACCGAATTGAGCCACGCTTTGTTGGGGGCGAAACTGGCAGAAAAATATGGTGAGAATCCGGCAGTAGTGAATGCAATCGGTGCTCACCATGATGAAATCGAAATGCAATACGTCATTTCTCCGATCGTGCAAGCTTGTGATGCCATTAGTGGTGCAAGGCCTGGGGCCCGCAGAGAGATCATGCAACAATATCTTCAGCGCATTAAGGATTTAGAAAACCTTGCTCTCGCTTACCAGGGAGTGGAAAAGGCATACGCCATACAAGCAGGCCGCGAATTAAGAGTAATCGTTGAAGCTGAAAAAGTAACCGACGCAGATTCTGACCGATTGTCATTTGAGATAGCTCAAAAAATCCAAAACGAAATGACTTTCCCGGGCCAGATAAAAGTTACTGTGATCAGGGAGAAGAGAGCGGTAAATGTAGCCCGCTAGGAAGATAATTCGATTCGGCACTGAACAAAAAAATTGCAATCAGTAATTCCGATTTCGCTCAATTCTGCTATCTTTGCGACCCGTTTAAAAATTTGTCAATTATGAGCGCTTTACAATATGTTCACGACCAGTTGACCGGCAAGAAAGACTTCCCGGAGTTTAAGCCGGGCGATAACATCACCGTGAACTATAAGATCATCGAGGGAAATAAAGAAAGGATCCAGTCTTTTAAAGGTGATGTTATCAAGCGCCAGGGAACGGGTGCCACAGCTACTTTTACTGTGCGGAAGATCAGTGACGGTGTCGGGGTCGAAAGATTATTTCCATTTTTCTCTCCCAATATTGAATCTATCGTGTTGAATAAGACAGGTCGTATTCGCCGTTCCAAACTTTATTACCAGCGCAAGCGCAGCGGCAAGAGCGCCAGAATCAAAGAAAAACGCCTAATCGTCGAGGGTGTAGTAACCAGTGGATAAAGTATGAGAGAGGTCGTCTTACAAAGGCTACTTTTTTAATGCTACTGCACGACAACGTAAGGCTTTATTTTTGCAAAGACTTCTTCAGTAATCAAGCTGAGTTTTTTTAGATCTTCTACGGCAGTGAAATTACCGTGCTGATTTCGATATTCAACAATTGCATTTGCCAGATTCCATTTTATGTAAGGATGTGATCTCATCTCATCT
The DNA here is from genome assembly GCA_005883765.1 of Bacteroidota bacterium. GTDB lineage: Bacteria > Bacteroidota > Bacteroidia > Chitinophagales > Chitinophagaceae > VBAU01. The sequence continues at coordinate 36,229 of VBAQ01000001.1, forward strand.
TTTGATGCGGTATTAAGGTTAAATTTTTTTAGCGAAATGTTTTCCAGTTTCAGAAACGGTTTTATTTTTTCAAATGTCGAATCTGGAAGCCCGTAGATCTCCGCCACCTGGTCAATCGAATAAAATCCTCCCAGTTTATCTCTAAAACTTATAATCCTGCCTGCCAGTTTGGTTCCGATACCGGGTAAAGCAATTAGTGTAGAGGTGTCTGCGACATTTACATCAACTACTTTGTATCCAGACTGGTGATCAGACTGACGCTTTTCTTTGTATTCATTTTTTGTGTAGATGTAATTTTGATCTTTTTCGTCATTCGATCGTTCTATTTTTATGTAAGGTTTCAATCGTGTAAACTCGTCGCTGCGAAGACTATAAATTTTTGTCAGGTCTTCCGGCGCATAAAAATGACCTCCTTTGGCCAGATATTTTTGAATGGTGCTTATCGTTTTTTCACGTATTCCCAATTTCCGCCATCCGGCATCAGACAATGCGTTTGGGTCAAAATAAAATAACGAGCCCGATCGATTATCGAAATAATCATTTGCAGATTTATCGTAAACTGGCTGGCCTCCATGGTTTGCATTCGAATCATCATCCTGATCAAAATTTTCATGCTGCAATTTTTTTGCAGCAGTTATCCAACTCGTATCAGCGGCAAATGACTTTGATTTTCCAGAAGGAATTACTTTAGGGAGTATCCATATTAGAAAAATGAGCAAAACGATGACCAATAATCCGATTCTTTCCTTGCGGGTAAATGTTAGATATTCCGTGATGAAGGCTGTCCATCTCATAAGTAAGGTTTCCCTAATCTACATTGATTTTGGCTTATGAGAGCAGTGCGCTGCAGAGTTTATGGCTTAATGTTTGTTGCCAAAGATTTCTTGTTTGTAAGGCTTTATTCCTTACCTTTGCGTTCCTTTAATTTGGCCAAATACATTTTGACGTTACCAATCATGATTAAATAGTTGAGTTTCAAAGGCTTTTTTCCAAAAGTGAAAAAAGCCTAAAGTGATTTGTGCGTCATTGACTTTTTAAAAATCGGTTTATAAGCCTATGTCTTCAACAAAATTGAATCACAGGATTGATTTTGGTAAAATCAAACATCTTGCTGATGCTCCTGACCTACTGGATATTCAAATTCAATCATTCAAAGATTTTTTCCAGTTAGAAACCACACCCGACAAACGAAATATTGAAGGCTTGTTTCGTGTATTTCGTGAAAACTTTCCCATCACCGACACACGTAACATTTTCGTGCTGGAGTTTTTAGATTATTTCATTGATCCGCCCCGCTACACCATTGAAGAATGCATGGAGCGTGGATTAACGTATGCAGTTCCTCTCAAGGCAAAGCTTCGTTTAAGTTGTAATGATGAGGAACACGTGGACTTTCAAACAATCGTGCAGGATGTATTTCTTGGAAATATTCCTTACATGACGCCAAGAGGCACGTTTGTCATAAACGGTGCCGAGCGTGTAGTTGTTTCTCAATTGCACCGTTCGCCGGGCGTGTTCTTTGGTCAATCGATACATCCTAATGGAACAAAGATTTATTCAGCGAGAGTAATTCCTTTCAAAGGTGCATGGATGGAATTTGCCACTGACATCAACAATGTGATGTATGCCTACATCGATCGAAAGAAAAAATTTCCCGTAACGACTCTTCTTCGTGCAATTGGTTATGAAACTGACAAGGACATTCTCGAATTGTTTGGCATGGCTGATGAAGTGAAGGGAGATAAAAAGGCCTTACACAAATACATTGGTCGCCGGCTGGCCGCTCGCGTGTTGAGGAGCTGGGTGGAAGATTTCGTTGATGAAGACACCGGCGAGGTAGTATCCATTGAAAGAAATGAAGTCGTGCTTGAACGCGACTCGATCCTCGACCAGGAAGCCGTCGATATGATCGTGGACATGGACGTAAAAAGCGTTTTCATACAGAAGGAGGATGTAGGTGGCGATTATGCTATCATCTATAACACATTGAACAAAGACACTTCTAACAGTGAGTTGGAAGCTGTTCAACATATCTATCGCCAACTTCGTGGTGCCGATGCCCCGGATAATGAAACCGCAAGAGGTATTATTGATAAATTATTTTTCAGTGATAAGCGTTATGATCTCGGCGAAGTGGGCAGATACAAGATTAACAGAAAGCTTGGTCTCAATTCTCCGCTTGAGCAAAAAACATTGACGAAAGAGGATATTATTGAGATCATCAAATACCTCGTTCGTTTGACAAACGGTAAAGCAGAGATCGATGATATCGATCACTTGAGTAACCGTCGTGTGCGCACTGTGGGTGAGCAGCTGTACGCTCAATTCGGAGTAGGACTTGCACGTATGGCAAGAACGATCCGCGAGAGAATGAATGTGCGTGACAATGAAGTCTTCACTCCGGTGGACCTCATCAATGCAAGAACTCTCTCTTCTGTGATCAATTCTTTCTTTGGAACATCTCAGTTGTCGCAGTTCCTTGATCAGACCAATCCGCTGTCTGAGATCACACACAAACGCCGTATCTCAGCGTTGGGTCCCGGCGGTCTGAGTCGTGAAAGAGCAGGCTTTGAAGTGCGGGACGTACACTATTCTCACTACGGTCGCTTGTGCACAATAGAAACTCCTGAAGGTCCAAACATTGGTTTGATCTCTACGCTTTGTGTGCATGCCAAGATAAACGAGATGGGTTTCATTGAAACTCCTTATCGTAAGGTTGAGAATGGCAAGGTGAATATGAAGCAGCTCACATTCTTAAGTGCGGAAGAAGAAGACACAGCTAAGATTGCGCAAGCGAATTCACCCCTTGATGATCTGGGCAACTTTGTTGAGGAAAAAGTAGTTAGTCGTGAAACCGGGGATTTCCCAATTCTTGACAAAACGGACGTGGAGTTTATGGACGTAGCGCCTAACCAGATCGTGGGTTTGAGTGCGTCGTTAATTCCTTTCCTTGAACATGATGATGCTAACCGTGCTCTCATGGGATCAAACATGCAACGCCAGGCTGTTCCATTGATCCGCCCGGATGTTCCAATTGTAGGAACCGGATTGGAAGGAAAGGCAGCCCGTGATGCGAGAATTCAAATTCATGCAGAAGGAAATGGCGTGGCAGAATATGTTGATGCTAATGAAATTCATGTTCGTTATAACCGGAACGACACTCAAAAACTTGTGAGCTTCGAGGATGATCTGAAAGTTTACAGACTCACCAAGTTCATAAAAACGAACCAGGAGACAGCCATTAATTTAAAGCCAGCCGTTAAAAAAGGTCAACAGGTAAAAGAAGGGGACTTTCTTACTGAAGGGTATGCTACCCAAAATGGTGAATTGGCCCTCGGAAAAAATTTGAAAGTGGCCTTTATGCCCTGGAAAGGTTACAATTTCGAAGATGCGATTGTGATCAGTGAAAAAGTGGTAAAAGAAGACCTGTTCACTTCTGTTCATATTTCCGAGTACGAACTTGAAGTGCGTGATACAAAACTGGGTGAAGAAGAACTGACTCCTGATATTCCGAATGTTTCGGAAGAAGCCACAAAAGACCTTGATGAAAATGGTATTATCAGGATCGGCGCCCAAATAAAAGAAGGTGATATTATTATTGGTAAGATCACTCCAAAGGGTGAAAGCGATCCTACTCCCGAAGAAAAATTGTTGCGTGCCATTTTTGGAGACAAGGCCGGAGACGCAAAAGATGCCTCATTGAAGGCGCCAAACGGAGTAGAAGGTGTGGTGATCGCAAAGAAATTATTCCAGAGAGCGAAGAAGGACAAGAATGCCAAAGTAAGAGAGAAGGCAGCCCTGGAGAAATTGGAGAAATTACACGAGAAGAATGAGGCCGACCTGATGGAAGTGCTGCTTGAGAAACTACAAGTGTTGTTAAAGGAACACACGTCAGCGAGCGTGAGCAACAATTTTGGAGAAGTGCTGATCGGAAAGGGTGCAAAATTTACTGCAAAGAACCTTGCTGGTATTGACTACCAGAATGTAAATCCATTAGGATGGACAGGTGATAAAAAAATAGATGAGCAGATAAATGTGTTGTTACACAATTTTAATATCAAGTATAATGAGGAATTAGGCCGCTATAAGAGAGAAAAATTCAACATCTCAATAGGAGATGAGCTACCCGCGGGCGTGTTAAAGCTCGCAAAAGTTTACTTAGCGGTCAAGCGTAAGCTGAAAGTGGGAGATAAGATGGCAGGCCGTCACGGTAATAAAGGAATCGTTGCTAAGATCGTGCGTGAGGAAGATATGCCATTCCTGGAAGACGGAACTCCTGTTGATATTGTTCTAAACCCACTCGGTGTGCCAAGCCGAATGAACCTCGGACAGATCTATGAAACGGTACTGGGTTGGACAGGACAAAAACTGGGGATGAAATTTTCAACGCCCATCTTTGACGGAGCGACAGTGGATGAAATTGCTGACTACTGTCAGCAGGCTGGCATTCCCCGGTACGGTCACACATATTTATATGACGGTGAAACCGGCGAACGATTCCATCAAAAAGCTACGGTGGGTGTCATCTACATGATCAAACTTCACCACATGGTGGACGATAAGATGCACGCCCGCTCGATCGGACCTTACAGCTTGATTACTCAACAACCATTGGGTGGCAAGGCCCAGTTTGGTGGTCAGCGATTCGGTGAGATGGAAGTTTGGGCATTGGAGGCGTATGGTGCATCCAACATTCTGCAGGAATTACTTACCATCAAATCAGACGATATCATTGGTCGTGCAAAGACCTATGAGAGTATTGTGAAAGGTGATAACGTTCCGCGGGCAGGCATTCCCGAATCATTCAATGTGTTGGTGCATGAATTGCGCGGGTTGGGTCTTGACCTGAAGTTTGAATAAGGAGTGATGAATAATGAGTAATGAGTAATGAGTACTCATCTCTGATAATTCCCCGCTGATGGCTGAAGAGCGAACCGAACGTACAAGAGTGCGACGCAACAAAGATGAACACGTTGATGTCGCTTGTAACAAAAAAAAACTGAAAAAAGATAAAAAGAAATTATGGCTATCAAAAAAGAAAATCGTCCGAGGCCAACGTTTTCTAAAATCACTATTGGTTTGGCTTCTCCGGATTCTATCCTGGAAAGAAGCTATGGTGAAGTGTTGAAACCCGAAACGATTAACTATCGCACTTACAAACCGGAACGCGATGGTTTGTTTTGCGAAAGGATTTTTGGCCCGGTGAAAGATTATGAGTGTGCCTGTGGAAAATACAAGCGCATCCGTTATAAAGGCATCGTGTGCGATCGTTGCGGTGTGGAAGTGACGGAGAAAAAAGTTCGCCGTGAGAGAATGGGACATATCAAACTGGTTGTTCCTGTTGTTCACATCTGGTATTTTAAATCGCTTCCAAATAAGATCGGTTATTTGTTGGGCATGAGCTCGAAGAAATTAGAGAGCATTGTGTATTATGAGCGATTTGTAGTGATCCAGTCAGGTCTTCGTGCTGATAAGGGTCAGAATTATGGCGACCTGCTAACAGAAGAAGAATACCTCGATATCCTGGAAGCATTGCCAAAGGAAAACCAGTATCTGCCCGATGACGACCCGAACAAGTTTATTGCTAAGATGGGTGCCGAAGCAGTGCATGATCTGCTGGCACGAATTGAGCTTGACCAATTATCGTTTGACCTGCGCAATGCTGCGGCAACGGAAACATCACAACAGCGTAAAGCCGATGCATTGAAACGCCTGAGCGTGGTGGAAGCTTTTCGCGACGCGAATTCAAGAATTACGAACCGTCCAGAATGGATGGTAATGCAATATATCCCGGTGATTCCACCAGAACTGCGTCCATTGGTTCCATTGGACGGTGGTCGTTTTGCATCGTCAGACCTGAACGATCTGTATCGACGCGTGATCATTCGCAATAATCGTTTGAAGAGATTGCTGGAGATCAAGGCTCCTGAAGTCATTCTTCGTAACGAAAAACGTATGTTACAGGAAGCTGTTGACAGCTTGTTTGATAACTCGAGAAAATCAAACGCCGTAAAGGCCGAAGGTGGTCGTGCGTTGAAATCATTGAGTGATGTATTGAAGGGTAAGCAAGGCCGCTTCCGTCAAAACCTGCTTGGTAAGCGCGTTGATTATTCAGGGCGTTCCGTAATTGTGGTAGGTCCGGAATTAAAGTTGCATGAATGCGGATTGCCGAAAGATATGGCTGCAGAATTGTTCAAGCCGTTCATTATTCGCAAACTGATTGAAAGAGGGATCGTCAAAACAGTCAAGTCTGCAAGAAAACTTGTCGATAAGAAGGAAGCTGTTATTTGGGATATTCTTGAGAATATTTTGAGAGGTCATCCCATATTACTGAATCGTGCTCCGACATTGCACCGCTTGTCTATCCAGGCGTTTCAGCCGAAATTGATTGAAGGTAAAGCGATACAACTGCACCCGTTGGTAACCACTGCTTTCAATGCTGACTTTGATGGTGACCAAATGGCCGTGCATGTTCCTTTAAGCAATGCTGCAGTATTGGAAGCGCAGTTGCTCATGCTTGCTTCTCACAATATTTTGAATCCTCAGAATGGCACACCTATTACTCTTCCTTCACAGGACATGGTGCTGGGATTATATTATATCACCAAGGGTAAAAAGTCCACTGAGACCGAAAAAGTAAAAGGAGAAGGAAAAGTATTTTATTCAACCGAAGAGGTAATCATTGCGTACAACGAAGGTGTGATGGATTTACATGCCTGGATAAAAGTAAAAGCAAATATTCGTAACACAGATGGCTTGCTGGAGCATAAATTGATCGAAACAACCGTGGGTCGGGTTATTTTTAATCAGCATGTACCTAACGAAGTTGGCTTTGTGAATGCATTGTTGACCAAGAAAAACCTTCGCGAGATCATTGGAGATATTATCAAGATCACAAATATTCCAAAGACAGTAAAATTTTTAGATGATATTAAACAGCTCGGCTTTCGCACGGCATTCCAGGGAGGGCTGTCATTTAATATTAACGACCTGATCATTCCGGAAATAAAAGAAGAATTGCTGGAAAATGCCAAAGGTGAAGTGGACGAAGTGTGGGACAACTATAACACAGGCCTCATCACAAATAATGAGCGCTACAACCAGATCGTTGATATCTGGAGTCGTGTTGACACGAGGATCACTGAAACCCTAATTCGTGATCTGAGCAGTGATAAGCAAGGTTTCAATTCAGTGTATATGATGCTCGACTCAGGAGCACGGGGTTCCAAACAACAGATCAAACAGTTGGCTGGCATGAGAGGACTGATGGCAAAACCGAGGAAATCTGGTTCAACAGGATCGGAGATTATCGAAAATCCAATCCTTTCAAATTTCAAGGGTGGATTAAATGTGTTGGATTATTTCATTTCAACGCACGGTGCCCGTAAAGGTCTTGCTGATACTGCGCTGAAAACAGCTGATGCCGGGTACCTCACGCGTCGTTTAGTTGACGTGGCACAGGATGTGGTGATCACTGAAGAAGATTGCGGCACGCTGCGTGGAATTGCGACGACTGCATTGAAGGATAATGAAGATGTCATTGAACCATTGAGCGACAGAATAGAAGGTCGTACTTCATTGCACGATGTGTACGAACCCCAGTCGGATGATTTGCTGGCGGCAGCTGGTGACGAGATCACCACGGAGATTGCAAGGAAAATAGAAGAGGCCGGCGTAGAAGCCGTTGAGATCCGTTCAGTGCTTACATGTGAAAGCAAACGCGGCGTCTGTGTAAAATGTTACGGCAAGAATTTGGCAGCGGGTGCGCTCGCACAAAAAGGTGACGCGGTAGGTATCATTGCGGCGCAGTCGATTGGTGAACCAGGTACGCAGTTAACGCTTCGTACATTCCACGTTGGTGGTGTGGCTGGCTCAGCATCAGTTGAATCAACGCTTCCTGCAAAATTCGATGGAACCATTCAGTATGACGGGTTGCGCACTGTATTCACCGAGAATAATGAAGGTGAGAAAGTACAAACTGTAATTGGTCGCACGGGCGAAGTAAGGATCATTGATACAAAGAATGATCGTTTGCTGATCACACACAATATTCCTTATGGAGCTACATTGCTGGTGAAAGACGGCCAAAAAGTAAACAGGGGAGAGGTGATCTGCACGTGGGATCCTTTTAACAACGTAGTTGTTGCGGAGCTGAACGGAACAGTAAAATTCGAGAATGTGATAGAAGGGGTAACTTATCGTGAGGAGGCCGATGAACAAACGGGTCACCGCGAAAAGGTTGTCATTGAAACCCGCGATAAAACGAAGATCCCGTCTATTCTTGTTGAAGGGAAAGAAATAAAATCGTACAACCTTCCCACCGGAAGCCATATAGTGGTAGAAGAATCTGATGAAGTGAAAGCTGGCCAGGTGATTGTGAAAATACCGCGTGTACTTGGAAAATTAAGAGACATTACAGGAGGTTTGCCACGAGTAACAGAATTATTTGAAGCAAGAAACCCCAGTAACCCCGCCATTGTTTCAGAAATTGATGGCGTTGTTACAATGGGCGCTGTAAAACGTGGCAACCGTGAGATAATTATTGAGGCAAAAGATGGGGTTACTAAAAAATATCTTGTTCCCCTGACACGACAGATCCTGGCACAAGATGGGGATTTTGTAAAAGCAGGTTCTCCATTGAGTGACGGTCAAATTTCACCCCAGGATATTCTTTCCATTCAGGGTCCATTTGCAGTACAACAGTATGTTGTAAATGAAATCCAGGAAGTGTATCGTTTGCAAGGGGTGAAGATCAATGACAAGCACATTGAAGTGATCGTTCGCCAGATGATGCGCAAGGTCAGTATTGTTGATCCGGGCGATACAAAATTCCTTGAAGAAGATCTTGTAGATAAATTTGAGTTTGTTGAAGAAAATGATTTTGTTTTTGATAAAAAGGTAGTCACTGTACCGGGAGAGTCTGCCAAGTTGCGCGCAGGACAAATTGTTAGTCTCCGCGAGTTGAGAGAAGAAAATTCTATTCTGCGCAGGAATGATAAAAAATTGGTAGAGTACCGGGACGCGAGACCAGCGACGTCTGCGCCTACGTTGCTTGGTATCACCAAAGCATCATTGGGAACGCAGAGCTGGATCTCGGCAGCTTCCTTCCAGGAGACAACAAAAGTGCTGAGTGCTGCAGCTATCCAGGGCAAGTCCGATGAAATGCTTGGCTTGAAAGAGAATGTTATCACTGGTCACCCGATACCAGCAGGTACTGGTCTTCGTGAATTTGAAAACATGATTGTTGGCAGCAAGGAAGAATATGAATTATTGCAAACGACGAGAGAAGCAATGGCATTTGATGAGGAAGAGTGATCCATCCGGATTGTTATTGGGAGGCAATAAGCAATAGGCAACTAGCAAAGTATTATCATCAGGAGTGAGAGAAATCTTACTCCTTTTTTATTGCCAGTTTGCCTATTGCCAATTGCCGATTGTGCATTGCCAGTTAGCGCCTGTTAACTGTTTCATAAAGTAAGTCAATCATTATATTTGCCCATCTAATCGTGTTTATTTTGCAAAAAAGCAGAAGATGAAAAATGGATTAGTTGCACTGAACGTGATACTGCTGATCGCTGTGGGTGTTTTATTTTACCTGCATTTCAGTTCACGAAGAACTAATGCCATTACTGAGAAAAAATCAGGTCAAAAAGATTATGCAGACAAGACCGCCTCCCAGGACGGGTGTAAAATTGCCTATTTTGAAATGGATTCTGTGGCGGCAAATTTTGAAAAGGCAAAGGAGATGAAAAACGAGCTCGAAAAAAAAGAAGATAGGATCAATGAAGAGATGGGGCGTCTTCAAAACACTTACCAGCAAAAATTTGTTTTTCTGCAGCAGCACGGATCTACCATGACGAATGCCCAGGTAGAATCTGCCAAGGCTGAATTAACGCAATTGGAGCAGGGCATTAAAGATACAAAAGCAAGCCTCGACCAGGAATACAACAATTACTATGTACAGGCGCAACAGGAAATTCTTTCTATGATCCGAAAGTTTTGCGGTGAGTACAACAAGGATAAAAGATATGCAATCATAGTTTCTAACGAGCCCGGCCTGATCTTTTACAAAGACAGCACCATGGATATTACCAAGGATCTTTTGAAAGGGCTCAATGAGATGTATGTGAAGAAAAAGGCAGCCAAAAAAGAAAAAGAAAAATAAATAAACCCCACCACACGGCGGGGTTTATTGTGGATGATAGCTTGTAAATGGGGCTTGAAAAATAGGTGCTAACACGAACCATCTGAATACCCAGCAAATGGTATTTTCAATTTTACCCTTTTAATTTTCCGGCAGTAAGGGAAGTCGTTCGGGACTGTGTAAAAAAATAAATTACTTATCTTGAACGCTAAACCAATTCTCCATGGCAGAAGAAATATTAGTTGAGCCGCAACACGCAACTTCATTTAAACGTTCGCTGGGATTGGTAGATGCGACGATGATAGTTGCCGGCTCTATGATCGGCTCAGGTATCTTTATAGTCAGCGCAGATATTACAAGAAATGTAGGAAGTGCAGGATGGTTAATAGCAGTATGGCTCATCACAGGGTTTATGACGATTACCGCGGCCGTAAGCTATGGCGAATTGAGCGGAATGTTCCCCAATGCAGGTGGTCAATATGTTTACTTGAAAGAAGCTTATAATCCACTTATTGCTTTTCTTTATGGATGGAGTTTTTTTGCGGTTATTCAAACCGGAACAATCGCAGCCGTAGGTGTTGCCTTTTCTAAATTTCTCGCCTATTTAGTCCCTTCGGTTAGCGAAGACCTTGTTGCTTTTAACTTAGGATTTATAAAAATTTCGCCCGCCCAGCTGGTTTCTATCGCATTGATCATTTTTCTAACGATTATTAATACCAGGGGCATTAAAAGCGGCAAGCTCATTCAAACCACTCTTACAACGATCAAACTTCTCAGCCTTCTTGGGCTGATCGTGTTTGGATTGATATTGCTGAAACCCGCAGTGTGGTCCGCCAATTGGACGAATGCTTGGAATATTCACAAGCTCAATCCCGATGGCACAGTTGAAAGTTACACCATGATCGCTGCCCTGGGCGCGATTGCAGCTGCAATGATCGGATCTGTATTTAGCTCTGACGCGTGGAACAATGTGACATTCATTGCCGGTGAAATAAAAAATCCAAAACGGAATATAGGGCTTAGTCTTTTTTTGGGAACCCTGATCGTCACGATTATTTATGTTATGGCCAACATCATGTACACTGCTGTACTCCCTCTGGATAAAATTGCTACGGCTGATAAAGACAGAGTGGCGGTAGCGGCTGCTGATGTAATATTTGGCAATGCGGGCACTATTATCATTGCCGTGATGATCATGATATCAACCTTTGGGTGCAACAATGGATTGATCCTGGCAGGAGCAAGAGTGTATTATACAATGGCAAAAGATGGATTATTTTTTAAACCTGCAGGCGAGTTAAACAAATTTGCCGTACCACAATGGGGATTGTGGATACAGTGCATCCTCGCATCTATACTTTGTCTTAGTGGCAAATATGGCGACTTGTTAAATATGGTGTCCTTCGTAGTCGTGATCTTTTATGTTCTCACCATTCTGGGAATTTTTATTCTTCGCAGAAGGCGTCCTGATGCGGAGCGACCATACAAGGCGTTTGGTTATCCGGTGTTGCCGGTGGTGTATATTATTTTAGGTATTTCGTTTTGTTTGTTGCTGATCAAATACAAACCCGACTATACCTGGCCGGGGTTCATCATCGTACTCATTGGTATTCCTCTCTATTTTATTGCTATCGCTGCGCGGAAAAAATAATTCACCGATTTTTGCAGCATGGAAAACTTTCAACGACTTTTCGATTCGTTCGCGACTTTAAAAGTGGGTGTAATCGGCGACGTAATGCTTGACACATACATGTGGGGAACAGTGGACCGCATTTCTCCTGAAGCTCCGGTACCCGTAGTACAATTGAAGGAAAAGGAGTACCGCATCGGTGGCGCAGGGAATGTTGCATTGAATTGTCATTCACTAGGATCACAGGTTTTCATTTTGTCTGTCATTGGAGATGATAACGAAGGCTTGCTCCTTGAAGAGTTGTTCCACGAAAACATGATTGATACTTCGTATCTGACAAAAAGCCCTGCCCGTGTCACGACAAATAAAACAAGAATCATCAGCCGCAACCAGCAAATGATCAGGCTCGATGCTGAAATAACTACCGAACTTGACAAAAGCAATGAAGAATTATTGTTGCAGCAAGTCTGTTCGTTTATTCAAACTCATGACCCGGACGTGATGATCTTTGAAGATTATAACAAAGGAATACTGACTGAAAAGGTTATTCATGAAGTGATCACCATTTGCAAGGAAGCAGGTGTTATCACCGCGGTCGACCCTAAAAGGAAGAACTTTTTCTCATACCATCAGGCAGATATTTTTAAACCTAACCTTGGCGAAATAAAACAAGCGTTAAATCTTTTGCTTGAAGAAGTGAATGATTCCCTGTTAAGCAAAATACATCTCGAATTGAGAAATGTTCTTGAACACAGAGTTTCATTTATTACACTGTCAGATAAAGGAGTTTTTTACCAGAAAGATGGACTGGCTTCGGTCATTCCTTCCCATCTTCGCAATATCGCTGACGTATCCGGCGCTGGCGACACAGTGATTGCAGTGGCAGCTTTAGTGTATGCAGCGACGCAAAACGTTCATCTCATGGCCGAGGTAGCCAATATCGCGGGCGGTTTGGTTTGCGAAGAAGTGGGGACAGTGGCGATAGACAAGACAAAGCTGCAAAGAGAATGTGAGTTATTACTTTCCTGATTGTCGTTTAAGCTGGACTATTGCTTTATTCATTAATCCTTCATAGTTCACATACACTTCGAAGACAATTTTAACCAAAGCAAAAACCAGGATGAAAATTTTCCCTGCACCGAATGCAAGGAACATACTTCCCAGGATAACAGTCACCTGTTGCACAAATATTCGCATATAGGGTTGAAACATCAGGATGCCCAGTGGCACTCTTCGATATTGTCCTGTCAGCAAAAATTCTGACACCGTTTTGTATCCATAGCTCAACACAAATGCCCCGATCATGATATAAGCATCACTACCGATGAGCTGCGGCCATTTAAAAAAGAAACTAAAAAAGCCAATATTGAATTGATCAGCCAGGCCTGAGACCGCAAAAAATAATCCCATTTGAATAGCGACGAACATTCCATAGTGTACGAGAAAGAACAACATAAAAAATATTCCCGATACTCTTGCCTGGTAGTTACCATTATACCAGATATCGGTCTTGCGATAAGCAGTGGCGATTCCCATTTTTAGCAAGTTGAAAAAACCGATTATGATTGTTTCCAGGCAATACACAATAAATACTGTCATCGGGTTCCAGTTCCAAAACCATACGCCAAATACGGGCAACAGATTTGCGACTATTAAAAAAATATCAGATTGTGTTAGTGTTCTTTTAAACATCTTTTGAAAATCTTAAAAATTATTCGTTGGTAAAGTAGCTAATTTCGGCCACAGATTAAATACCCTTTAGCACGCATGTCAAAATTCACCATTGTTATTCACGGCGGAGCAGGAACGATCCTTAGAGAACACATGACGCCAGAGCTGGAGGCCGCATACATGGACGGTCTGAGGGCTGGCCTGGATGCAGGTTATGGCGTGTTGCACGAAGGTGGTGCCGCTGTGAATGCGGTTAAAGCTGCGATTGTTGTGATGGAAGATAATATTCTCTTCAACGCAGGCCGGGGTTCTGTATTTACGAAAAAGGGCGTACAAGAAATGGATGCTGCGATCATGAATGGAGCAACTCTTGAAGCCGGCGCTGTGGCGGGCGTTCGCAATGTGCGTAATCCTATCATGCTGGCAACGGAAGTAATGTTGCATAGCAACCACGTTTTTTTAAGCGGCAAAGGCGCCAATGACTTTGCGATTAAGCAGGGAGTAAAGCTCGAACCTGATGAATATTTT